>JAJXVG010000060.1 GCA_021782315.1 Pseudomonadota bacterium | reverse complement strand
CCGGCTTCCGGCGTATGGCCGGAATTGCGATCGGCGTGATTGCGGACGCAGGCATCGACGTCCAGTTCCTGTCCGTCCGGCTGGCTTTTCAGCCAGCGCCGCTGGGGGGCGAGGGCGGCGAACTGGCCGCGCAGTTTTTTTGCGGTGGCAGTGAGTTCCAGGGGCAGAACCGCCAAGCCGGCATCGCGGGCGATCATCGGCTGGATCAGGCAGTGCGCCGCCAGCATTTCAGTCTTCCGGTAGTCCCATTCCGGCTGGGCGATGCCGGGACCGATCGGCGTGTCGTCGGCTGCGGCCGAAGGCAGGTCGAGGTCGAACTTGACGCGCGACTTGGCCGTTTCGCCATCCTGGGTCAGCGACAGCTTGTCCAGGTCGCGCGCCGCATCGCTGGCGTTCGGGTCTTCGTTGTCGTCGTAGGCACGGTTCACCCGGACGTATTCGGCCCAGGTCGGCAGGCTTTCGGCACGGAACATGGCGAGCACCGGATTCTTGTCGTTCGGCGTTTCCACCTCTTCCGCCTTGTGGGCTTCCTTGGTCGCCACCGCATTGCCGCCGCTGCCCTCGGGGGGCGGGGCCTCGTTCTGGCCGGTGCTCCTGGTTGTGCCGGAGCCCTGTTCGGCGCCAATCAGCCAGAGCAGGACGGGCTGTGGCGGGCGCGATTTCACGTTGTTGAGCGGCGGCAGGCCGTCTACCGTGGTCGGTTGCCGCAGGGCCTGGCGGATGGAGTTTTCCTGGGCCGCCTCGTCGGCACGCATCTGGCCGGGGTCGAGGCGGCCGGCCAGGTGGGCGGCGAGCAATCGCTGGTAGCGCGCCTTCAGACCGGGATAGCGTTCGAGCGCCTGGCGGCTGGCGATTTGGTTGCGGATGAACCACGGCTGCTCGGGTGCGACGTCGCTGGCAGCCAGGGCGGCCAGCCAAAGATAGAGATCGCGGTTCAGCGATTTTTCCGGAAAGGCGGCGATTTCCGGCGGCAGGCGCAGGGTTTCCGCGTCGCGCCGCCCCTGGGCCACGCGTTCGTTGCTGCCGGCCAGGCGTTGCAGCCAGTGGCGCCGGGCGCCGTGTTCCGCCGAGGTGGCGGCGGCGACCTTGAGGCCCGGGTCGCCGCCGAAGGCACGAAACAGGATGCCGGCCGTCTTCTCGACTTCGGCCAGTTTGACGGCAGCTTCCGGGTAGTGGCCGGCGGCGGCCTTGGTCACCCAGTTGTGCCAGATTTTTCCGATGAATTCTTCCATGGACTACATTTTCCCACCGGCGGTGCCGTCGGTATTTGATAAGGCCGAAAAACCGGGTTCGCTGGCCGTCACCGCCGGGGCGGCCGTCATGGCCCCGCTTTGTCGATGCTCGGGCCGATCAGCGGAAACCGCCACATCTGCCCGTTCATGGCTTTGATCAGCGCATACATGCCGAAGAGCACGAGGGTCGAATGGATGCAGGTGAAATACAGGATCAGCGTTACCCAGGTCCATTGCCAGTCGAGACCGCCCAGCGAGAGGATGAGGCCGGACAGCGTGAGAATCAGGAAACCGCCGACCAGGCTGACCAGGGTGGTCTGCTTGAGGTGCTGGCGGGCCAGCGGCGGCGCGCTGTTCCTGTATTTGAACCACAGTCCGGCGAGCAGCGCGAAGGCGATGCCCGGCAACAGCAGCAGGTTGATCAGGTAGAGGGCTTCGGCGAGGACGGCCAGGCTTTGCCCGGCCTTCTCCTCCTCGAAACCGAAATCATCGTCCGAAAGTGGCATTGACGATTTCCATCAGCGCTTCGACCGTTTCGTCGTCGTCGGTCAGGCTTTCGACCAGGGCGGCGCGGCAGGCGGCGGAAACGTCGAACCCGGACTTGATCAGGGTGGCGGCATAGACCAGCAGGCGGGTGCTGGCCACTTCTTCCAGGTCGCGGTCCTTGAGGGCGCGGAAGGCCTTGGCGATACCGACCAGGCGTTTGGCCAGATCGGCGTCGCAGCCGGTTTCGCCGAGCAGGATGGAGGTTTCGCGCTCGGCGCTGGGAAAATCGAAGCGCATCGAGACAAAGCGCTGGCGGGTCGAAGGCTTCAAGCCCTTGAGCAGGTTCTGGTAGCCCGGGTTGTAGGAAACGACCAGCATGAAGCCGGGGGGGGCTTCGAGGATTTCGCCGGTCCGGTCGATGGGCAGGATGCGGCGGTCATCGGCCAGCGGGTGCAGGACGACGGTGGTGTCCTTGCGCGCCTCGACCACCTCGTCGAGATAGCAGATGCCGCCTTCGCGCACGGCGCGGGTGAGCGGGCCGTCCGACCAGTAGGTGCCCTTGTCGGAAATCAGGTGGCGACCGACCAGGTCGGCGGCAGTCAGGTCATCGTGGCAGGCGACCGTATATAGCGGCAGGTTCAGGCGCGCCGCCATGTGCGAAACGAAGCGTGTCTTGCCGCAGCCGGTCGGGCCTTTGATCAGTAGTGGCAGGCGTTGGTGGAAGGCGTGCTCGAAGAGGGAAATTTCGTTGCCGGAAGGTTCGTAGAAGGGCAGCTCGGTCATTTAAGGGAAATCCAGTAGGCGATCAGAATCAGGCTGGAGACGAGTATAAGCCAGCCTTCGAGCAGAACACGCCACATTAAAGGGGCTGCGCGAAGTTCCATGAAATCGAGGATGACCAGCCGGCCCTTGACGAAGGCGATGAGCAGCATGGCGACGATGGCTGCGGTGCCCGCGGCACCTATCTCACCCAGATACCAGGTGATGCCGGTGGCGATCATGAGGACGATCCAGGCGCGATTGGCCGGGTTTTTCAGGGTATTGATCATTAGCGCATCACATAAACGAGCGGGAAAAGAACGATCCACAGCAGATCGACCATGTGCCAGTAGGCAGCGCCGCTTTCCAGTCCGTGCGCGTTGTGGGCGCCATAGGCGCCGTCGCGGGACTGCTTCCAGAGGACGGCCAGGATGACCATGCCGAGGATGACGTGCATGAAGTGGAAGAAGGTCAGGGAGATGTAGAACATGTAAAAGGTGTTGGTGGACAGCGAAATGCCGGCCCCGAACTTGGCGGCGTATTCGATGACCTTGACGGTCAGGAAACCGCCGCCGCAAAGGAAACCGAACAGAATGTTGCGCGAGATGGATTTCTGGTCGTCGCGGTGGGCGGCCTGGACGGCGAGGACGACGAACCACGAACCGGTGATCAGGAGCAGGGTGTTCAGGGCGCCCAGATTGCGATCCAGCGTCTGTTGGTAGAGATTGAACATCTCGACGTTCTTGGCGCGGGCGAAGGCGTAGCTGGAGAAGAAGACGGCGAAGGCCACCATCTCCGCGAGGATGAAGAACCAGATGGCAAGGTCGCCGGGCAGGCGTTTGACATGGTGTTCGGCGGGGTCTAGGGCGATAGTGTTCATGAGGGATATGGTATTGCCGCCGGGGGAGGGCCGTCTTGATTTGCCCCAAAAATGAGAAAAAATACTGGATTTTTTTAAAAAATGGACAATTAATCAAATGCTTGATGATGGTCAAGAGTGGGTGCTGGCCGCCTTGCCAGGCGTATCACCGACTGACCGTTGCCGGATGGGGCGGTTCCCGCCTTCTTCTCGTCATCTGGTCTCGGGCATGAAAAAGGGCGCGGTCCTTGCGGATCGCGCCCCGGATACTGCTTGGTCGAATCGGCCGTTTAGCTGGCTTTTTCCTCACCGCTGACAAAGAAGCTGGTGATATAGACGATCAGACCGATCAGGAAGGCAACGCCGGCCCATTCACGCATCCAGTAGAACAATGCGATCTTGTCCTGTGCCACCATGAACGGCAGCGGCGTGTCGGAAACACGTTGCAGCCAGACCTGCAGGATGCCGGCGGCGGTCAGGAACAGCGTGATGAAGACGATGGACACCGTCATCAGCCAGAACGACCACATTTCCAGCACTTGCGAGCGGTTGCTGTTGGCAGCACGGCCGCGCAGGATGGGCATGGCATAGGAGATGATCATCAGGTTGACCATGGCGTAGGCGCCATAGAAAGCCATGTGACCGTGAGCGGCGGTGATCTGCGTACCGTGCGTGTAGTAGTTGACCGGGGCCAGGGTATGCAGGAAGCCCCAGACGCCGGCACCGAGGAAGGCCATCACACCGGTGCCCAGCGCCCACAGCACGGCAGCCTTGTTCGGATGCTCGCGGCGGCGACGGTTCACCATGTTGAAGGCAAACACGGTCATGGCGAAGAAGGGGATCGGCTCCAGTGCGGAGAAGATCGAACCCCACCACTGCCAGTATTCCGGCGTACCGATCCAGAAGTAGTGGTGACCCGTACCGATGATGCCGGAGATCAGCGTCAGGGTGACGATGACGTACAGCCACTTCTCGATCACTTCACGGTCCACGCCGGTCGTCTTGATCAGCACGAAGGCCAGGAAGGAGCCGAGGATCAGTTCCCATACGCCTTCAACCCAGAGGTGCACCGTCCACCACCAGAAGAACTTGTCGAGAACGACGTTCGCCGGGTTGTAGAAGGAGAACAGGTAGAAGACGGCGAGGCCCCAGAGGCCGATCAGCAGCACCAGCGAAATGGCGGTTTTCTTGCCCTTCAGCACCGTCATGGTGATGTTGAACAGGAAGACCAGCGCCACGGCGACGATACCGACCTTGGTCGGTAGCGGCTGTTCGAGGAACTCGCGGCCCATGGTTTCAATGATGTTGTTGCCGGTCAGCTCGGCCAGCGTGGCGTAAGGAACCGCCAGGTAGCCGACGATGGTTGCTGCGCCGGCGACCAGGAAGATCCAGAACATGATCAGCGCCAGTTTCGGGCTGAACAATTCGGTTTCCGATTCTTCCGGGATCAGGAAGTAGGCGCCGCCCATGAAGCCAAAAAGCAGCCACACGATGAGCAGGTTGGTGTGGACCATGCGGGCCACGTTGAAGGGAATGGCGGGGAACAGGAAGTCACCGAGCACATACTGCAGGCCCATGATCAGGCCGAACAGGATTTGACCGACGAACAGGCCGATGGCCGCGATGAAGTAAGGTTTTGCAACCGCTTGCGATTTATATTGCATGTTCAGTTCTCCTCTCGATCAGCCCTGGCTGTTGGGTGGCCAGTTGTTGGTGTTGATCGAATTGACGTGCTTCAGGAAGGCCACGATGGCGTTCAGTTGCTCGTCGGTGAAATTGAACTGAGGCATGCTGCGGCGGCCCGGGATACCTTCTTTCGGGCGGCTCTGGATGAATGCCTTGACGCCCTCGTCACCGTAGCGAACGACGACGTTGCCCAGTTCCGGTGCGAAATAGGCACCTTCGCCGAGCAGGGTGTGGCAGCCGATACAGTTGTGGGTTTCCCACAACTTCTTGCCCTCGGCGATTTGCGGCGTCATGTTGGCCCGCATATCGCGCTTGGGTAGTTGTGACAAAGTGTCGAATGACAGCGCAAGGAACAACAGGAAGAAGAAGACCGTTCCCCCGTAAAATATGTTCCGCGCCATCGACTTGGTGAAAGCGCCACTCATTGTTTTCCCCCTTTCGGAAATAGTTTGGCCGGCCGATGGTACGGTGCCCGGTGCCAAGGGAACTTTGATATCCGCTAAAAAAGCGGAATTACTTGCGCCGCCGAGGAGAGCGGCGTCGGCGCTATACTTCCGACTCCTTCTGATGAAAGCATTTCATGGCCTCTTCCAACGATACCGCCAGCATGGCGCTTTTTTGCGATTTCGAGAACGTAGCCCTCGGTGTGCGCGATGCCCAGTACGACAAATTCGACATCCGGCCAGTGCTTGAGCGATTGCTGGCGAAGGGAAGCATCGTCGTCAAGAAGGCATACTGCGACTGGGATCGCTACAAGGCTTTCAAGGCGGCCATGCACGAAGCCAATTTCGAATTGATAGAAATTCCGCATGTGCGGCAATCCGGCAAGAATTCGGCCGATATCCGGATGGTCGTCGATGCGCTCGACCTCTGCTACACCAAGGCGCACGTCGATACTTTCGTGATCATCAGCGGCGACTCGGATTTTTCGCCGCTGGTTTCCAAGCTGCGCGAAAATGCCAAGAAAGTCATCGGCGTCGGCGTCAAGCAATCCTGTTCCGACCTGTTGGTTACCAATTGCGACGAATTCATCTATTACGACGACCTCGTTCGCGACCGCGAAAGTCAGCGCAACTCGCGGCGCGACCGGGGCGAGGCGCCCAAGCGTTCGCCGGAGGATGAACTGAAGCGCCGCGAAAAGAGCGAGGAGCGCAAGACCAAGGCAGTGGACATCGTCGCCGCCACCTTTGTCGACCTGATGGCCGATCGTGGCGAAAGCGAGCGGATCTGGGCTTCCGTACTCAAGGAGGTGGTCAAGCGTCGCAACCCGGGTTTCAACGAAAGCTATTACGGTTTCCGGACTTTCGGGAACCTGCTCGAAGAGGCGGCCGCGCGCAATCTGATCGGCTTCGGTCGCGACGACAAGGGCGCTTTCGTTTTCCGTGCCCAGCCGCGTCCGCTCATCGCCGAGAGCGATGCTCTTCCCGGGGCCGGGCCGACGGTCGCCGAGGCCCCTGTTGTCGCCGAAGCGCAGTACTCAGTGAAGGAAGAAGCGTCGGCGCCTGACGGTGAACCGGCCGGCAATGCGCGCCGCCGGGGTGGCCGCCGTTCGCGTATCGGTAAGGAACGAAGTGGGCCGGAGACAGTGGCGCCTGTCGTCGACAGTGAACCGCTCCAACCGGCCGAGGCTGTTGCCGATGCCGTGCCGCCGGTGGAGGGTGGCGAAGGCAAGGCGCGGCGCGCTACCCGCCGGCCGCGCAAGGCGGCGAAAGCGACGGAGACACCGCCTTTGGCTAGCGATGCCGGGATGGCCGAACCGCTCCCGGCCGGGAATGCGGTCAGTGGCGAACAGGCGCCGGCCAAAGCCAAACGGGCAACGCGAACTCCCCGGGTCCGCAAGCCGAAGGCAGGCGAGGGCAGCGAAGACTGATCGGGAACGGGGGCTGTACGGCTCCCGCTGTCAGCTCAGTCCGTCAGATGACGGCCAGCAGCTTGCCGCGCAATTCCTCGGCTTCGCGCTTGCCGTCGCGTGACATGACGATAGCGTGGTACCACTCGTCATGCAGTGCGCGCAGTTCGGCGTGGCCCGTTGCCCGCTCGATTCGGTCGAGCAGCGAGGTATGGCCCAGGGTCCCGGCAAAGGCATTCAGGGTATTCGTCATGAAATTGCGTGCCTGCTGAAGGCGAACCGGGTCGGGTATCGCCGGCAGTTCCGAAAATGCGGCGACCGGCGCCAGTTGCGCCGGCGGCGGCAGACGCTTGCCGGCATCGTCGGCCAGGCCCGAAACCTCGATGTAGCCAGCCTCTTCAAGCATGCCCAGGGTATGTTGCAAATCGTCTGACTGCAGCATGCCGCGCAGTTCGTCCACGCTTCTCTTGCCGTCCACGAAAATCAGCACCCGGCGCACGCGCGGCGTCAGGCCCCCGGCTTTCGTGGCGATCTCCTCCTGCCCTTTGCGGGTCTTGGCGAAAATGACGCCCATGGTTTCTCTCCAACTGTGGTGTGGTTTTTATCGTTGGATTGTACATAAAAGAAAAACCCGCCGAACGGCGGGTTTCGATGGCGACGCGTGATTTTGGAATCAGGCGGCGGCTTGTACCGGAATCTTGTGACCGCGGCGGACGATGCGGTTTTGCGAATCGACGTAGATCAGGTCGGGCTCGTGCTTGGCCAACTCGATTTCGTTATAGGACGCAAAGGTGGCGATGATCATGATGTCGCCCGGGGCGGCGCGACGGGCCGCCGAACCGTTGACGGAGATGACGCCGGAACCGCGTTCGGCGCGGATGGCGTAAGTGGTGAAACGCTCGCCGTTGTTGACGTTCCAGATATCGATCTGCTCGTATTCCTTGATATTGGCAGCTTCGAGCAGGTCCTCGTCGATGGCGCAGGAACCCTCGTAGTGCAGATCGGCGTGGGTTGCGGTCACGCGATGCAACTTGGATTTCAGCATTGTTCTCTGCATGGTTTCACTCATCCAGACAGTTGGGGGAAGCGCATTGTAGCGGCAATGGATTTGCTGTCAACGGGCGTAATTATGGATAAGCCGGCCGCGTCAAATCTCAATGTTATCAATGAGCCGGGTCGATCCCAGGCGGCTGGCGGCAAGCGCCACCAGTGGGGCATTTTCGCCAGTCGGTGGGGAAAGGTCGGACTGTTGCCGCACGGCAACATAATCGGATTTCCAGCCGGCGGTCGCCAACTCGGCAAGGGCCTCGGTTTCGAGTTTTTCGATATCGCTGCGGCCGGCCCGGATGGCGGTGCGAATTCCCTTGAGCAATCGATACAGGCGCGGCGCCTCGGCGCGTTCGGCGGTGCTCAGGTAGCCGTTGCGGGACGACAGGGCAAGACCGTCCTCGGCACGCACCGTTTCGCCGCCGATGATGTCGATGGGCAGGGCCAGTTGGCGGGTCATGTTGCGGATTACCATCAGTTGCTGGTAATCCTTCTTGCCGAACAGGGCGGCCTGCGGCTGGACGCAGTTGAACAGCTTGAGGACGACGGTGGCGACGCCGCGAAAATGGCCGGGCCGGAATTCGCCGTCGAGGATGTTCTGGATGGCCGGTGGCTCGACCGTGTATGCCTGCGGTTCCGGATAAAGGTCGGATTCGGTCGGCGCGAACAGCAGGTCGACGCCGGCGGCCTCCAGCCTGTCGCAGTCGGCCTGGAAGGTACGCGGGTATTTGTCGAAATCCTCGTTCGGGCCGAATTGCAGGCGATTGACGAAAATCGACGCGACGACGGTGTCGCCGTGAGTGCGGGCCTGTTCCATCAGGCTGATGTGACCGGCATGGAGGTTGCCCATGGTCGGGACGAAAACGACGCGGCCACGGTTCTTCAGCGCCGAGCGCAGGTCGGCGATGGCGGAAATGATTTGCATGTCTTTAAGCGGAATAGGTGTGTTCGGGACCGGGGTAGCTGCCATCCTTGACGGCGGCTACCGCTTGGCCGGCGGCATCGTGGATGCTGTCGGCGCCGGCCATGAAATTCCTGACGAACCTGGCCTTCTTGCCCGGCGGGATGTCGAAGGCGTCGTGCAGCACCATGACCTGGCCGGAGCAGTCCTTGCCGGCGCCGATGCCGATGGTGATCAGGCGCAGCAGGGCGGTGACTTCGGCGGCGAGCGGGGCGGGGATGGCTTCGAGGACGAGCATCGTGGCGCCGGCCTTCTGCAGGGCCAGTGCGTCGTCCTTCAGGCGCTGCGCGCTCGCTTCGTCCTTGCCTTGGACCTTGTAGCCGCCCAGGGCGTGCACCGACTGCGGCGTCAGACCGAGGTGGCCACAGACCGGGATGCCGCGGTCGACCAGGAATCTGACGGTGCCGGCCATTTCCCGGCCACCCTCCAGCTTGACCATCTGGGCGCCGGCCGCCATCAGCGTGACGGCATTGCGGAAGGCCTGTTCCGGGGATTCCTGGTAGCTGCCGAAGGGCATGTCGGCGATGATGAAGGGGCGGTCGGAACCGCGCTTGACGGCTGCGACGTGATAAGCGATATCGGCGACGGTGACCGGCAGGGTGGTGTCGTGGCCCTGGATGACGTTGCCCAGGGAATCGCCGATGAGCAGGGAATCGACGCCGGCGCCATCGAGCAGGCGGGCGAAGCTGGCGTCGTAGCAGGTGAACATGGCGACCTTCTCACCGGCGGAATAGAGCTTGGCGAGATCGGCCTGGGTCAGGCGGCGGGTAATGGTTTGGGCAGACATTCAAGTCCTGAAAACGAAATAGACGGCGCCTAGGATACACAGAGCAGCCCACAGGTAGTCAAGCTTAAGCGGCTGGTTCATGTAGAAAACGACGAAGGGCACGAAAACGGTCAGGGTGATGACCTCCTGCAGTATCTTGAGCTGGCCGAGATTCATTTCGGTGTGGCCGATGCGGTTGGCCGGCACCTGCAGAAGGTATTCGAACAGGGCGATCCCCCAGGAGAGCAGGGCGGCGACCCACCACGCCCGGTCATTGAGGTTCTTGAGGTGCGAATACCAGGCGAAGGTCATGAACACGTTCGACAGGGCCAGCAGCGTCACCGTCTGCCAGAGCACGGGGATGTGCAGGCCGGTCACAGCCTGACGATGCCCTGGTTGGCGACGGCCGGCAGCCAGGCGGCGACCGTGCCGCGCCCGGGAATGATCTGGTGCGGGGCGATTTCGGCCAGCGGCTGGAGGACGAAGGCGCGCAGGTGCAGGCGTGGATGGGGCAGGGTCAGGCGCGGCAGGTCGATGGCCAGGTTGTTGTAGAGCAGCAGATCGAGATCAAGCGTGCGCGGGCCGTTTCTTTCGGCGCGGATGCGGCCGAAGCGTTGTTCGATGTCGAACAGCGCATCGAGCAGGGCTTCCGGCGCCAGGGCGGTGGCCAGTTCGGCGACAGCATTGACGAACTCGGGTTGCTCGGCGAAGCCGACCGGCGCCGTGCGGTAGAGCGATGAAGCACGGACGACGCGGCTTTCCGGCAGGTTGGCCAGGGCGGCGAAGGCTGCCCGCAGGTTGGCCGCCGGATCGCCCAGGTTGGCGCCGAGAGCGACGAAGGCGGTATTCATGGGGTGGCGGTCGCGCTGTCGCCGGCAGGTTTTTTCCTGCGCCGGCGGCGTTTCTTGTCGCCCGCTTGTTCGGGCAGCAGCATTTCCGCGCGTTCCTCGCCGTCGACACGCTGGAAGCGCGTCCACCAGTCGGCCAGTTCCGCTTCGACCTCGCCGGATTCGGCGCGCAGCACCAGGAAATCGTAGCCAGCGCGGAAGCGCGGTTGTTCGAGCAGCGCGTAGGGACGCTTGCCGGCCCGCGCTTCGAAGCGCGGCTGCAGGGCCCAGATATCCTTGATGTCGCCGGCGATGCGGCGCGTGATGGCGAGCTTTTCGCCCTGGACGTCGAGCACGTCGTCCATCGCCTGGTAGAGCGCCGGAATTTTCGGTTCGCCCTTGGCCTTGCGTTTTTCCCAATGGGCCAGCACTTCGTGCCAGAGCAGGGTGGCGAACAGGAAACCGGGCGAGACGCCTTTTTCCTGGCGAATGCGAGCGTCGGTATTGGCCAGCGAGAGCATGACGAATTTCTCGCCCATCGGCTGTTCGAGAATGACGTCGAGCAGCGGCAGCAGTCCGTGGTGCAGGCCCTCGTCGCGCAATTGGGTGATGCATTTGACCGAATGCCCGGAGGTCAGCAGCTTGAGCATTTCGTCGAAAAGGCGGGCGGCCGGCACGTTTTCGAGCAGGTCGGCCATTTCGCGGATCGGACGCCTCGCCTCGGGGTCGATGCTCAGGCCGAGTTTGGCGGCGAGACGGACGGCGCGCAGCATGCGCACCGGGTCTTCGCGGTAGCGGGCGCGCGGTTCGCCGATCATGCGCAGGGTCTTCTGCTTGAGATCGCCGACCCCGTGGTGATAGTCGATGACCGCTTCGCTGGCCGGATCGTAATAGAGTGCGTTGGCTGTGAAGTCGCGGCGGGCGGCGTCTTCGGCATGGCTGCCGAAAACGTTGTCGTGCAGCACGCGCCCGTGCTCGTCGGTCTTCGTCTTTTCGTCGAGCATGCCGCGGAAGGTGGTCACTTCCAGCGTTTCCTGGCCCATCATGACGTGCACGATCTGGAAACGGCGGCCAATGATGCGCGAGCGCCGAAACGCGCGGCGGACTTCTTCCGGTGTCGCATCGGTGGCGATGTCGAAATCCTTCGGCTCGGCTCCGATCAGCAGGTCGCGCACGGCGCCGCCGACGACGTAGGCCTTGAAGCCTTGAGCCTGCAGGGTTTCGCAAACGCGCCGGCTGCCGCTGCTGATGCGGTCGCGGGTGATGCCGTGGCTGGAGACGGGAATGACGGCCGGTTCATGCTTGCCGGCCCTGGGCTTTTTGCCGCTGAAAACGCGGGAAATGAATTTGCGGATCACGTATTACCGTTCGATGAGCGTTCTGGACGCTGCGGGAAAAAGCCGATTCTACCGCAGTGTAATGATTTTCCAGCCCATTTCGCCGGCATGGGCGCGCAACCTGTCGTCCGGGTCTACGGCGATCGGCGTCCTGACCTTGCCCATCAGCGGCAGGTCGTTGTGCGAATCGCTGTAGAAGAAGCTGTCGGCAAAGCTGCCCCACCACAGGCCGAGCGATTCGAGCCAGCTTTCGACCCGTTCGATCTTGCCGTCGCGGAAGGCCGGCGTGCCGCGCGGTTTTCCCGAAAACGCCCCCTTTTCGAGGTCGGTGGCCGGCACGGTGCCGATCAGGTGCGGGATGCCCAGTTCGCGGGCGATCGGCCCGGTGACGAAACTGTTGGTGGCGGTGACGATGGCGCACAGATCACCGGCGGCGAGGTGTCGGTTGACCAGCGTCCGCGCCGCCTGGCCGATGATGGGCAGGATGTGGCGGGTCATGTATTCGCCATGCCAGGCATCGAGTTCGGCCCGCCGGTGGCGGGCCAGGGGGGCCAGCTGAAAGGCGAGAAACTCGTAGATATCCAGCGTCCCGGCCTTGTATTGTTCGTAGAAGTGGATGTTCCTGGCTTCCTGCAATTCACGGTCGACGATGCCCTTGCCGATCAGGAATTGTGCCCACTCGAAGTCCGAATCGCCGGAGAGCAGGGTATTGTCGAGGTCGAAGAGAGCGAGATTCATTGCGTGGAGTCCTGCGGCAGGGTTTCGTTGAGCAGTTCGCGCAGCAAGGGCAGGGTAACGGCGCGCTTGTGCTCGAGGGTGTAGCGGTCGAGGGCGACGATGAAGGTGGACAGCGTGCGCATGTCGCGCGGGGCGTGGCGCATCAGGTAGTCGATGGCTTCCGGCGCCAGCTTGAGGGCGCGCTCCCGTGCCTGGGCGGCGAGGGCGGCGGCCTTTTCGGCGTCGGACAGCGCCTGCAGGCGGCAGATCAGGCCCGAACCGAGGCGGGTTCGCAGATCCTCGCGCAGCGCGAGATGGGCCGGCGGCTGGTTGGCGGCGGTCAACAGCATGCCGCCGCTCATTTTCAGGCGATTGAAATGGTTGAACAGGGCGATCTGGCCCGTTTCGTCCAGCGCATCGACATGATCGACGGCCAATTGTGCGTCTGCGGCGGCCGTTTGCAAGGAGCGGTCGAGGGCCGCGTCGACGTAGGCGAACCCGCTCGCCTGCAGCAGGTGTGAGCGCCCCGAACCGGATTCTCCCCAGAGGCAGAAAGAGGCGTCGGGGCGGTTGCCGGCCAGCCATTCGCTGAACAGGGCCAAGGTCTCAGCATTGCCGCCGGCGACGAAGTTGTCCAGCGTTGGCGGGCTTTCCGGCAGCAAATCGAGAATCAGCTGGCGCATCGGGAGATTGGATTGAAACGGCGGGCGGCAATTTTAGCATTGCTCCCGAAGTGGATCGGCCGGTTTGTCTCGGGCCCGGTCGTGACTGCCTCGATATGCAAGAGGGTACTGGCAATCGTGGCGGCTTCGACGGTCGTAACGGAAACGCAAAACGACGGCAGCCTCTGCGCTCATTTTTTTTCGAATCAGGCCGAAATGCAAAGGATTCCGCTACAGTTCGGCAAGAAGATAGAATGGACGCAATCCGGACCGCAAGGATAATAAGGAAAAATGGGTTCCAGCGCTGTTGAGCAACCGAAAGGTACCGATGACAAGGCCAGGGTCAATCGGCTGCTGTTGCAGACCACCTGGCCGTTCGTCCTCATCGTTGCGTTCATGCTCGGGATGACTGCCTTCAGCCTGGAGTTGATGTCCTCCGTGCGCGCCTACGTCAGCGGCGAGAGTCTCTGGTCCAAGGGGCAAAAAACGGCGGTTTACCTCCTGACGACCTATGAACGAACAAGGTCGGAGGAGGCCTTCCAGGCTTATCGCCAGGCGCTGGCCATTCCTCTGGGCGACAGCCGGGCGCGCCTCGCCATGGACCAGCCGCAACCGGATCTGACGGCGGCCTACCAGGGATTCCTCGACGGCGGCAACCATCCCGACGACATCCCTGGCATGATCAGCCTTTATCTGCGCTTCCGGCATACGCCCTTGCTTGAAAAGCCGATTGCGATCTGGGCCCGGGCCGATGTCGAGATCGCCAATCTCGATGCGCTGGCCGGGCAGATGCACAGCCTGATCGAGTCCGGGAATCCGGATGAGCGGATTCTGGCCGGGCTGGCCGAAGAACGGGATGCCATCAACGCCAGGCTCACGCCACTCCAGGCAGCGTTTTCCAACAACCTGGGAGATATCTCGCGCCAGGTCAAGTGGTTGATTTATCTGGTCGTCGGAACGATTACCGTGTTCTTGCTGGCGATCGGACTGTTCCTGTCGCGGCGCATGGTCCGGCAACGGGTCGCCTCGACGCTGGCGCTTCGCCTGGAGAGCGAAAAGAATCTTGCCCTGCTGCGCAACGCCAGCGATGGCATTCACATCCTGAACACGCAAGGCAACGTGATCGAGGCCAGCGACTCGTTTTGCGCCATGCTGGGCTATCGGCGCGATGAAGTGATCGGCATGAACGCAGGGCAATGGGATGTCGGCTTCGAGGCAGCGCAACTCGAACCGCTCCTTCGGCGGCAGTTGGCGCAGCCACAGCGATCTTTGTTCGAGACCCGTCATCGGCGCAAGGACGGCTCTCTTCTCGATGTCGAGGTCAGCGGTTTTCCCCTGGAATTGAACGGACAGCCCGCGCTCTTCAATTCCTCGCGGGACATCACCGTGCGTCGGATGGCCGAA
Source organism: Pseudomonadota bacterium (assembly GCA_021782315.1). Classification (GTDB taxonomy): domain Bacteria; phylum Pseudomonadota; class Gammaproteobacteria; order Burkholderiales; family Rhodocyclaceae; genus Azonexus. The sequence continues at coordinate 2,154 of JAJXVG010000060.1, read as the reverse complement.
GGGCGGGCGCAGCGGGACAGCGAGTTGCAGACCACCCTGAAGGATTTGCTGGAATTGAGCATGGCCCCCCGCTCCTTGAAGGAGATTCTCGAGCATTGCCTGGCTCGGCTGGTTTCGGTTTCGTGGCTCTGCCTTTTGCCCAAGGGCGGCATTTTCCTGATGGATGAAACGGGGCAACATCTGGATCTGGTGGTGTCGCAAGACCTGCCGCCCGAAATCCTCTCGCTCTGCGCCAAGGTGTTTCTCAACCAATGCCATTGCGGCCGTGCCGCGGGCACTGGCAGGGTGCAGTATTCGGAGTGCGTGGATGAAGCGCACAGTATCTCTTACGAAGGGATGACCAACCACGGCCATTACAGCGTTCCGCTGGTTTCCGACCTGAAGGTGCTTGGCGTGCTGACGCTTTATCTGCCCCGCGGCTTCGAGCGCGATTCCCAGACCGAGCAGTTTGTCGTCTCGGTCGCCGACATTCTGGCCGGGCTGGTGAGCCGCAAGCAATCCGAGGATTCGCTCAACGCCTATCGCATGCACCTCGAAGAGCTGGTGACGACCCGTACCGCCGAGTTGTCGGCTGCCAAGGAGGCGGCAGAATCCGCCAATTTCGCCAAGAGCGCCTTCCTGGCCAACATGAGTCACGAGATCCGGACCCCGCTCAATGCCATTTCCGGCATGGCGCACCTGATTCGTCGCGGTCAGCTGGCACCCAAGCAGGAATTTCAGCTCGGCAAGCTGGAAGCGGCCTGCCAGCACCTGACCAGCATCGTCAACGCCGTGCTCGAGCTGACCAAGATCGAGGCCGGTAAATTTGCCGTGGAAGAGGCGCCACTCCGGGTCGATGAGATACTCGATACCCTGATCGACATGTTGCGGGAGAGGGTCGATGCCAAGCATCTCCGGCTGGTCGTCGATAAACGGAATCTGCCGGAGCTGCTGCTGGGCGATGCCACGCGTCTGCTGCAAGCCCTTCTCAACTACACCAACAATGCCGTCAAGTTCACGGAAACGGGTAGTATCGCCTTGCAGGTCAGCGTCGAAGAGGAAAATGCGGAGAGCGTGTTGCTGCGCTTCGTCGTGGAAGATACGGGCATAGGTATAGAGCCCGAGGTCTTGCCCCGTCTTTTCAACGTCTTCGAGCAGGCCGACAACAGCATGACCCGCAAGTACGGCGGTACCGGGCTGGGCCTGGCCATTACCCGGAAAATCGCTAACCTGATGGGCGGCGAGGCAGGTGTGGACAGCACCCCGGGGGCCGGCAGCACCTTCTGGTTTACCGCCCGTCTGAAAAAGGCAGGCGAAGTCGATGATGCAGTGAAGACGCCGTCGGCGGAGGATACCGAGCGGCGTCTGCTCCGCGAGTTTTCCGGTTGCCGCATCCTGCTTGCCGAAGATGAGCCGGTGAACCAGGAAGTCGCCCGCAGCCTCCTCGAATTTTCCGGGCAGGCAGTCGATGTCGCTCCGGATGGTTTGGCGGCGCTGGAACTTGCCCGACAAGGCGGCTACGATCTGATCCTGATGGATATGCAGATGCCGCGCATGGACGGCCTGGAGGCGACTCGACAGATTCGCCGACTGCCGGGTTGCGCCGAACTGCCGATCCTGGCCATGACGGCCAATGTCTTCAGCGACGACAAGGCGCGCTGCCTGGCGGCCGGCATGAGCGACTTTATCAGCAAGCCGGTCAAGCCGGACGCCCTCTACGCAGCCGTTCTGAAGTGGCTCGTGCGCAAGGGGGCGCCAATCGATCTCAAGGGGAGTGAAGCAACATGATGCAGTCTGTGGCCTTGGTGCTGGCCTTTCTTGGTCTGGCGATCCCGCTGGCCGTATTTTTTCATATCGTCAGAAAAGGCGAGAAAAAAGACCGGGGGGCGGGCAAAAAATGAGGATGCAATTGATAGGCAAAGAGGGATCGGCCATCTTGTGCCGGCTGCTCGCCTGCCTGGTCGCCGCTGGTCTGATCATCGCCTGGCCGGCCTTCGGCGAGGAACAAAAGACCATCGGCGCACAGGATCAGGCGATCCACGATGCGGCCCGCATGGGGACGGCCGGCGATGTTCAGAAAATACTGAAAAGCACGCCGCGCGAGCGCGATGCGGCCAATGCCCACGGCTCGCAACCCATCCATTTCGCGGCCTACAACGACAACACGGGGGAGAT
>JAJXVG010000263.1 GCA_021782315.1 Pseudomonadota bacterium | reverse complement strand
CAGCTTGTCGCCGCCGACGCGGACCGAGCCGGCATAGACCATGCCGCCGAGCGAAATGACGCCCACTTCAGTGGTGCCGCCGCCGATGTCGACCACCATCGAACCGGTCGCCTCGGAAACCGGCAGGCCGGCGCCGATCGCTGCCGCCATCGGTTCCTCGATCAGGTAGACCTGGCTGGCACCGGCGCCCAGCGCCGACTCGCGAATGGCGCGTCGTTCGACCTGGGTCGAACCGGACGGCACACAGATGATGATGCGCGGACTCGGGCTGAACAGCTTGGAGTCATGCACCTTCTTGATGAACTGCTTGAGCATCTGCTCGGTGACGGTGAAGTCGGCGATGACGCCGTCCTTCATCGGGCGGATGACGGTAATCGTGCCGGGGGCCTTGCCAAGCATTTCCTTGGCTTCCTTGCCGACGGCCTGGATGGTCTTTTTGGCATTCGGGCCGCCTTCGAGGCGGATGGCGACGACCGAGGGCTCGTCGAGAACGATCGAGCGCCCGCGTACGTAAATCAGCGTATTCGCTGTGCCAAGGTCGATGGCGAGATCGTTGGAAAAATATTTGCTGAGGAAACCGAACATCTGTTGTGACTCCGCTTGTGGGGGTGCGGTAGAGAAAACTTTTATGATACCTTATAACGCTTTCCATTTTAAGACTTTGTGCGCCGCAATAAAGTCTTTTGCACATATGTCGCTCACATTAGAACAGGTTAAGCGCATCGCTCATCTCGCCCGAATCGAGACCAGCGATGCCGAAGCGCTGACCACCCAGGGTCATCTCAATGGCATTTTCCAGTTGATCGAGCAGATGCAGGCGGTCGATACCCGCGGCGTCGAGCCGATGGCCCACGCCCAGGACGTCGGTCAGCGCCTGCGCCGGGACGAAGTGACGGAGGGCGACCGTCGGGCCGCCTATCAAGCCGTTGCCCCTGAAATCGAGGCCGGTCTTTATCTCGTCCCCAAGGTGATCGAATGATCAACGCCAGCCTGAAAGAATTGTCGCAGGCCCTGCTCGGCAAAAAAATTTCAAGCGTCGAACTGGCGACCCTCTTTCTTGACCGGATCGAACGTCTGAATCCGGTGATCAACGCCTTTGTCACCGTAGACCGGGAAAAAAGCCTGGCCATGGCCGCCGCTGCCGATGCGCGTATCGCTACCGGTACGGCAGGCCCGTTGACCGGTATCCCGATCGCCCAGAAGGATATTTTCTGCGCCGAAGGCTGGCGGACGACCTGCGGCTCGAAAATGCTGGCCAATTTCGTCTCGCCCTACGATGCGACGGTGATCCGCAAGATGCACGCCGAGGCCGGCCTGGTTTCGCTCGGCAAGACGAACATGGACGAATTCGCCATGGGTTCGTCGAACGAAACCTCGTTTTTCGGCCCGGTGCGCAATCCGTGGGATACCGAGCGCGTGCCCGGCGGTTCCTCCGGCGGTTCGGCCGCCGCCGTGGCGGCGCGGCTGGTTCCGGCCGCCACTGGCACCGATACCGGCGGTTCGATTCGCCAGCCGGCCGCCCTGTGCAACCTGACCGGCCTCAAGCCGACCTACGGCGTCGTTTCCCGTTATGGCATGATCGCCTTCGCTTCGTCGCTCGACCAGGGCGGTCCGATGGCGGCCAGCGCCGAGGACTGCGCCCTGCTGCTCAACACCATGACGGGTTTCGACGAGCGCGATTCGACATCCCTGGAGCGCCCCGTCGAGGATTACAGCCGCGATCTGGATAAACCGCTCGACGGTTTGCGTATCGGCCTGCCCAGGGAGTTTTTCGGCGAAGGTTGCGATGCCGGGGTGATGGCTGCCGTGCGCGCGGCGATTGCCGAATACGAAAAACTCGGCGCGACGACCGTCGAGGTCTCCCTGCCCAATTCGCATTTGTCGGTGCCGGCCTATTACGTTATCGCCCCGGCCGAAGCCAGTTCTAACCTGAGTCGTTTCGACGGCGTCCGCTACGGCTATCGCGCCCCGGATTACGGCAATCTCGACGACATGTACATGAAGAGCCGGGCCCAGGGCTTCGGCGCCGAGGTCAAGCGGCGTATCCTGATCGGCGCCTATGTCCTCTCACACGGTTATTACGATGCCTATTACCTGCAGGCCCAGCGTATCCGCCGCCTGATCGCCAACGACTTCGCCGAGGCTTTCAGGCATTGCGACGTGATCATGGGGCCGACCTCGCCGTCGACCGCCTTCAGGCTCGGCGAAAAGGCGGCCGACCCGGTGCAGATGTATCTCTCGGACATCTACACCATCGCGGTGAACCTGGCCGGCTTGCCGGGGATGTCGATCCCCTGCGGCTTCGTCGGCGGCTTGCCGGTCGGCTTGCAGATGATCGGCAATTACTTCGCCGAAGGCCGCTTGCTCAACGTCGCCCACCGCTACCAGCAGGCGACCGACTGGCACCGGCGCCGGGCGGCCATCGAATAAACATGTGGCGGCGCCTGCTGCTCGTCGTTTGCCTGACAGCGGCCGGTTGTGCCGAGGTCGGGAAGCAGCCGGGCCGCGAGCCGGCGCCGGCCTCGACCGGGCCGTCGACCGCCGGCGAGCCGAAGCTGAAGGATTCGACCCTGAAGCTCCTGGCCAGCCGCAACATGAAACCGCAGCCGACGCGTCCGCTCAACGTGGCTTCGCACTGTGCGTATCGGGACGAGATCGGGACGCAGACCAGCCTGGACCTGCTGGTCAGGGAGGCGGAGGTGAAAACCTTCACCGCCCGGGTCAGCATGAAGGGGCGGGGTGCCTGCCGCTTCATGCTGGAAGAATTCGAGCAGGTGGAGAAGATGCCGCAGGCGCTGCTTCGCCACCGGACATACCCGGGTTGCCTCGTCCGCATGTGGGAGGAGGGGCCCAAAGTGACAGTCGCCTTCAACAGTTGCCCCAGATCCTGCGAAGGAGATGCATTCAGCTATCTTTGGCCTATCCTGGTCGAGACGGATTCGGGGCGTTGTTTCTAAACGGATGAAATGATGAATCAGTGGGAAGTCGTGATTGGTATCGAGACGCACGCGCAACTGGCGACGGTGTCGAAAATTTTTTCCGGCGCCTCGACGGCATTCGGCGCGCCGCCCAATACCCAGGCTTGCGCGGTCGACCTGGCCTTGCCCGGCGTCCTGCCGGTGCTCAACAGGAAGGCGGTCGAGTGTGCCATTCGCTTCGGTTTGGCCATTGGCGCCGAGGTCGCCGGCAAATCCGTATTTGCCCGCAAGAACTACTTTTACCCGGACCTGCCCAAGGGCTACCAGATCAGTCAGATGGACCTGCCGGTCGTCGTCGGCGGCAGCATTACCGTGCAGGTCGGCCAGGGCGACAAGGCCTATGACAAGACGGTGCGGCTGACCCGCGCCCATCTCGAAGAGGATGCCGGCAAGTCGCTGCACGAGGATTTCCAGGGTAAATCCGGTATCGACCTCAATCGTGCCGGCACCCCTCTCCTCGAAATCGTCTCCGAGCCGGACATGCGCTCGGCCGCCGAGGCGGTGGCCTACGCCAAATCCCTGCATGCGCTCGTGCGCTGGATAGACATCTGCGACGGCAACATGCAGGAAGGCTCCTTCCGTTGCGACGCCAATGTCTCGGTGCGCCCGAAAGGCCAGGC
>JAJXVG010000059.1 GCA_021782315.1 Pseudomonadota bacterium | reverse complement strand
AAGATGGAATTATCCGGTGGCAGCTTCGGGCGCAGCAATTTCGAACTGGAGCATGGCGGCCATAGCGGTTCCATCGGCTGGTACCTTGCCACCGACTGGTTCCGCGAAGACGGCTGGCGCGATTTTTCGCATTCCGATGCCAAGCAGTATTTTGGCAAGCTGTCGTATCGGGACGCTGCCGCCGAGGTCGATCTCAGCCTGATGCACGCCGTGACGCAGATGACCGGCAACGGTCTGCTGCCCGAATCGATGCTGGCCGTCCGGCGTGAGCAGATTTTTACCCAGCCCGATATCACCCGCAACAACCTGACCCAACTGACTCTCAACGGTCGCCTGTGGCTGAGCGACGCGCAAAGCCTGAGTGGCAACGTCTATGTTCGCCACAACCGGACGCAAACCCTGAACGGCGATCTTAACGACCAATTCGCCGGCGGGCCTTTCGACGGACTTGCCAATACCGAATCTGGCGCCAACAACCGAACCGGCACGGTTCAGCGCGGTACCGGCGCGTCCGGCCAGTGGAACCTGATCGGCGAGCGCCAGCAGCTTGGGTTGGGCGCTTCCGTCGATTATGCCAGGATGAGTTTTTCCCAGACGCAGGAAATCGGCATTATCGATGCCAGCCGTGGCGTTACGCCGACCGCAGCCCCGATCGAGGAAAACGCCCTGCACGGCACGACGCGAACGAGCAGCCTCTTTGCCACGGATACGCTGGAACTGACGAAAGATCTGCATCTCACCGCCGCCGCCCGCTACAACGTGAGTCGCGTCACGACGCACGACGAACTGAATCCCGTTCCGCCCAATCTGGATGGCGACCACAGCTACCGCAAACTCAATCCGGCCCTTGGCCTGACCTGGCAACTGCTTCCCGCACTCAACGCCTATGCCGGCTTCAGCCAGGGCAGCCGTATCCCGACCCCGATCGAATTGGGCTGCGCCGACCCGGCCCATCCGTGCACCTTGCCCAACTCGATGGCGTCCGATCCCTATCTCAAACAGGTTGTCGCCCGTACGCTGGAGACCGGTCTGCGCGGCAAGATGGCCGGCGACATCCAGTGGAATGCCGGTGTCTACCGCACCTTGTCCACCGACGACATCCTGTTCGTTGGCACTTCGCACAGTGCCGGTTATTTCACCAACTACGGCAAGACCCTGCGCCAGGGTATGGAACTGGGCCTTAACGGCAGCCTGCACCGGGTCGACTGGCAGATCAACTACAGCTACCTGCAAGCCACTTTTCAGTCGGCCGCCTGCCTTCTTTCGGCCAACAACAGCACCGCGGGTAGCTCTCCGGAATGTCCGGGCAGCGATGAGATCCTCGTCGGCAAAGGCGACCAGATACCCGGTATGCCCAGGCACAGCCTCAAGTTCGGCCTGTCGTGGCGGGCACTCGACTGGCTGCGGATCGGCGCCGATGTCCAGGCGTTTTCCAGCCAGTTTGCCCGCGGCAACGAAAACAACCAGCACCAGGCCGGTACCGTCGGTGGTCAGATTTTTGAAGGTTCAGGTCAGATTCCCGGCTATGCCGTCCTCAATCTCAACGCCGAAGCCAAACTTGGCGGTGGCTGGCAGTTGTTCGCCAAGATCAACAACGTTTTCGACAAGCAATACGCCACTGCCGCCGCGCTGGCATCCAATCCCTTCGACGCGGCCGGAAGCTTCCAGATCAATTCAGCTGCCTGGAGCCACGAAACCTTCGTTGCCCCGGGGGCGCCGCGTGCCGCCTGGGCTGGCGTACGCTACAGTTTTGGTGAGATATGACCATGCGATTCCAGATGCCATTCCGGGGTGAGCGTACTCCGTCACGCCATGGAAACAGCTTCGTGGCGCCTGCGACAGCCAAGGGGAGCGGGGGGGCCGTCGAAGCACGCCGCCAATGGATGGGGGGCTTGAGCCTCCACACCCGTGTCGGCCTTGTGCTCACCTTGCTTGCGGCCAGCTTGCTCGTCGTGCTGGCAGCCTTGTGGCTGCACGGCACGCGAATTTCCATTCACGAGGAAGGCGAAGCGGCGACGCGTGTTTCCGAGCAGTGGCTGCGGGCGGTGCTCGGCGAAATGTACGACGTGCCGCAGGCAAGTCGCGGTGCTCGGTTGCTCGGCATGGCCCGGGCCATCGGTCGGGTGCGCGCCAATGAACTGGAAATCCGGGTTACCGACGGTGAAATCATCTACCGCTCGCCGGCCCCGACCTACAAAGCAGGACGCTCGGTACCGGATTGGTTCTCGGCGCTGCTCGCCACCAATTTGCCGGCCCGCTCGCTGGTTCTGGACGACTACACGCTGACCCTGTATCCCGACGCTTCCCGTTCGATTCTCGATGCGTGGGACGATCTGGCTGAAATGGCCGGGTGGGCGCTTGCCCTGCTCGGCTTGCTCTTTGTCGCGACGCGCAGTGCGCTCGGGCGGGCGCTGCGTCCGCTCGAACAGATCATGGGCGCCCTCGACCGTACCGGGCGGGGCCGTTTCGACACCCGCCTGCCGCTTTTCTCGACCCCGGAGCTCGGTCGCATTTCGTATGCCTTCAACGGTATGGCCGACCGCCTCGGCGAGGCGGTCGACGAGAATGTCCGCCTCGAAAGCGATCGCGAAATCGGCCGCCGCCTGCAGGGGCGACTGGAGGAAGAGCGCCGGCTCATCGCCCGCGAACTGCACGATGAACTGGCCCAGGGCATCACGGCGGTACGCGCCCTGGCTGGCGCCATCGTCCAGCGCACTTCCGAGGTCCCATCACTGCATATTCCCGCCCGGAGCATCGTGGCCGTTACCGGCGAGATGCAGGACGGCGTCCGCAATATCCTTCATCGCCTGCGCCCGGCTGCCAGCGAAGGGCTGGGGGTGATGCTGGAGCGGCAACTCGCCGGCTGGCGCGAGCAGCACCCGGAGATAATCCTGGAGGCTTGCCTGGATATCGGCGAGCAGCCCCTGTCCGATGAAATCGCAGCGGCGGTTCTGCGTATCGTTCAGGAGGGGCTGACCAATATCGTGCGCCATGCCGGTGCCAGCCGGGTGGCGCTGAGCTTGGAGCGGGTCGGCAGCGCCCTGCAATTGACACTGGCCGACAATGGCCGCGGCCGGAGCGGGCAGCCATCGTTGCAAGTCGGTTGTGGCCTTGGACTGGCCGGAATGGGCGAGCGAATCGCCGCATTGGGCGGCCATCTTCAATTCGATACGCCGTCCGGCGGCGGCTTCCGCATTGTCGCCAGCCTGCCCGAGGCGGCTACCCAATCATCTTCGGAGAAAGACGAATGAATTCCAATCTGCAAGGCAAACGCATCCTGCTGGCCGACGATCACGCGGTGGTTCGCCTCGGTTTTCGCATGTTGCTTGAAGGTGCCGGCGCCACCGTTGTCGCCGAGGCGGACAGCGGAGAAAGCGCTGTCCGCATCTATGCCGAAACCAATCCGGACGTCGTGGTGATGGATGTCTCGATGCCCGGCATCGGCGGCCTGGCCGCCCTTGAGCGCCTGCTCGCCTGGGAACCGAAGGCGAGGGTGCTGATTCTCTCGGCGCACAACGACGACATCGTGCCGGTCAGGGCCTTGCGGCTCGGTGCCTGCGGCTACCTCTGCAAGCGCGCGGCACCGGAAGAGTTCCTGCGTGCTGTCGGGCAGGTTGCCGGAAACCGCCGCTATCTCGACCCCGAACTGGCTCAATCCGTCGCACTGGCCCAACTTTCGTGCTCGGCCAACCCGGTGGAGGCCTTGACCGAAAAAGAGCTGGCTGTCTTTCTCAAATTGGCCGAAGGTCGATCGGTCAACGATGTGGCGGCCGATTTCTGCCTCAGTCCGAGTACCGTCGGCACCCATCTCTACCACATCAAGCAGAAACTCAATGTTCAAAATGCCGCCGAACTGACGCTGGTTGCCGTGCGCAACGGACTGATCGAGGCCTGATTGTCCGGCGATCCCTTGTTTCCCGAATGTCGTCCCCGCTGCATTCGACAACTGGCGGTCGGCGACGGCCATCTTCTGCATGTCGAGGAGTGCGGTCCTGTCGATGCCCAGCCCGTCCTCTTCCTGCACGGCGGGCCGGGCAGTGGTTGTACCCCCGCCCAGCGCCGGCTGTTCGACCCGGATCGATTCCGGGTGGTCATGATCGACCAGCGCGGGGCAGGACGCAGCTTGCCGAGCGGCGAATTGGAGGCGAACACCACCCTCGACCTGGTCGGCGATCTGGATTACGTCCGCGATGCACTCGGCATCTCTTCGTGGATCGTTTTCGGCGGTTCCTGGGGCAGCCTGCTGGCGCTGGCCTACGCGCAGATTTTTCCGGAAAGTGTGTGCGGCCTCGTCCTGCGCGGTATTTTCCTCGGCTCGTCCGAGGAAATCGATGCCTATGTGAACGGTCTCAACGCTACGTCGCCCGAGGCCTGGCAGAACCTGGTTGCCACCTTGCGCCCCCATGAACTGCAGGACCCGCTGGCTGCCTTTTCACGACGCATCCTGGGTGAGGATGCGGCAATCGCCTTGCAGGCCACCCGCAGCTGGCTGAATTACGAACGGGCCCTGATCGGCGAACCGCCGACGGCTGCCACCCCCGACCCGGTTCAACTGGCCAAGGCACGTATCCAGATGCATTACCTGACGCGTGACTGTTTCCTGGCGCCTGGTCAGGTACTGGCAGGCATCGAGCACATCCGTCACATTCCGGCCGTCATCGTGCAAGGCATGGCTGATTCGGTCTGTCCGCCCCTCGCCGCCGAACGAGTCCGTCACGCCTGGCCGGAAGCCACCTGGGTGCCGGTCTCGGGCGGTGGCCATGGCGCCCTGTCGCCGCCGATCGCTCGCGCCTGCATCAAGGCACTGGGCTGGGTGGCGGAATCGCTGCACGGCTACGCCGACTAGAGGAATATTCGATGGCAGGAGCGGATCGCACCCATTATGATGAAGCCATGCTGAGCATAGAGATTGTCTCCGACTTCATTTGCCCTTGGTGTTTCATAGGGCTGCGTCGCCTGACGGCGGCAATTGCCGAGGTGCGCAGGGATATCCCGGATTTCACCTGCGAAAAGCGCTGGCGACCTTTCTTCCTGAACCCCGACATGGTGCCGGAAGGCGTTCCCTACATGGCCTTCATGGAAGGGAAATTTGGCGGCCGGCCGGCCGTCGATGCCTTGTTCGAACGTGTTCGCGCAGCCGGCCGTCCCTATGGTATCGATTATGCCTTCGAGAAGATCGAACGGCGGCCCAGTACCCTGCTGGCCCACCGCTTGATCCACCGGGTGCAGATGGAGAGCGATGCAGAGCCTCTCGTCGAGCGGCTTTTCGCCGCCCAGTTCCAGCATGGGGCGTCGATCGGCGATTTGGCTACCCTGGTGAGGCTGGCGGCCGAATGCGGCCATCCGCCAGGCGAAACCGAAGACTATCTCGCCTCGGAGCAGGATGCCGACGAGGTGCGAGCCATGGCGCGAGCCTTCCGGGCGAAAGGTATTTCGATGGTGCCGAGCTTTATCGTCGATGGCCGGCAAATAGTCGTCGGCGCTGAAAATCCAGCCGTCCTGGCCGCGCTCATTCGGCGGATGCTGGATACTCAAGAAAATCGCTAGTTTTATTTCCGGCTTTCCCGGACGCGTGGGCGGACCGGTTGGCCAAAAATCGTTTATCGAATTGTTGCCGTTGAAAAAAGGAACGCCATGCCCAAGGAAGAACAAGGTCTCAGCCTCGACGGTCAGGGTAAGCCGCTCTGGTTTTCCCTCGAACTGACCTACCGTTGCCCGCTGAAATGCTCGTGGTGCAATAATCCGCTGGATTTCGAGGACTACGGCTCGAAGGAGTTGAGTACAGAGGAATGGAAAAAGGCCCTGCGCGAGGCGCGTGAACTGGGAGCGCTGCAGCTGGGTTTTACCGGCGGCGAACCGCTGCTCCGCGACGATCTGGAAGAGCTGGTCGATTACGCCGACAGCATCGGTTTCTACACCAATCTGATCACTTCCGGTATCGGTCTGACCGAGGAGCGCCTGTTGGCGCTCAAGGCCGCCGGCCTGAAGCATGTCCAGCTTTCCCTGCAGGCCACCAAGGCGGAACTGACCGATGCCCTGGTCGGCGCCCGCGGCCACGCGCTGAAGATGGAAGCAGCACGCCTGATCAAGGCGCACAACTTTCCGATGGTGCTCAACGTGCCGATCTTCCGGCAGAACATCGGTGAGGTCGATGCCATGATCGAATGGGCATCTTCGATGGGTATCGAGTACATCGAGTTCGCCAATATCCAGTATTACAACTGGGCGCTGATGAATCGCGACGAACTGATGCCGACGCTGGAGCAGATCCGTGAGGCCGAAAGCATCGTCAATCGCTGGCGCGCCAAACTCGGCAACTCGATGACCATCTATTTCGTCGTGCCCGATTATTACGAGGGGCGGCCGAAAGCCTGCATGAACGGCTGGGGGGCCATCCACCTCACCATCGCACCGGATGGCATCGCCATGCCCTGCCAGGAAGCCAGGGTCATTCCCGGCCTGGAATTCGAATCGATACGCGACAAGAGCCTCGGCTGGATCTGGCACGAATCGCCGCTTTTCCGCAAGTACCGCGGTCTGGACTGGTTGCCCGAACCATGCAGTTCCTGTTCCGAAAAGGAAAAGGATTTCGGCGGTTGCCGTTGCCAGGCCTTCCTGCTCACCGGCGATGCCGGCAATACCGATCCGGCCTGCAGCCGTTCGCCGCACCACGGCCTGGTCCAGGCGGCTGTCGCCGTGCGCGAACAGCCGATGCGCTTCAAGAAGCCGCTGGTCAAGCGTTCGGCGGGGGCGGTGTCGACCGCTTTCATGGCGGAGTGAGGGCCATGCGCCACCCCTACGACAGTGCCGCCGGCACCATCGCCCTCGGTCTCGCGTTGACCCTGGTGCTCGTCCTGCTTCTTCGTCACCTGGGCGGGTGAGCGCGATGGACGGCGCCTGGCTGGATCTGCTCGCCCGTTGGCTGCACTTCATTGCCGGCGTGATCTGGGTCGGCCACAATTACGCCAGCGTCGTCCAGCGCCCGGCCTGGCGGCCCCTGGTCGCCGGCGACTTGGCCGATGCCGACGCGCCGCACCTGCGCTCGGTGATCAATCGCGAGCATGGTACTTTTCGTTGGGCCTCGGTGGTGACCTGGGGAGCGGGCGTGTTCATGCTCTGGCAACGTGGCTGGCTGCATGATGCCTTCATGTTGCAGGGGGGGCTGGCGGCCATCGGTATCGGCGCCTGGATCGGCACGCTGATGCTGCTCAACCTGTGGTTCGTGCTCTGGCCGCATCAAAAAAAGGTGCTCGGCCTGAAGCCGGCGTGTATCGAGGAAAGGTTGCGTTGCGCTCGGATTACCCATTTGTCTTCACGCACCAACACCATGCTTTCCATTCCGCTGCTTTTTTTCATGGCCGCCGGCAGCCATGGCGCCGCACTCTTCGTCTGAGACCGTGGCCTGGAATTTTGCGGCCGGTCCGGCCCGTCTGCCCGATGTCGTGCTTGAGCGGGCTGCCGAGGAGTTGTTCCGGCGCGGACCGGATGGCGCGTGCAGCGTCGAACGTCCGTTCTCGGGGCCGGTTTTCCGTGCCGCGCTGGCGCACGCCAAGCAGCGACTGGCCGAACTGCTCGATCTGCCGGCCGATTATCACATCCTCTTCATGGCCGGCGGCGCCATGCAGCAGTTTGCCCTGATTCCGATGAACCTGGCGGGTGTCGGGCAGCGTATCGCCTACGCCGATTCGGGCTATTGGTCGCGCCGGGCCATCAGCGAAGCCGGCCCCCTGGTCGACGCGATCGAGGTCGGGCGCCGGCCCGGCGATTCGATCCTGTCCGCGCCGACTGCCGGACCCTGGCAGGTGCCGGCCGATTGCGCCTATTGCCACATTACGCCGAACGAGACGGTGGACGGCATTGCCTACCAGGGGCTACCCGAATGCGGTTCGGTACCGCTGATCGCGGACTGCACCTCGTCCTTCCTGACCGCGCCGCTGGATCTGGAAAAATTTGGCATGGTCTATGCCAGCGCCCAGAAAAATATCGGAATTCCCGGACTGACTGTGGCCATCGTTCGCCAGGACCTGATCGATCGTTCCCCGCCCGAATTGCCGGCCGTGTTTTCCTACCGTCGCCAGGCGGCGGCTGGGAGCTGCGTCAATACGCCGCCCATGCTGGCTATTCAGCTGGCCTCCATGGTATTCGACTGGATCACGGAACAGGGTGGTTTGGCCGCCATGGCCCAGGAAAATCTACAAAAGGCGGCCTGCCTCTATGACGCCATCGACGGCAGCGGCGATTTTTATCGCGCCCCGGTGCCCTCCGAATACCGTTCGCCGGTCAATGTCCGCTTTCATCTGGCGGCGGACGAGCTGACCGACTGTTTTGTCGCCGAAGCGGAAAGCGCCGGCCTACATTACCTGCGAGGCCATGCCCACATCGGCGGCCTGCGCGCCAGCCTGTACAACGCCATGCCGCTGGCCGGCGTCCAGGCACTGGCTGGGTTCATGGCCGATTTTGCCCGACGCCGCGCCTGATGGCACGCCGATTTCCATGGCACGCCCGACCGGGCCTGGCCGGCGGCATCGACAAGGATGCTAGCCGGGCGGACGAATTGCTGGGACAGGGATTTGGCAGTGTCGAATTCGGCTCGGTAATGCCCGGGGCGGTCGCCTCGACCGCGGAGCGGCTTGCCGCTCTGGGCGCGAAGTGGACGACGGCTGTCGGGGTTGGCATCGGTCTGCCGCCCGAATGGCCGGCCGAACAGTTGGGTGATGCCTGGCTGGCCGGTCTGAACGAATTCTGGCCCGTGGTCGATTACCTGAGTTTCAATTTGAGCGCTGCGGCCAATCGGCGATTCCTGCTGGCCGAGCACGAGGCACGACTGACGGCGACCTGCCGGGCACTGGTTGCCAGACGCGATCATCTGGCAAGCGCTGGCGGACGCCATCTGCCCCTCGCCTTGAAACTGCCGTTGGGGGCAGGTGACGAGGATCTGCCAGGAACTGCCGCCATGGCGGCCGCAAGCGGTTTCGATCTGCTGACCCTGGTGTTGCCGGAGGGCGGCGAAGGTTTTGACCGCCTCCGTGCTTTGGCTGCCCAGCTGAAAAACTGTCCGGATGGCGGTCCGGCTCTGGTTGCGGTCGGCGGCATCCGGTCTGCCGCCGACATGTTGGCGGCCCGTCAAGCCGGGGCGGCCGGCATCCAGGTTCATCGCCTCTTTGTCGAGCAGGGGGCCGCCTGCCTGACGGTGCTGGCGCCCGCATAATCCGGCCGGCGGCTTCGCTCGCGCAAATCAGCGGGCGATGTCGAGCAGTTCGACTTCGAAGATCAGGGTCGATTCGGGCGGAATGCCCGGCA
Organism: Pseudomonadota bacterium; assembly: GCA_021782315.1. Lineage (GTDB taxonomy): Bacteria > Pseudomonadota > Gammaproteobacteria > Burkholderiales > Rhodocyclaceae > Azonexus. The sequence continues at coordinate 7,589 of JAJXVG010000059.1, read as the reverse complement.
TGCCGCGACTGCCGTAGGCCAGTTCGGGCGGGCAGACCAGCCTGGCCTTGCCGCCGACCTTGATTTTCTGTACCCCTTCAGTCCAGCACGGGATGACGCGGTTGAGCGGAAACACGGCTGGTTCGTTGCGGCGATAGGAGCTGTCGAATTCCTTGCCGTTGGTCAGCGTGCCGCGATAGTGCACCTTGACCGTGTCGTAGGCCGTCGGGCTGGGGCCGGTGCCCTCGCTGAGCATGGTGATGCCGATGCCGGAAGCGGTCTTTTCCTCTTTCGGTTCGGTAGCGCCTGCCGACAAGGACAGTGTGAGCAGAGCGGCGGCAAGGGCGAGTTTTTGCATGGTGTGACTTTCGTTGATGCTTGGGCGGGTTCGCCCGTGGTTCGGGAAAGAGGGGGCGGCGGGCGTCGGCGGCCCGCATCGGGTCATTCGTCGATGCTCAGGTAAACCAGGGTCTGGTTGAGTAGCTGGTAGGCGATTTCCCCGAAGGTCATCGGACCGGTTACATCACCTGTCTGCTTGCCCTCAAGATGCGAATTCAGGAAATTGAGAATGCAATTGCAGGAGAAGGATATTTCCTGCCCGGTCTTGGGCAAGGCGGCCAGGAATTCCTCGACATAGTCGGTTACCGGCGCGGCGACCCGGTATTCGAGGCCGGGGAAGACCGGGGCGTAGAAGTCGACATGCTTCGCCGCGGGGTCGATGTGCTTGATGCTGACATTGATCATCGCGCCGCTGTAGTCGGCGACGAGGGGCAGGCGGCTATCGATCCCGTTAGCGAGCAGGTAGTCGGCCAGATTGCCGGGCTGGCCGTCGATATGGCAGTCGCCGGCGCTGAAGCCGGTATCGTCGAAGGTGATGCGCGGGCCGCTACCCGGGCGGAACAGGTTGACGATGTCGATATGGGCGAATTTCTCGGGCGAAAGCGGCACATCCATGACCACGGCGTCAGCGTCGGAAAATTCGCCGCTGCTGCCGAGCACCACCTTGGGTGTCACCCGGCCGAGATCGTCGAGGTGGACGCCGGCCACCCAGCCGATCAGCGGCTTCATGTACATTTCTTCGTAGTTCGGCGCATTGCGGGCAAAACTGGCGTGGGTCGCGCTGAAGGCCGGCAGGATCAGGATGCTGTAACCGTTTTCGGGAGCATTACGGCAGATTTGCGGCAAGGTCGCCGCATCGTAGAAGCGCAACTGCGGCGGCGAAGCAAAACCGTCGATCTCGGTGACGAAGACCTGCTCCCGGCTGACCGTGCCGCCCTCGGCGGCCATGAAGTAGGGGATCGTACCGCCGATCCAGTTGCCTTGGGGAAGCTGGCGCAGGGCGGTCTCGTCGCCAGCGATGCTGAGGAATTTTCCGTTGCGGATCAGCTCGGATGCGCGGCTGATCGACATCAGTCCTTGTCGTGTTTTCATGATTTTTTCCCGGAAGTGCGGATCAGTTGCGGGTGATTTGCGCCAACTCGTGGCCGAGCAGTTTTTCGTGGCGCCTGAAATAGCGTTGCAACTCGTGCGCTTTCAGGACACGTACCTCGCGATCGGTGATGATCGAGCATTGCTCGCGCAGCTTGGTCATCAGCAGCTTGAGACTGAGAATGCGGATATCCAGAAGGATACTGCCGTCGAGTAGTTGCTCCCAGACCGGGTCGTTGGCGGCAGGCACGCTTGGCGAGGCCATTTCCGGCGTGGTGGCCGTTTCGGTTCCGGCAACGGACAGTCCGGATTTGCCGCTATCCAGGCGGTGCTTGAATTTCCAGAGATCGGCAACGGGGATGTCGAGAATGGCGCAGACCGATGAAAAGTTAACGCCCTGCATGAGCATGTTGGCGATCTGGCGGGCAAAGGTTCGACTGAATGGCTGGTCGTTTTCGCCCATCCACTGCAGTTCGGCGGTTTCTTCCGTATCTGCGCTGACGGCATGCACGATACAGCGCGAATTGCCGATGTTGATGTGGCGCCAGACCTGCTCGATCCCTTGCTGGGGGCTGCTTCGTGTGCCAAAGAACCAGCCGCTGCGAAGGGTTTCGCGGGAAACCCAGATGTCGATCTGGTTTTTGCCCAGATCGTCCCGAATGCGGGCGATGTGCCAGGGTGCGCCGATTTCCAGGGTGTGATGCAACAAATCTTCAAGCTTCATCGTTTGTCTCCGTGCCGCTCGTCTGTCCGGTGTGGATGGGAATACATTTTTATGGTCCGAATCCTACAGCAAGGAACGTGCTAATTCGATGCCGCCCGTTGGTGTGGCGCTTGTTGCAGCGCACTGTGGCGTAAACCAACGGGTGCTGCAAATTAAAGCAGCGCTGCGGGCTGGTTGAAACATTTTTTCGGTGCTCGGCCGGGCACGGCGGCCGCTCAAATTCGGTGTTCTCCAGAAAACCATGAGATTTATTTGGCGCTTTTACGCAAGGCAGCTTTGGTCGATAGCTTGCACAATGTGCTCATGAAAATTCTCGTCCTTGGTTCTGCCGCCGGCGGCGGCTTCCCGCAGTGGAACTGCAATTGCCGTAATTGCGCCGGTGTGCGCGATGGTAGTGTGCACGCCATTTCGCGTACCCAATCCTCGATTGCCGTCAGCGCCAACGGAGTCGACTGGGTGCTGTTCAACGCATCACCGGACATCCTGAGCCAGTTCCGGGCCAATCCGGCCATGCAGCCGGGGCGGGGCCTGCGCGATACCGGCGTCGTCGGCGTCGTTCTGATCGATGCCCAGATCGATCACACCACCGGCCTTTTCATGTTGCGTGAAGGCAAGCCGCTCGACATCTGGTGTACGGCGCAGGTGCATGAGGATCTGACGACCGGCAATCCGATTTTCAACGTCCTGTCGCATTTCTGTACCGCTCGCTGGCAAGTTGTCCAAGTCGTTCCCCCGTCGCCTTTCTCCATTCCCGGGGCGGCGGGGCTGCGCTTCACGCCGGTGCCGCTGTCCAGCAAGGCGCCGCCGTATTCGCCGCATCGCGACGACCCGCATCCGGGCGACAACATCGGCATCTTGATCGAAGACCTGATGACAGGCGAGAAGGTGTTTTACGCACCCGGTTTCGGCGCCATGGAGCCACATCTCGAACCTTTCCTCGCCGAGGCCGACTGCTTGATGCTCGACGGCACTTTCTGGACCGACGACGAAATGATTCGCCTCGGAATTTCATCGAAGACTGCCCGCTCGATCGGCCATCTGCCGCAGTCGGGGGCGGACGGCATGATCGCTTTGCTGGCCGGCTATCCGAAGCCACGCAAGGTGCTGATCCATATCAACAACACCAACCCCATCCTCGACGAGGCCTCGCCGGAAAGGGCCGAACTGACGGCTGCCGGCATCGAACTGGCCTACGACGGGATGCTTATCGAGTACGGAGACAAGTCATGAACATGGGTGAATTAACGCCGTGGACCGCGGAGGAGTTCGAGGAGCAATTGCGGGCAAGGAGCAAGAGCTACCATATCCATCACCCCTTCCAGGTGATGATGAACGAAGGGAAATCGACCCGGGCGCAGATTCAGGCCTGGGTCGCCAATCGCTACTACTACCAGGTGAGCATTCCGGTCAAGGATGCCGCCATCATGTCCAATTGCCCTGATCGCGAAGTCCGCCGCCACTGGGTGCAGCGCATTCTCGACCATGATGGCTACGGTGGTGAGGACGGCGGCATCGAGGCCTGGATCCGCTTGGGAGAAGCGGTGGGCCTGAATCGCGAGCAGATCGTTTCGCAGGAGTTGGTGCTGCCCGGTGTGCGTTTTGCCGTCGATGCCTACATCAATTTTGCCCGGCGGGCGCCCTGGCAGGAAGCTGCCGCATCGTCGCTGACCGAACTGTTCGCGCCGACCATCCACAAGTCGCGTCTCGACCACTGGCCGACGCACTACCCGTGGATCGAAGCCGAAGGCTACAATTATTTCAGGCGCCGTCTTACCGAGGCACCGCGCGACGTGATCAACGGCCTGCGTATCACGCTCGGCCATTTCAATACGCGCGAATTGCAGGAAAAGGCGCTAAGCATTCTCCAGTTCAAGCTCGATTTGCTGTGGTCCATGCTCGACGCCATGCTGCTCGCCCATTGCCCGGTCAATATCGAAGGCTGGGGAGCCTATCGCCCAATGAGCAAGGTCTCATGATTTTCGCTAGCATCTTTCGGTGAAAGCCCGGTAGTGCCTGGCACGCACCTTGCGAATAATGAAAAACAGGAGCGGCGCGGTGTCGCTCCCTTAAAACCCTAGGAGACATACGATGAGCTGGCAAACCCCTGCATACTGCGAAATCCGCCTCGGCTTCGAAGTGACCGCCTACGTTTACGTACGCTAAGTCAATGGGTGGCAGCGCCTGGCGCTGCCACCTTCATCACTCCCAAGAAAGCTGCCATGGAAACCGTTGCCGAAATCCGTCCGCGGCTTAGCCCGCATTACGTCTTCCGTTGGGAGGGCAGCCAGAATGCCCATATCCTGCTTTACCCCGAAGGTCTGATCAAACTCAATCCTGCGGCTGCTGAAATCCTCAAGCGCTGCGATGGCGAGCGTAACGCTGAAGCCATCATCGCCGATCTGGCCGTCAGTTTTCCCGAGCATGCCGAGGCCATTGCCGTCGATACCCATGCCTTTCTCGAAGCCGCCTTCAAAAAAGGCTGGTTGCGATCCGCTTGACCCCAGGCTAATCGGTGAGGGGGCAACTCCTTTTTTCCAAGCGATTTCGCTCAAACCGCCACGGCAGCTAGTGGCGGCTTGAGCCAGGCGCGGAGGATGGGCGCCAGGGAAGCAACGGCACCCCGGCCGGCTTGCTGCCATCCATCCCGACGTCAAGGCCGTTCTGTTGAAGCGGGGTAGGGCTACCCCGAATTGCAGCCAGACCGCCGCCGCTTCCAGGGCGTCGCTCTACGGGTCGCTCGCCGGGCTGTTCGAGTCGCACCGGGCCGGAACACGGCGACTGCCCCCAAAGGGTCGCGCAAACCTCGGTGTCCCGGTTCAAATACATTGTCATCGCACGCCTCCCGGCAGTCGAGGTAAACACCCCGAAAGCCTTCTCCGGTCGAGGCTTTTCCAGTTGCGTTCGATTACCGGTCGGGCGATTATCATCGCCCGTTCAAACGATTTCACTTGCCACGATATCCGGATTCGCCGGGGCAGCTCCCGTCAGTTATGGATGCTGTTGAGTGCTGTTTTCTTTTGGCTCATTTGCGTAGCAGTTGTGCAGAAAATGAACGGCCCGCCAACTTGCTCCGACTTGTTGCTCAGCCTGGAGCAATAGCCTGAAACCCCCTCTCTGTCAGGTGTTCAAAAAAATTTACGGTTTTTTTGGAAAGGTTGGCACGCGCTTCGCAACTGTCAATGCTCCATGTCATCGCAAGAGATGGCAGCGGGGGAAATTGCTCGGGTCGCACGCCCGGGTTGTACATCAACGAAAAACATCTGGAGACTTTTCATGAAGAAAATCCCGTCCGTACGTCCTTTGGTCCTTGCCATGCTCGCCTGTGCCAGCACTGCCAGCCAAGCCGTCAGCTTTACGCAGAACGATGTCACCCTGGACATCAACGGTACCATCAACGGTTTCTACGTTAACCGCGAGGCAAGATCCACCGACCGGGCAACCGGCGTGTCTACAACGACTACCAACAGCGCGCTGAGCAATGGTTTGCTGCCGGGTTGGATCAACTTCATCGCCACCACCCAGTACAACGGTCTGGACATCAAGGCTCATTTCGGCTTTGCTCCGGGCATCAATAACAACTCGCAGGTTATCGGTCTGCCCATCAGCAATAACAAAACTGCAAATGCTCCAAACCAAGGCACCGATCCCTACAGCCAGATCGATACCCGCAACGTTTACTTCCAGTTCGGCAACAACACCCTGGGTACTTTGAAGCTCGGCCGTGACATTGGTCTGTTCGGCCAGAACATCATCCTCTCCGACATGACCCTGCTTGGCGTCGGCGGCACCAGCAATGCCAGTATCCCGTACAACACCACGTTCGGCATGATTGGCCATGGCTACATGTACACCGGCTTCCAGTCGCAGATTACCTACACAACGCCCAGCCTGGGTGGCTTGCAGGCTTCGGCCGGCATTTTCCAGCCGAGTTCCTTCGCCGGTGACGAGACGAAAGCCCCCGGCTTCCAGGCCAAGGTCGACTACGACTGGAAGAGCGTCGCACCGGGCAAGGTCTGGGGCGGCATGGTTACGCAATCGACCAACTGTGCCACCGCACCCTGCGCCACCCAGTCCTTTACGGCAACGGGCTATGAGCTGGGCGCCAAGGTCGGTTATGGTAACTTCGAAGCGGTTGCCTACGGTTTCACCGGTAACGGCCTGGGCCTGTCCACGGTTGGCGCGCAGTTCTTCGGCGGCAGCGATAACAACGGGAACAAGACCAAGTCGGAGGGTTACTTCCTGCAGGGTACCTATAAGTTCGGGGATACCAAGGTCGGTATCAACTATGGCCAGAACAAGGACAAGGACGGCTTCGTGCTGACCGGTGCCAGCCCCATGAACTCGATCACCAACAAGGCCTTCACCGTCGGCGTCTATCATTCGCTGAACAAGTACATCACGCTGGTCGGCGAAGTCAACCAGGAGCGGATTACCAACGTTCTCGACACCAATACCGATGCCAGGAACCGTACCATTTCGGTTGGCGGCCTGATCTTCTTCTAATCATATCGATCGAATTTCTTGCGCCAGGTGTTTTACTTGCATCTGTTCAGGGTGCCCTTCGGGGTGCCCTGTTTTTTTGTCTTGATTTTTTCATCGATGATCCTCGGCATCTCGGCCGATGCGCTGGCCGCCGACGATGTGGCCAGGCAGCAAATTACGGGCGGTGATTTTCAGTCGGCGCACGATGCCCTGATCGAGGTCATCGAGGCGGAGGGCTTGGTGGTGAGCGCGGTGATACCGTTCAACCGCATGTTGGAGCGGACTGCCGCCGCGCTCGACTACCAGGAGAGTCCCTATGTCGATGCCGAAGTGGTCCAGTTTTGCAGCAGCGCCCTGGCTTGGCAGCTGATTACAGAAGACCCGGGGCAACTCACCCTGTGTCCGTTGTCCGTGGTCGTCTATGTGCTGCGGGGGGAACCCGGCAAGGTGGTGCTGGCTTACCGTTCGCCAGGCCGGGCGACGACGGGGCGCTCCAGGGCCGAGGCCCTGCTGCACCGCCTGGTCGATCGGGCGGCCGAACTGGCGCGGCTCAAATGGTGAAGCCGTAAGTCTCAGGTACGATGCGTCATCAGGGCTTTCAGCCCGCTGACATTCAGGATCCGGATATGCTTTTGCTGGACGGCAATGTGGCCTTCCTCCTGGAAGCGGGAGAAGGCGCGGGAAACGGTTTCCAGTTTCAGGCCGAGGTAGCTGCCGATTTCCTCGCGCGTCATGCGCAGATAGAACTCGGCATGCGAGAAACCGCGTGCCGTGAAACGCTGCGACAGGTTGAGCAGGAAGGCGGCCAGGCGTTCTTCGGCGCGCATCGTGCCGAGCAGCATCATGACGCCGTGGTCGCGGACGATTTCCCGACTCATGACCTTGTGGAAATGGTGTTGCAGCGTATGAATTTCACGCGACAGACCTTCCAGGCGGGAAAAGGGGATGGCGCAGATCTCGCTGTCTTCGAGGGCGA
>JAJXVG010000262.1 GCA_021782315.1 Pseudomonadota bacterium | reverse complement strand
CGGCGCCGATGTCGTGCCGCGCATTCGCGTCTTCAACAAGATCGACCATGTCGGCGACGAGGCGGCGCAGGCCGAACAGACCGCAGCCTTGCGGGCGAAGTATCCGGATTGCGTCGTGATGAGCGCCCGCCGCCCGGACGAGGTCGCCCGCTTGCGGCGGACCATCCTGGCATTCTTCCAGCGCGATCATGTCGAGGCCGAGCTGTTCCTGCCCTGGTCGGCGCAACAGATGCGCAAGGAAATCTTCGCCAACTGCGAGGTGCTGGAGGAACGCGCCGAGGAAGCGGGGGCGTTCTTCCGGGTCCGCGGCGAAAGCGAGGCGGTGGCCGTTTTGCGCGAACGTTTCGCGCAGGCGGCGGCGCCGGGAAGCGGCCGCTGACGACGCCGGCCATGCTAGAATGAGCGCATTGTCTAGAATATCTTGAGGAAAGCAGCGAAATGGGTGAAGTCAATACCAGCTACGTGTCCGATCACCAGACCTGGATGAACGAGCAACTGGCAAAGAATCCCGCCTGGGTCGAGGAGCAGAAGGCCGGTCGCGCCCTGTGGTGGGACAAGAAGCAGGATGTCGACAGCTCGGCGCGCAACGCCGCTTCGCGGGTTCCCCAGAAATCCTATCCCTACGACGTCAACTTTTTCGGCGAGTAATCGGCCGGATTGACGGGTCGCGCAAGCCGGTCGGCGACGACCGGCTTTTTTCTTGTTCGGGTTCCGGGGAAGGCCGCTGCCTCAGTCGATCAGTTTCAGTTTCATCGCCAGGCGGGCGAGTTCGAAATCGCTCTTCACCCCCAGCTTGGCCTTGATCTGGTAATGGGTGTTCTGCACGGTTTTCGGGCTGATCTTGAGGATGGCGGCGATTTCCTCGACCGGCTGGCCGGAGAGCAGCAGGCGCAGCACCTCGAATTCACGCGGACTTAGGCCGCCGGCCGGGTTGCTGTTGCCGTCGAGCAGGCTGAGCGCCATTTCCGGCGCGATGTCGGGGCTCAGCACCTTTTCGTTGCGGGCCACCTTGTAGATCGCCTGGATCAGCGTTTCCGGGCTTGAGCTCTTGGTGACGTAGCCAAGGGCGCCGGCGCGGATGGCCTGCGAGGCGAACAGGGGGTCGCGGTGCATGCTGAAGACGAGAATCCTGGCCTCGGGAAAACGTTGCAGGATGCGCTGGCTGAGTTCGATGCCGCCCATGCCGGGCAGCGACAGGTCGAGCACGGTGATGTCCACCCGGGTGCTGCGCAAGGCTTGCAAAGCCTCGTCGGCGTTGCTCGCTTCGGCTGCGACGTGCAGGTCGCCTCGCCTTTCGAAGAGGCGGCGATAGCCTTCGCGGACCACCGCATGGTCGTCGACCAGCAGCAATTCGATCATGGCAGCTCCCCCGCCGGCTCGCGGGCCGGGAAGGCGACGTCGATCAGGGTGCCGTGGGGTTGGAGGGCGCTGATCGCCAGCGTGCCGCCGAGGGCGAGGACGCGTTCCTCCATGCCGAGCAGGCCGAAGCCGCCGGTTTTGCCGGCCTCGCTGCGGATTTCAGGTTGCCCCCTGCCGCGGCCGTCGTCCCGGACCTGCAGACGGAGCGTATTGCCGTCTGCCCGCAGGCTGATGGCGACCTTGTCGGCCTGTCCGTGGCGGACGGTGTTGGTCAAGCTTTCCTGAACGATCCGGTAGATACTGACGGCGACGTTGTCGGGCAGGGAATCCAGGCCGTCGTCCACGCTCAGCTGAAAACCGATGCTGCGGCAGCGGTGGCTCCACTGGTCGACCAGTTGCCGCAGGCTGGCGGTCAGCCCGAATTCGTCGAGACCGACCGGGCGCAGGCGATAGAGGATTTGTTGCAGCACCTCCATCATGTGACTGGCCGTGCGGCCGATCGATTCGGCGCAGGGGCGCAGGGCGGGCAGGCCTTCGTCGGCCAGTTCCAGGGCGAAGCTGGCTTCGGCGTTGAGCGAGGTGAGGTATTGCCCGAATTCGTCGTGCAGTTCCCGCGACAGGTACTGGCGCTCCTCTTCGCGGGCGGTCAGCAGGTGGCGGGCCAGTCGCCGCTGGCTGCCGATAGTCTGCTGCAGGCGTTCGGCGAGATGGTTGAAACCCTGTCCGATGCGGTCCAGTTCGATCAGCGCGAAGGTCGGCATGCGGGCCTGGAGATCACCGTTTTCCATGCGCTTGAGGGTCTTCAGCATGGCCTCCGAAGGCGCCAGGGCGTTACGCACCGGCCGATAGATCAGGAAGCTCATGAACAGGATGGTCAGGCTGACGGCGAGCAGGTTGATCAGGTTGCGGCAGAGGGCGATCAATTCGCTGCCGAAATTCGGCGTGACGCTCAACTGGCCGACGGTGATGCCGGGATACTGGCCGATGCTGCCCTGGTACATCGCATCGGCCCCGATGACCTGGCGCATGGCGGCTTCGAGCGCGGCGGGCAGGGTTATCGGGCGGTCGAAACAGCGGTCGCCGGCCGGGTGGGAGTAGAGGTCGGTCAGTTGAACGCAGAAATTGATCAGGGTGCCGATCGGTTGCAGGGTGTTCAGGTCGAGATTGATCTCTTCCAGGCTGCGTTTGTAATCCTTGCCGCTGCGGTGGATTTCATCGGTGAGCAACTGGCGGATGGTCTGTCCGGTGCGCTGTATTTCGCCGCGCACCCGGTAGCGGGTTTCGACCAGGGCGACGATGCTGCCGACGAAGAGTACGGCCAGGGCGAAGAGTCCGACGCGGACGATCAGGTGTCGTTTGAGGTCGAGCGGGCGCAGGGGGAAGTCGTCTGGGGCGGGCATGGCGGCGGCGGTTTGGGCGAATTTCGTAAGGATGCCGCAAAAAGGCCGGGCATGTTGCCTGACTTGGGGCCGGCAGGGCTTTTTTCCCGGGGGGCTATTCCGGGACGAAGACCAGCGAACCGTCCGCCATGCGGTAGGCGCTGCCGGCCCGCACCCCGCGCTTGCCGCCGGCCGGGCTTTCGGCGCTGCCGTCGGCCCGGAAGCGTTCGATCTTGTGGCCGTCGCGCATGATGATTTCCATGTCCGGCCGGCCGGCATGACGAATCACCGTGATCTTGTCGTGGCTGTAGGGATTGAGCGGGTTGCCGGCGACGGTCAGGAGCAGGGCGGCAATCAGAACGAGAAAGACGTCGATCAGGTTGATGACCGAGAGCAGCGGATCGTCGGCTTCCGCCTCGTCGCGCAGTCGGGCCCTCATCGCTGCATCCCTTCGCCGATCTCCAGCTGGAGCAGTTCGTCGGCATACCAGCGGCGGCGGACATGGGCGATGGCGTAGGTGATGGCGGCGGCGAGCAGGGCGAGGATGACCGACGAGAAGGCGACGGTCAGGTTGTTGGCAACCTCGGCCAACTGCCCGTCGCCGAGGGCGCGCAGGGCCGGCCCCATGGGAATCATGGTGGCGACCAGGCCGAGCATCGGGGTGACGCGGGTGGCGATGCGGACGAATTCGAGGCGATTCATCGCCTCCGCCTCGATTTCGGCCAGGCTCAGCCGCGGCTCGGCGCGGCGCAGCGCTTGCAGCTCGAAGGCGGCGGCGATGCCGGATCGTCGCTGTCGGGCCTGCCAGGCGAAGGCGCCCAGTGCGTAGAAGGCGTACAGGAACAGGAGGGCGATGGCGATGAGGACGGGGACCAGGAAGAGCTGG
>JAJXVG010000058.1 GCA_021782315.1 Pseudomonadota bacterium | reverse complement strand
AAAACCTAGTCTTTTCGGCCATGGCGGCGTTGCAAATCCGCGCGATACCACTGGGTATCGCTGTGGTTTGCGCCTTGCCCTGACCAAAAATCCTTCAGTTTTAACTGTGCCATCAAGAGTGCAACACTACACTAGCTGCGGAGGCGGGGCGGCGCCAGGTGCCGCAGCCAGCCGCCGACGGTTTTCCGGAAACGTGGACTGTGCAGGCTGAGGCCGCCTATCACGCCAACCCCGCAACCCAGTATGGTATCGAGAAAACGGGCCTGGAGCAGGGCGTCGGGGGAACTGTGGCCCATTCGGGCGGCCTCGGCGAGGAAGATGCTTAGGGGGGTGATGAACACCACAGCCAGGCCGTAGTGACGGACGACCAGCGTCTCGACGATGAAGGCCAGCGCCATCATCAGCAGCGAAACGCCCCAGGTGTCGAAAGGCAGCGTCAGCAGCCCCCAGGCGACGACCAGACCGAGGCAGGTGCCGACGATCCTGTGCAATTGCTTGGTCCATACGGCGCGCAAGGACTGCCCTTCGATGATGGCCAGGCAACTGATCGGAACCCAGTAGGGACGCTCCAGTTGCAAGGCCTGGGCGAGAGCCAGTGACAGGCTGACGAAAGCGGCAATGACAATGGAATCGAAAATGGTGTAGTCGAAGCTGGCCGGCGGTAGCGGCCGTGGCGCTTCCGGCGCCCGCTGCCGCACGGCGTGGAAGCCGTAGAACAGGGCGATGAGGCAGGCGAGGAGGGCGCCCATGGCGAGCAGACCGACGAAGAGGGGTGTCTGCAGCAGGGGGATGGGCGAGTAGGAGCCGATGGCGGCGGCCATGATGAAAAACAGGCCGCCCGGCAGGCCGATGCCGTAGAAGCGGCACATCATCAGGACCAGTGCGGCAATGAAGGTGAGCACGGGGACCTGCAGGACGGGGATGAAATGGCTGAGTACCCCCAGGGTGTAGCTGGCGATCATGCCGAAGGCGCATCCCATCAGTACGCCCATCCGGTGCGAGAGCTTGGTGTTCGGTGAATAGAGGAAGACCTGTCCGCCCAGGGAGGAAACCAGCCCGTAGTCGAGGTGACCGAAATAGGCGCCGACGAGGAGCGGCAGCCCGGTCGCCAGCGCTGCGCAAAAGGGCATCTGCCAGCGCCGGTCGCTGGCATGGAAGGTCACCAGAAACTGCAGTTCCTTGCGGAGCCACGCTTCAATCAGGTATCGCTTCCCGCCACTCGTCATCGATCGGTCTTTCAAAGAGGGAAAAATACGCCGGGGCGCGATTGATGGATGTCGGCATTTTACATGGCCGCCTGCGGCGAGGCCGCATGAAGGAAAGGGGCCGGGGTGCGAATCGGGCAATGCGGGATGTGTCCGGTCCGGTGCATGGGGGCAATTCCGTGCGTTTTCCCCTTTGAATAATTTTATCTATTTGATTATTCGATTGTGTTTGCCTGGCGCGCAAGCTGCTAAATATAAAAGTCTTCACATTTCACAATGTGCTTGCTAATATCTTAACAATTATTAATCGGTAAAACTGTTACCTTTAGAGGAATGCTGAACCATGAAGCCTTCGACTGTCGCCACCGAATTTCCGCACTCGGATTGCTACCGTTCTGGCTTGACCGCAGATCCCGACGCACAGGCTGCGGCGCTGGTCTATGGGCGATGGCAGCAGCGCTATACCCAGCTTTCCTCCGGACGTTTCGAGGGCGAGGTCGAAGAGGTCGAACTGCCGCCGCTGACCATTCTCAAGGAGCGGAGCAACCGGATCATCCATCAGTCCGGTCATGCCCCCGCCGGCGTTTTTGCCGTCGGCCTGGTGATGGCGCACAGCGGTAACGCCTATTTCCGCGGGGATATCCTGCACCGGCGTTCCCTGGCCAAGATCGAGCCGATGCGCGAGTTCGAATTGCGGACCTCGGAGCATTTCGACATTGTCGGCGCGGCCTTTCGGCCGGAAATCCTGTGCGCCCATATCGACGATCCCGCCATCGACTACCGCGAACTGGAGCGCGACCTGGAGCGGGCGAGCCGGACCATCGAATGTCCGCAGACCGAATGTCTGAGCGCTTTTCTGCTCCGCCTGCTGGAGACGGCGCGCGACAATCCCGCCCTCATCTTCCATGCGCAGAATGTGCGCAGCATTGCCGAAGAGTTCTACGAATTGCTGACCGCCTGCCTGAATCCCACCTATCAGGCGCCGGCCTCGTCGGTTTGCGAAAACCGCGACCGCTTGGTGCGCCGGGTCAGGGCTTACCTTGAGGCTTCGAAGGATTGCGCGGTCAGCATTTCCGATATCTGTCGCGAAGTCGGCGTGACGCGCCGTACCCTGCAGAATGCGACGCAGGAAGTGCTCGGCGTTTCGCCCCAGAACTATCTCAAGGCTGTCCGGCTCAACGGTTTGCGCCGGGATCTGCGCGCGCGCGACCCGCTGCGCGAGTCGATCGGCGATGTCGCTTCGCGCTGGGGCTTCTGGCACCTGTCGCAACTGGCGCAGGATTTCCGCCGCCTGTTTGGCGAACTCCCCTCGCAGACAACCGCCCGTCTGCATTGAGAGCTTTCTCCGCGATCGCTGTGCGACGCGGGAGCCGGGCCTCCGGCCGGTCTTGTTCCGGCAGATGCAGATCGGTCTCGCGACCGGTCAAGTTTTGCCAATTTTCGATACCGTCGCTTCCGACCTCGACCGGATACTGAACGCAAGCTTGGTGCGCCAAGTCGGTTGGCAGCTTGTTCCGCCAGCAGAGAATGTTCGTTCAGTGAGGTCAAATAATGAATAGATCAAAAACAGGCCTGGCGTCGGTGCTGCTCGGCATGGGGCTCGGCGTGTCGGCGGCCTGGGCCGCCGGCGCCAGCATCCCCGAGCCGCTGCCCGAAGAGACCGTCAGGGTCGAAAAACTGGCTCCGGCCGACGGCAACCGGATTTATGTCACCGATCCTGCCTTCGGTCACATGGTGGATAGCCGGGTGCTGGTGCTCGACGGCAACAGCGGCCGTTTCCTCGGGCTCATCGGCACCGGTTTCGGTGCGGTCACCACCCTGTCGCGGGACGCCAAGAGCATCTACGTGGCAACCACCTATTACCCGCGCTTGTCGCGCGGCCGCCGCGACGACGTGTTCGAGATACACGATACGCAAACCCTGGAACTCAAGGCGGAGATCGACATTCCGCCGCGGCGGGCCCAGGGCCTGTCCTATCGCGGCATGTTGGCGAGCAGTGCCGACGGGCGTTTCGTCTACATCCAGAACGCGACGCCGGCGACTTCGGTGACGGTGGTCGACCTCGAATCCAGGAAGGCGGTTGCCGAGGTGCAGACGCCCGGTTGCTGGTCGATCTATCCGTGGCGGACGGCGCAGCGCTTTTCGACCCTGTGTGGCGACGGCACGATGCTGACGGTCGGTTTCGATGCGGCCGGGCAGCCGACGACGCGCAGCCGCAGCGCCAAGTTCTTCGATCCGGACAGCGATCCCATCTTCACCCATCCGGAAGTCGACGGCGACCAGATCTATTTCGTGTCCTACAACGGCAACGTCTATGGCGTCCGGCTGGCCGGCGACGCGCCGGCCTTCGATGCGGCGTGGTCGCTGCTCGACGGGCGCGACAAAAAGAACAACTGGCGCCCGGGCGGCCTCCAGATCAGCGCCCTGCACCGGGCCAGCGGCACTTTCTTCGTGAATATGCACGACAAGGGCGCCGAGGGGTCGCACAAGAATCCTTCCAAGGAGATCTGGGCCTTCGATCTGGCGAGCAGGAAACGCCTGGCCCGCATTCCCTCCAATCATGCGGTCTCGATCACCGCCAGCCAGGGCGGGAGCGGGCAGCTGTTCCTGCTCAATATCGAGAAGGCCAGCATCGAGGTGCACCATATCGCGGCCGGCTATCCCAAGGTCCGCGAGATCAATGGCGTCGGCGAGACGGCCATGTTCATGGAGGTGAACTGACATGGACCCGCTATCCGTCATCTCCGATCCGGTGATCGCCCGCGCCGTGGGCGCGGCCATGGGCATCATCCTCATCGTCGGCGCCCTCGGCAAGTTGCGCGACATCGAGTTGTTCCGCTATGCCGTGGAAAACTATCGCCTGCTGGGCAGTACGGGTTCGGCCCTCTTCGCCCGGGTATTTCCCGTACTCGAACTGCTCGCCGGCTGCCTGCTCGTCATCGATGCGACGCGGCTGACCGGCATGCTGCTCGGCCTGGCCGTGATGTCTGTGGCGACCGCCGGCGTGGTGCTCGGCCTGCGGCGCGGCCTGGATACCATCGAGTGCGGCTGCGGCACCGGCGGCCAGCGGATTTCCCGGGGGCTGGTCGGACGCAATGCCGTTCTCTCCCTGGCCATCATTCTCGGGGGCAGCGAAGGCGCTCCCCGTCATCTCGAAATTCTCGACTATTTCAGCGTCGGCGCCGCGGTCTTCGGACTGCTCGCCCTTTACGCCTGCGTTAACCAGCTGCTGGCCAACCAGCCCCTGCTCAAGGAGTTGCAATCATGATCGATCCCGTTGTTCTTTCCATCGTCGTCCTTTGGGTCATGGTCATCGCCCTCGGCGTCTGTGTCCTCGCCCTGTCGCGCCAGATCGGCATCCTTTACGAAAGAATCGCCCCGATGGGCGCCCTGATGATGGACCATGGGCCGAAGGTCGGCGAACTGGCTCCGTCGGTCGAGGTCACCACCTGGGAGGGCGAGGCGCTGACCATCGGCGCCGGCATGCGCAAGAGCACGCTGCTCTTCTTCGTCTCGCCGACCTGCCCGGTCTGCAAGAAGCTGTTGCCGATGATGCGTTCCGTCGCCGCGCGCGAAGGCGCCTGGCTCGACATCCTGCTGGCTTCCGACGGCGAGCGCAGCGAGCATGCCGCCTTCCGTGACAAGCACCAGCTCGGCGATTTCCGCTATGTGCTGTCGCAGCCGCTGGGCATGGCCTACAAGATTTCCAAGCTGCCCTACTGCGTGCTGCTCGACGCGGCCGGCCAGGTTCGCGCCAAGGGCCTGGTCAACTCCCGCGAGCAGATCGAAAGCCTGCTCACCGCTTACGAAACCGGCGTCGCTTCGGTGCAGGATCACCTGGATCGCAGCATGAAGGCGGCCGAGATGATTTCCGGAAAGGTCTGACATGGACATCCTAAAATGGATCGATTCGCTGACCGAGCGGAGCACCCGGAAGGTCGCCAGTCAGTCGACGCGGCGCGGCTTCCTGGTCGGCGTCAGCAAGTTGCTGGTGGCCGGCGCCTTCGCCCTGCCGGTTCTTCCCTTCGACCGCAGCTCGTCGGCGCAGGCGGCCAATCGCGATGCCCCGAAGAAAAAGGAGCCGACCGATACCGATTGTGACTACTGGCGCTATTGCAGCGTCGACGGTTTTCTCTGCACCTGTTGCGGCGGTTCGATGACGAGTTGTCCGCCGGGTACCACGCGCTCGGCGGTTTCCTGGGTCGGCACCTGCCGCAATCCGGCCGACGGACGCGATTATCTGGTCAGCTACAACGACTGTTGCGGTCGGACGACCTGCGGTCGTTGCCTGTGCAACACCAACATCCGCGAGCGCCCGGGCTATCGCATGGGGGTGCACAACGACGTCAACTGGTGCATGGCCAACCAGAGCAGTCTCTATCACTGCACGGTGTCGGTCATCGTCGGCGTCGAGGAGAGCCAGTCGTGAGCGGGCGTTGGCGCTTCGGCCTGGCCCTGATGCTGGCTGCGGGCTGCTCGGCGGCGCAGGACGGCAAGGCCATATACGAGGCCAATTGTGCTGCCTGCCACCAACCGGACGGTGCCGGCGCCGTCGGCCTGGCACCGCCACTGGCCGGTACCCTGGGCAAGCGGGTGGCCTCGCCGCTCGGCCGGCAATATGTGTCGGCGGTACTGATCGCCGGCCTGGCCGGCAAGATCGAGTCGAAAGGCGTCGTCTACAACGGCATGATGCCGAGTTGGCGGCAATTTTCCGATGACGAACTGGCTGCCGTGATCAATCATGTCCTGACCACTTTCAACGGCGCCGAACTGGCTGCGGGACACGTTCCGTTCGCGGCGGCCGATTTTGCCGCGGCGCGTGCCGGGAAAACGACCGCCAAGGAATTGCGTGGCTGGCGGAGCGAGTCGGAATAACAGGATGGGAGGGTGCATGTCCGGATTCAGATCTTTTATGCTCGGCTTGTTCGTGTTGGGGGCCTTGCCGGCTGTCGCCATGGCCGCCCCCGAAAATGCAAAAAGGAATTTTCGCCTCTACTGCATGGGCTGCCATCAGGCCGACGGCAGCGGTTCGCCGGCCAACGGCATACCTGCCATGCGCGACGAGGTCGGACATTTCCTTCGATTGCCCGAGGGCAGGGCCTATCTCTCGCAGGTTCCGGGTACGCTCAACACGCCCCTGAACGATGCCGAGACGGCCGAACTGCTCAACTGGCTTCTGGTCAATCTCGGGCGGAGCAGCACGCCGCCCGATTTTCAGCGGTACACCGCGGAAGATGTGAAGGCTTACCGGGCATCGGTTCCCGAGGATATTCCCGGCTTGCGGGTCAGGCTTCTCGAAAAACTGGCGCAGCCCTAGCCGGCAGGCTTTTTGCCGAAGGAAGCCGGCCACGTCGCCGATTTTATCGGCGGCAATTTGGCGTCCGGGTCGCGCGATGCCCGAACGGGATCGGAATTGAAATGCATTTGCTGGAGGCGCGGCTATTTGCCGAATTTTGATACCGCCGGCCAGCCCCCGCCCATAGACTGATTCACACAGGAAGTACCGACAGGGCCTAGCCGGCAACGGCGGAAAAACGACAAGGAGATGAATATGATTGAGGTTCGCAGATTGGGGTATGGCGCGTTGATTTCAGTGCTCTTCGCAGTCACTTCGGTGAATGCAGGTACGGAGGCGGATGCGGCAAAACTCGGTAAGGAATTGACGCCGGTCGGGGCTGAAAAGGGCGCCAACAAGGATGGCTCGATTCCCGCCTGGCAGGGAACGGAGGCGCCGACGCCCGGCTGGTCGTACGGCAAGAGCCGGGCAGCCCATTTCAAGTACCAGGGCGACAAGCCGCTGTACAGCATCGATGCGACAAATGTCGATAAATATGCCGACAAGCTGTCGCCGGGCCAGGTCCAGCAGGTCAAACAGGGCAAGGGCTACCGGATGGATGTCTATCCCTCTCGCCGGACCTGCGGCAATCCCGATTTCGTCGTCGAGAACACCAGGAAGAACGTCACCGGCGCCAAGTTGGCTGCGGATGGCTGGAGCCTCAAGGAGGCCACCGTTCCCGGCATTCCCTTCCCCCTGCCGAAAACCGGCACCGAGGTGATGTGGAACGTCAAGATGAAGTATGCCGGGGTCGGTTTCGAGTGGCCGACGCTCTATACCGCCTTGTCGCCGCGTCAGGGATCGACCGACTGGATCGCCGCCACTTCGACGCAGACCTATTTCTTCCCGTGGGGCAAGAAGGGTTCGACCCAACTTTCCTCGCTGCCGCCGGTCGAGTACTTCACCTACTTCGCTTACAAGTCGCCGACTGCCCTGGCCGGCCAGGCATTGGCAATCAGTGTTTTCCTCGATAAGACCAACGAGGTCTACTACTATTTCCCGGGTCAGCGCCGCGTCCGCCGCATGCCGACCTATGCCTACGATGCGCCGCAGATCGGTTTCGAGAACCAATACACGATGGACGAGCCCCGCATGTTCAACGGCACCATCGAGCGTTTCGACTGGAAGCTGGTCGGCAAGAAGGAGTTGATCGTCGGCTACAACGCCTTCGGCATGTACGACCCCAGCGTCAAATTCAATGATGTCGCCAGGAATGACGGGGTGGCAAGCGCCAATCGTCGTTATGAACTGCATCGCGTCTGGGTGGTCGAGGCGACCGTCAAGGCTGGCGTGCGCCACGTCGCGCCCAAGCGCACCTTTTATGTCGATGAAGACAGCTGGGCGATCGTCGTCGCCGACGACTACGACGCGCAGGGCAAACTGTGGAAATTGCGCGAGGGCTTCGTCATCCCGGTCTATGAAACGGGTAGTTGCGACGATCCCGCTTTCATTCAGTACAACCTGATCGACAACCGCTACCTGGTGGACCAGAGCTCTCTCGGCGGCGGCAAGGACATGCGCTGGTTCGTTGAAGCCAACGATCCGAAACTGAAAGAAAGTTTTTATACATCCGACAATTTGCGCGCCATCAGCGAGCGCTGACCTGTTAGAGCGACAAGGAGAGTCCCATGTATCTGAATCCCAGCAGGATCACGCTTGCCCTCGTTCTGACCTATGTCGGCGGGGCTCAGGCCTTTACCTTTGAAACGGAGAATGTTTCCGGGAATTTCGACTCAACGATCACCTTTGGCACGGGGATACGCACGAAGAATCCTTCGTGCGACGTCGTCGGGGTCGGCGCGACCGGCGCCGGGGCGCCCGGCGGCTGCGCCGCGCCCGGCTACGGAGTGGGCGACCAGGGCGATTTGAACTACAAGAGAGGCGATGCCTTCACCACCTATCTCAAGGGCACCCATGAACTTCTGCTCAAGCTGCCGGACGCCTGGACCTTCATGGGCCGGGTGAGCTGGCTGAAGGACTTTACGGCGACCAGCACGACGGGGTATATCAGTTCGAGCAATCCGACCGGCCAGTCCCTGACGGATGATGCTCGCAGCGATCTGAATTTCAAACCCCGCCTGCTTGATCTGTGGGTCAGCAAGGAGTTCGATCTGGGCGACCAGCGCGCCCGGGTCCGTGTCGGTAACCAGGTGATCAGCTGGGGCGAGAGCCTGTTCATTCCCGGCGGCATCAACCAGACCAATTCGATGGATCTGATGCGCCTGGCGCAGCCCGGCACGCAATTGAAGGAAGTCTTCCTGCCGGCGCCGATCGTCAGTTTTGCGACCGGTCTTGGTCACGGTTTCAATATGGAGGCCTATGTCCAGAGCAAGTGGAACGGCAATTATTTTCCGCCGACCGGCAGCTACTGGTCCTTGGTTAACGGGTTGGGCAAGGGCGATTCGGTCTATGGCATTCCGACGCGCAACGCCAAGGATGGCGGGCAATACGGCGCCTCCCTGCGCTGGCAACCGGAAGGTACCCAGTTGAATCTTGGTCTCTACGGCATGGCCTATCAGGACAAGTCGCCTCAATTCAGTCTGGCCGGAGGCGGCCCCGAATGGGTCTATGCCGAGGATCGCAAGATGTTCGGCATCAGCGCCAACTTCCCTCTGGGCGACTGGGCCATCGGCAGCGAACTCTCCTATCGCCCGAAGGATGCCGTGGCGCTCAACTTCAATACCGATGGCTGTGCCTACAACAACGGCAACTGCTGGGTCGACGAGAAAAAGTTCCAGTGGGCGCTGACCGGCATGCTGAGCCTGACGCCGAGCGACTACGGCGGCATCCTGAAAGCCCTGGGTGGCGCCCAGACGGCAACACTGCTTGCTGAAGCGGTGGTGGTGTCTTATCCGGGGATGCACAAGAGCTATGGCAACGACCTGGTGTCGGCCGGCGGCTGGTCCTGGGGGCAGTTGAATAGCGGTGCGGCTGGCACGCCTGAGCCGGTGGGGACAAAAACATCCTGGGGTTACAACTTCGATTTCAGCTGGACTTACGACGGTACGGTAGTGCCGGGCTGGCAGGTGACGCCCGAGCTGTATTACTTCCAGGCAGTCAAGGGTTATACGCCCAATGCGATGGCCACCTTCATGGAGGGAGCGAAGTCGGCGAACATCATCGTCACCTTCGCGCAGAATCCGACCAAGTGGCAATGGGCAGTCAATTACGGCAAGTTCTGGGGGGGGGGCAGCGTCTTCTCGCAACCCTACAAGGACCGTGATTTCATCGGCTTCTATTTGTCGCGCAATATTTGATTTATTGGCCGGGAAGGGTAATGAGCGCCCTTCCCGTGCCTGATCGACACAATAACGACTCATCCCACGGAGCAGTTCAGCATGATCAACCTCTTCAGTGTCGACGCCGTCGACCAACTGCTCACCCGCTCCCTGAAGGGGCTGGAGAATTTCTGTTTCAAGTTCCGCACGCCGTTTCTGATCTGGCTGGCGGTGTTCACCGCCGTGATGGGCTACTTCGCCCTGCAACTGCGGATGGAGGCCGGCTTCGAGAAGCAGATGCCGAGCGGGCACGAATACATCGAAACCTTCAACAAGTACCGCAACGACGTGCTCGGCGCCAATCGCCTGAATATCGTCGTCAAGGCCAGGAACGACACCATCTATACGCAGGCCGGCCTGAAGCGTCTGTACGACGTGACCCAGGCGGTGATCTACCTGCCCGGCGTCGACCGTCTCGGCGTCCAGTCCTTGTGGACCCCGAACAGCTTCGTCAATGAAATCACCGAGGAAGGCTTCCGGGCCGACCCCATCATTCCGGGAACGGTGACCCCCGACCAGCTCAATGCCGAATTGATCAACAGCATCCAGCGTTCGGCCAGCGAGGGCGGCTTCGTCGGCACCCTGGTCTCGCGCGACCAGACCAGTGCGATGATCGTCGCCGAACTGGCCGAGGTCGACAAGGACGGCAAGAAAATCGATTACGTCGCCTACGACAAGCGGCTCGAAGAGCTTCGCCAAAAATTCGAGGATGCCGATTTCGAAATCGAGATCATCGGCTTCGCCAAGCAGATTGGCGACATCGCCGCCGGCGCCTCGTCGGTACTGGAATTCTGCGCCGTCGCCCTCGTCCTGACGGCGCTCGCCGTCTATTGGTACTGCCACTCGCTGCGTTTCACCATCCTGCCCATCGTCTGCTCCTTCACCTCCCTGATCTGGCAGTTCGGCGCCCTGCGCCTGCTCGGGTTCGGTCTCGATCCGCTGGCCGTGCTCGTCCCCTTCCTGGTTTTCGCCATAGGGGTCTCGCACGGCGTGCAGCAGATCAATTTCATCGTCCGCGAACTGTCGCAGGGCAAGACGACCGAGGAGGCAGCCCGGGCGAGTTTCTCGGGTTTGCTCGTGCCCGGCGTGCTGGCGCTGGTCACGGCCTTCGTCTCCTTCATCACCCTGATCCTGATCCCGATCCCGATGGTGCGCGAGCTGGCGATCACCGCCTCGCTCGGCGTCTTCTTCAAGATCACGACCAATTTGGCCATGCTGCCGATTGCCGCGTCCTATTTCAAATTCACCAAGGCCTATGCCGAAACGGCTATGCTCAAGCGGGAAACGCGGGCACGCTGGCTGCGCCGCCTGGCCCGGGTCGCCGAGCCGAAGAATGCGCTGATCGTCATCGCCCTGACCATGGTCGTCTTCGCCGTTTCGGTCTGGCAAAGCAGCGACCGGGTGATCGGCACGCTGCAGCCGGGCGCTCCCGAACTGCGTCCGGAGGCCCGTTTCAATCGCGATGCCGTGGCCATCGCCGCCAACTACGATACCGGCCTCGACTGGTTGACCGTCATCTTCGAAGCGCCGCCCGAATCCTGCGAAAACGTCGCGCTAGGCCTCTACCAGGACCGTTTCGTCTGGGATCTGGAGAATACCGAAGGCGTGCTGTCGGCCAGTTCGTATGCGGGACAGTTGCGAACCTATAACGAGGGCTACAACGAAGGCAATCCGAAAATGGCGGTGATCCCGATCGATCCCGGCAACTATGCCGCCCTGAGCACGGAAATCGGCCGCATGCGGGGCTACATGAGGAAGGACTGCAGCATGACCGCGGTGCACCTCTTCCTGACCGACCACAAGGCGACGACGATCAACCGCGTCATCGACAAGGTCAAGGCCTTCCGCGCCGAACACAAGATGCCCGGCGTCACCATCCGTCTCGCCTCCGGCAATGCCGGGGTGCTTGCCGCGGTGAACGACGAGGTCGAGCGCAGCGAACTGCCGATGATGCTCTATGTCTATGCCGCAATCGTCTTCCTGGTCGCCATGGTCTACCGCGATTTCCGGGCCGTCATCGCCTGCTGCCTGCCACTGACCGTCGGTACCTTCATCGGCTACTGGTTCATGAAGGAGTTGCAGATCGGCCTCACCGTCGCCACCCTGCCGGTGATGGTCCTTGCCGTCGGCATCGGCGTCGACTACGCCTTCTACATCTACAACCGCCTGCAGATGCACATGGCGCAAGGCGAGGACATCGTCAATGCGCTCGAACACTCCATTCTCGAAGTCGGCACGGCCACCATCTTCACCGCCATCACGCTGGCCGTCGGCGTCGCCACCTGGGCCTTCTCCGATCTCAAGTTCCAGGCCGACATGGGCAAGCTGCTCGCCTTCATGTTCATGGTCAACATGGTGATGGCGATGACGGCGCTGCCAGCCTTTGCCGTCTGGCTGGAAAAACTGTTCCCGCGCAAGGGCCCGGTCCGCGCCCCCGGCATCCTGGCTCACTGAGAGGGCATTATGGCTATCAACAAGACAACACTCTCCCTCGGCCTGGCCGCGCTGCTCGCGCTGGCCGGCCCGGTCGCCGCCCAGGTGCCGGCCGAAGCTCCGCCCCTGGCGATCACGCCGGCCGCCCTGTCGAGCGCCGCAAGCCTGGCTCCGATGCTTGCCGCCGCCCGCGCCGGCAAGCGCATCGTCGCCGTCGGCGACTACGGCATCGTGCTGCTCTCCGACGACGACGGCAAGAGCTTCCGGCAGGCTGGCGGCGTGCCGGTTGCATCGACCCTGACCGGCATTTCCTTCGTTGACGACAAGAACGGCTGGGCCGTCGGTCATTCCGGTGTCATCATCCACACCGCCGACGGCGGCGAGAAGTGGACGCTCCAGCGCAGTGACAGCGCGGTGGACCGGCCGCTCTTCTCCGTCTATTTTTTCGACGCCAAGGACGGTGTCGCCGTCGGCCTGTGGTCGCTCATCCTGGTCACTGACGACGGCGGCAAGACCTGGACTTCGGTCACCCCGCCCAGCCCGCCGGAAGGCGGCAAGGCCGACCGCAATCTCTTCAGGCTGTTCGCTTCGCCCCAGGGCAGCCTGTTTGTCGCCGCCGAGCGTGGCGTGGTCCTGCGCAGTGACGACCGTGGCCGCAACTGGCGCTACCTGAATACCGGCTACAAGGGTTCATTCTGGTCGGGTCTTGCCCTCTCGGACGGCACCCTGATCGTCGCCGGCCTGCGCGGCACCGTGTATCGCAGTACCGACGACGGCCGGAGCTGGGCCAACGTGCCGATCGGCAGCAAGAGTTCGCTGACCGATCTCGTCGAGGTCGGCGGCAAGGTGATCGGCGTCGGTCTCGACGGCGTGCAGATCGAAAGCGCGGATCGCGGCGCCAACTTTACCTGGACCCAGCGCGACGACCGCCTGCCGATGACGGCGCTGGTGCGGGCCGGCCAGGACGGACTCGTCCGTTTCTCGAAGCGCGGCGTGGTCCTTTCCGCCAAAAACGGCAATTGACACTTACCCGGAAGCAAAAAGGAGACAACATGGAAAACTATTCGATGACCATCGCCGGCCGGTCGGTCCAGGCCGAGCGCAGCTTCAAGGTGATCAACCCGGCGACTGGCGAGGCCTTCGCCAGCGTTCCGGCCGGCACCGTCGCCGACCTCGATGCCGCGGTTGCCGCCGCCCGCGCGGCCTTTCCTGCCTGGAGCAGAAGCTCCGATGCCGAGCGCAGCAGCCTGGTGCATGCCCTGGCCGCGCTGCTCGAAAGCAACATGTCGGCCTTGATGGCCCTGCTCACCCAGGAAACCGGCAAACCCCTGAACGGCCTGAACGGGGTCGGCGCCGGCATGGAAGTCGGCGGCGCGATCGCCTGGACCCATGTCACGGCCGACCTGAGCTTGCCGGTCGAGGTCATCCAGGACAACGAGGACGCGCGCATCGAGGTACACCGCAAGCCGCTCGGCGTGGTCGCCTCGATCACGCCGTGGAACTGGCCGCTGATGATCGCCATCTGGCACATCATGCCCGCCCTGCGCGCCGGCAATACCGTGGTCGTCAAACCCTCCGAACTGACCCCGGTCGCCACCCTGCGCTTCGTCGAACTGGCCAACACCATCCTGCCGGCCGGCGTTCTCAACATCGTTTCGGCCGAGCGCGACGCCGGCGTGGGCGAGGCGATTGCCCGGCATCCCGGCATCGACAAGATCGTCTTTACCGGCTCGACGCCGACCGGGCGCCGCATCATGGCAAATGCCGCCGGCAACCTCAAGCGCCTGACCCTCGAACTGGGCGGCAACGATGCCGGCATCGTCCTGCCCGATGTCGATCCGAAGCAGGTGGCGGCCAAGCTGTTCGGCGCCGCCTTCCATAACAACGGGCAAACCTGTGCCTGCCTGAAGCGCCTGTATGTGCACGAAAGCATCTACGAGGACCTGTGCCGGGAACTGGCCGAACTGGCGCGTGCCGCCGTGGTCGGCAACGGCATGCAGCCGGAAACCCAACTCGGCCCGGTGCAGAACCGCAAGCAGCAGGAATACGTGGCGGCGCTGGCCGACGACGCCAGGGCGCAAGGCGCCCGCGTTCTTGCCGGCGGGCGGGCGCGGGAAGGCAAGGGCTATTTCTACGAACCGACGGTGCTGGCCGATGTTGCCGACGGCATGCGCGTGGTGGACGAGGAGCAGTTCGGCCCCCTGCTGCCGGTCATCAAATACGCCAACATCGACGAAGTCATCGCTCGCGCCAACGACAATCCGAACGGTCTGGGCGGCTCGATCTGGTCAAACGATCTGGCCGCCGCCTCGAAACTGGCCCTGCGCCTGGAGTGCGGCACGGCCTGGATCAACGAGCACGGCGCGATCCAGCCCAATGCCCCTTTCGGCGGCGTGAAGCAGTCGGGTATCGGCGTCGAATTCGGCCGCTACGGCCTGGAGGAGTACACCAGCATCCAGACGCTGAAGATCATGAAACATTAACTGTCTCCCCGAGCAGTGCTTCCGGCCGCCCCGTGCGGCCATTTTTTCGTGCGGTCCGCTAACCGGGGAATCTGCCCGGGGCAGGCTTCAGGGGCGTATGATCGACACCAGAAGCCAGCCCCGGGAAATCGGGGATCGAATCCGCTCAGAAACGGTAGCCGAGCATGAAGAAGGCCCGCGGATTGCGGTTTCCGTTATCGACGGTGGAGGCGCCACCGCTTGTTTGCCAGGCAACGGTGGCATCCAGGCTCCAGGCGCCGTGAATGCTGCGCAAGCCAAGGCCGGACCCCGACAGTTTGCGCACGGCCCCGGAATTGGCGTCCCAGGGGTTGATATTGCTGTGCGACTCTCCGACATCGTAGAACACGAACGGCGTCACCTCGCCCATGGCATAGCGCAACTCCAGCTGGGTAAACCAGCCGCTGTCGCCCATGCCTTCGCCCAGAGGGTAAGCGCGTACCCCGTAATAGCCGCCCAGGTTGAATTTCTCCGAAGGGTCCAGGTTCTTGTCAGCCCACTGACCGGAGAATCGGCCGTACAGCGTGAAATTGTCCACTACGCTCTGGATGCGGGCGACGTCGAGGTTGAACTTGTTGAAATAACCCTGGGTCCTGGCACTGGCCGCATCGGTTACGCTCATCGCCTGGTCGAGGTCGAGTTTGCCCGGGGTCCAGTTAAGGGAGCCGTAGGTCACACCGCCGCCGAGCAGGGTGTCGCGCTTGTCGAATTGCAGGGTGACCGGAAAGGCGTCGCTTCTCTTTTTCTGGATCGTGCCGGCGGTCCGATAGTCGTCTTCAAGTTCCTTGTGCTGCAGGCCGGCCGACAACAGGAGATTGGTGGCCTGGGAGCGGATCAGCGGGTAGCTCAGCCTGGCCGTCGCGATGTCGGCGTAGCCTACCGCATTGAGTGCCGAAAATTGCGCACCCAACTGGTAATTGGTGTGCGCGTAACCAACCGCGCCACGCAAACCGGAGGCCCCCAAAGGCAATTCGTAATTCACCGAACCGAGCCACATGTTCTCGTTGGTTGTCATCGCGTTGAGCGAAATCTTGTCGCCGTACATGAAGGGGCTATTCACATCGACCGCGCCATGCAGACGGTATTCGCCGGTGCTGGTGGCGCCGGTGTTGTCAACGCCCACTTCACCGCTGACGTAGGAACTGCGCTCGACGTTGACGACCAGGTCCGCCTCGCCCTGGTTGCCGCCCGGTTTGATCACCGGCCCGACCTTCATGCCCGGTTGGTCGTCCAAGATCAGCATGGTGCGTTCGAGGGCTTGATTCTGGATCGTGTCGCCGTGTTTGAGACCGTATTCGAGAAATGGCTGGGCACCGGCGACCAAGTCGGCCGGACCGGCGGCACGGACAGTGCCGTAAGTGCCTTCGATGATGTTGATATGGAGAATGCCGTTTTTCAGATCTTGCGGCGGCAGGTAAGCCTGGGCAAACGGAAAGCCGGCTGCCCGGTAATAGTTGGCCAGCGTATTCGCCAGGCGATTCAGGCCGGCCATGTCCAGGCTAAGTCCTTCAATTCGCCCCAACTGGCTTAGCAGCACTTCAGTGGCTATATCCCGGTTGCCGCTGATTTCGACCGAGTGCAGGATTGCTTCGGGCCCGGCCGGAAGTGTCGGTGCGACGCCGACGGCCGGCGGCGTGCTGGGTAGTGCCGTCGCATCTGACGGAATCGGTTGAGGCGGTTTGGCGGCCTGTAAGTCGCCGCCAGACTGGGCCAGTGTTGGGGAAACATAACCCAGAAATGCCAGTGCAATCGAAAAAGCCAGTCTATTTTTTTTCATGAGACTTCCCGTCAGTTGCTGAGTGATCGCACAGTCTGAAGACCGCGCAGGTTGATACCGGTATCCACCACGTATACATCAAGCGGTCCGCTGGCGCTGGGCACCGTGACGTTGTTGACGTTCAGTTCGCTGGCCGCCTTGCGCTTGCTGCCCTCGGTATCCGCTGCAGCGACGGTGCCGTCGCTAGTCTGGGCGCTGCCGGCGCCGCTTGCACCAGTCGCGCCGCTCGTGCCGGAGGAGGAAGAGACGAAGTTGAGCGTCGAGGCGCCGTTGTTCGTCTGATCGCCGCCGGTACCGGCGGACGGCTGCTTGTCGTTGCTGGCCAGGGGCGTCGTTGTGCCGTCCGTGCCGGAAGTCGGTGCGGATGTGGCTGGGCCGGTCTGCGTGCTAGCCGCGCCCGGTGTGCCGGACGACGCGTTGTTTGCCACTGTCGTCGCATTGCTGCTGCCGCCCGTGGTGCCGCTGGTGCCGGATGAGGAAGAGACGAAGTTGAGCGTCGAGGCGCCGGTGCTCGTCTGATCGCCGCCCGTGCCGGCGGGCGGGTGGGTGTTGTTGCTGGCGACGGTGATTGTACTG
>JAJXVG010000261.1 GCA_021782315.1 Pseudomonadota bacterium | reverse complement strand
CGTTTTCCGGTGCGCCGGATTTTTTGCGTCGGCCGCAATTACGCCGATCACGCCCGCGAAATGGGAGCGATGGATCAGGCCGAAGGCCGCGAGCCGCCATTTTTCTTCACCAAACCGGGCGATGCCTTGGTCGCCGGCGACGGGGAACTGCGCATCGCCTATCCGCCAGAGACGAAAAACCTGCACCACGAAGTCGAACTGGTGGTGGCCCTGGGGCATGGCGGCGCGAACGTGACGGCCGAGCGGACAAGGGAGCTGATCTACGGGTACGCCGTCGGTCTCGACCTGACGCGCCGCGATATCCAGGCCAAGGCAAAGGAGAAAGGGCATCCGTGGGACATGGGCAAGGGCTTCGACCAGTCGGCGGTCAGCGGCGCGATCACGCCGACGACGGCCTGCGGTCATCCGACCGCCGGTCGCATCTGGCTGAAGGTGAATGGCGAATTGCGCCAGGATGGCGATCTCTCGGCCATGTTGTGGACGGTGGCAGAGGTGGTCGCCAAGCTGTCGACCCTGGTTCGGCTGGCGGCCGGCGACCTGATCTATACCGGGACGCCGGCCGGGGTCGGCGCGATCGTCCCGGGCGACCTGCTGGAAGGGGGCGTGGACGGCGTCGGCAGCTTGCGCGCCCGCATCGTCTGACTACTTCGGGCGCTTGTCGATAACCCGCCTGGCCTTGCCGATGGAACGCTCGACGCCGCCCGCTTCGACAATCTCTATCCTGGCGGAAATGCCGATGTAGGACTTGATGTGGTGTTGCAGGTCGTGCGCCACGAATTCCTTCTCGGCGCTGCTGGCGAACTGGAATTCGGGTTTCAGTTCGACATCGACCTTCATCGAGTCGAGGTGGCCGTCGCGACTGACTTCGATCAGGTAGTGCGGCGACAGCTTCGCCTGTCTGAGGATCAGCTCTTCGATCTGGGTCGGGAAGACATTGACGCCGCGGATGATCAGCATGTCGTCCGAGCGGCCGGTGATCTTGCCGATGCGCCGCATGCTGCGCGCGGTCGGCGGCAGCAGGCAGGTCAGGTCGCGGGTGCGGTAGCGGACGACCGGCATCGCCTCCTTGGTCAGCGAGGTAAAGACCAGTTCGCCCTGACTGCCTTCGGGCAGGACTTCGCCGGTCAGCGGGTCGATGATTTCCGGGAAGAAATGATCTTCCCAGATGACCGGGCCGTCCTTGGTTTCGGCGCATTCGTTGGCGACGCCGGGACCGATCACTTCGGAGAGCCCGTAGATGTCGATGGCGTCGATGCCGAAGGCGCTTTCGATTTCGCCGCGCATGGCGTTGGTCCAGGGTTCGGCGCCGTGGATGCCGATGCGCAGGTTGGTGCCGGCCGGGTCCATGCCCTGGCGGCGAAATTCGTCGGCGATGTTGAGCATGTAGGACGGCGTCACCATGATGATGTCGGGCTTGAAATCGCAGATCAGCTGAACCTGCTTTTCGGTTTGTCCGCCGGACATCGGAATCACCGTGCAACCCAGTTTTTCGGCGCCGTAGTGAGCCCCCAGGCCGCCGGTGAATAGCCCGTAGCCGTAGGCGACATGGACGATGTCGCCGGGGCGGCCGCCGGAGGCGTAGATCGAGCGGGCGATGAGATCGGCCCAGGTGTCGACGTCCTTCTGCGTATAACCGACGACAGTCGGCTTGCCGGTGGTGCCGCTCGATGCGTGGATGCGGGCGACCTTCTCGCGCGGCACGGCGAACATGTTGTAGGGGTAGTTGTCGCGCAGGTCCTGCTTGCCTGTGAACGGAAAGCGGGCGAGGTCGGCCAGCGACCTGAAATCGTCCGGATGCACCCCGGCGGCGTCGAATTTCGCCTTGTAGTGAGGCACGTTGCGGTAGACGTGATGCAAGGTCCACTTCAGTCTTTCCGTCTGCAGGGCGACGATTTCGTCGCGACTGGCGTTTTCGATGGCGTGCAGGCCCTGATTCATTGTTCGACTCCTCCTCTGGCGCGAATTTTCGGGCCACGGCAAAGGGATGGGCTTGAGGCATATCAATTTCGGCCGTTTTTCCGGGCAGCCCTCCCAGCCCGGTCCGGCCGGCGACGAAGGATGCGGTCGACGCGGGGCGCCGGCATGCGACAATCCGCCTCCATGTTTCTCGCTGCCGTGCGTGGTCTGATCGCCCACGCCCTTCCCATTCTCATCGCGCAGTTGTCTTCCATCGGCATGATGCTGGTCGACACCGCCGTGCTCGGCCATGTCAGTTCCCTCGACCTGGCCGCCGTGGCGATAGGCGGCGGCATTCACGTCTCGGTCGTATTCGCGCTGGTCGGTATTTTGCAGGCCGTGGCGCCGGTCGTCGCGCACCTGCATGGGGCCGGTCGCGACGAGGCGGTGGCCGGCGTCCTTCAGCAGGGGTTCTGGCTGGCCTTGCTGCTCACCGTGCCGGGCTTTCTCTTCCTGACCCATCCGGGCGCCCTGCTCGGCTCGGTCGGCATGGATGCCGCGGTCGAGGCCAAGGTGCGGCAGTATCTCGGGCTGCTCGCCTGGGGATTGCCGGCGGCATTGTGCTACCGGACCTTTTACGCTTTCTGCAATGCCCTGGGCCGGCCGCGCGTGCTGATGGGGATCGGTCTCTGCAGCCTCGCGCTGCATGCGCTGCTCGCCTGGGGCTTCGCCTTGCAGGGCTGGCTCGGCGAGCCGCTCGGCGCCGCCGGTTGCGCCCTGTCCAACATCCTGATCGGCTGGGTCGCCTGTCTCTGCGGTGCCGCCTACCTGGGCTTCGGGCCGCTCGGCCGGCGCTATCGGCCGTTCGCCGACTGGCATCCGCCGCGGTGGACCGCCTGGCACGAACTGCTGCGCCTCGGCCTGCCGATGGGCCTGTCCAACCTGGTCGAAATCACCTCGTTCACGCTGATCAGTCTTTTCGTCGCTTCGCTCGGGGCGACGGTGGTGGCCGGGCATCGCATCGTCGCCAACCTGTCGGCCCTGACCTACATGCTGCCGCTGTCGCTGGGCATCGCCACCATGGCAGCCGTCGGGCAGGCGGTCGGCGCCCACGACGGGGCGCGGGCAAGGGCGACCATAAAGGCCGGCCTGTTCCTGTCCGGCGCCTTGTCGACAACGGCCGGCATCCTGCTCTGGTTGCTGGCCGAACCCCTGGTTGACGCCTACACCAACGATCCGGCCGTTCGCTCGGTGGCTTCGGGCCTGATCGCCTACGTGGCGATCTATCAATTCTTCGATGCCTTGCAGACGATTGCCGGACACAGCCTGCGGGCCTACCGGGTGACCTTCGTGCCGATGCTGGTCCAGACTTTTTGTTTCTGGGGCATCGGCCTGCTCGGTGGCGCCTGGCTCTGCTATCGCGGGCCGCAGCCGCTCGGGGTCGCCGGTTTCTGGCTGGCGGCGGTGGTCGGTCTGGTATTCGCCGCAGCCATGCTGCTCCCCTTGCTGCGCAAGGTGGTACAGGCAACGTAACCATTCCTATAATTATGAATTTCGGTCTGCAAAGATTTTTGGGGTATGTGGTAACATTTTGAGTTCAAGTCGATATAACCGGTTGGGGTCGGGGGATCGTTCGGCCAGCCCATTGCTCGCAACTTAACTAAACGCAAGGAAAGCGCATGAAAATTCACGAATATCAGGGCAAACAACTCCTGAAGAAATTCGGCGTTACGGTTCCGCGC
>JAJXVG010000057.1 GCA_021782315.1 Pseudomonadota bacterium | reverse complement strand
AGGTCGCGGCCTTTGGCGAGCAGGTCGACGGTCTGTGCCGCAGCCCGGGCCCAGGCCTTGGCCAGGATGTCGGCATCGCGGGTCATCGGGAAGACCAGTTCGACGGCGTCGGCCGGGATGGCGATGCCGCCGCGTTCGACGATGGACAGGGCATAGGACGATTCCTCGGCCTTCTTCACCGGGTACAGCCAGCGGGCGCCGGACTGCAGGGCGGCCCAGGCGCGGCGGGTAATCAGATCGGGGTCGCCGGGGCCGAGCGAGGCGCCGATCAGCCTGCCGTAGCGTTTGGGTTCAGTCATGCGGTTTCCTTGCTTGCGGTAACGATCCACACCGGGTTCTGGGCGGCCAGCCGGTGCATGTCGAGAATGGGCTGGCTGCGGCTGGCCTGGAGCTGGACGACATCCCAGGCGGCGCCGGCCGCCTGGAGGGTGGCGGTAGCCGTCGCCAGGTTTTCGATGGTGACGAAATTCATGACCAGTCGGCCGTCGGCCGGCAGGCGGGCCAGGATCAAGGCGATCAATTCGCCGAGTTCGCCGCCCGAGCCGCCGATGAACACGGCATCGGGGTCCGGCCAACCGTCGAGCAGGGCCGGCGCCTTGCCTTCGCACAGGGTGTAGTTGCCGATGCGGAAGCGGGCCGCGTTGGCGCGGGCATTGGCGGCATCCCCTTCGTTTTTCTCGATCGCCCAGACATGGCCGTGCGGCGCCAGCCGCGCGCATTCGAGGCCGACCGAGCCGGAGCCGGCGCCGATATCCCAGACCATGGCGTCGGGTTTGAGGCGCAGCTTGGCCAGCGACAGGGCGCGGGCCTCCTGCTTGGTGATCAGTCCCTTTTCGGGCGAACGCTGGATGTATTCGAGGTCTTCCAGGCCGAAAGCGGGGCCGGTGGCACTTGCCGTGCGTTCGACCAGGACCACGTTCGGTTCGGGGAAGCTGCGGTCGGCGACATCGGCCAGGGCCTGTCCGGGCAGGATCGATTCGTCGGGCAGGAGCAGGCGGCAGGCGATCGACAGCTTGACCTCGTCGCCGTAACCGGCCGTCAGCAGCGCCCGCGCCAGGCGGGCCGGGTTGTTGTCGGGGCCGGTGAACAGGGCTACCCGCGGATGCAGGGCGATGGCGCGCATCGCCTTGTAGAGGCCGTGGGCCGGTGTTGCGCCGACAAACCACTCGCCGGCGTCGGCGCTATGGCAGCTTGAAATCTCGATGTCCTGCCAGGCTGTCTTGAAGCGTGCGAAGGCCAGTTGCAGGGTGGACACGGTCGGCAGGATCTCGAACCCGTCGCGGCCCAGCTTGCCGGTCAGCCAGGAGGCGATGCCGTGGCAGAGCGGATCGCCGGTGGCCAGTATGACGACCGTCTGGCCGGCCTGGCGGGCCGCCGCTATCCAGGCCGGAAGCTGGCCGAGCTGGCCGTCCATGTCCTTGAGGATGGCCTCGGCCGGGAGCTGCGGGCGGACCAGTTCCAGCGTGCGGCCGGCTCCGATGACGACCGCAGCGGCGGCCAGGCGCCGGCGGGCGGTGTCGGAAAGACCGCTCCAGCCGTCGTCGAGAATTCCGATCAGGAGGCAGTGTTTAGAGGGCTTCATCTTCATCCAGTCGACATATGAACCGTCCCTCGAAATCGCAAACGAGGATGGTCAGGTGATAGTTGCCGGGGTAGCAGGTCTTGAGGCTGCGGATTGCCTTGCCGGCCAGGGCGCGGTGAAAGGCCTCGGCGAGATTGAGGCCGGCCAGGCGCTCGGCGGCGAAGCGGGCGGTTTCCGCGGCGCGGATTTCTTCGATCAGGTCGGCCGGTGCACCGACTTCGCGGGCCGACTCGGCGAGGATGTCGCGGTCGACTTCGGCCTTCCAGGCATGGGTGACGGCCAGGCCCTGGCACATCTTGGTCAGCTTGCCGACCATCGCGCCGACGTAAACCTTGGGAATTTGGCGTTTGATCGCCGACTGGAAGGCGGCTTTGACGAAATCGCCCATCTGTACGAAACAGGATTCGTCGAGTTCCGGCAACTGGCGCATGGCGAACTTCTCGGTACGGCCGCCGGTGGTGAACACCGTACTGGTCTGTCCCTGTTTGGCGGCGACGTCGACCGCCTGGACGACGCTGGCCCGGAAGGCGGCGGTCGAATAGGGGCGGACGATGCCGGTGGTGCCCAGGATGGAAATGCCGTCGATAATGCCGAGCCGGGCGTTCAGCGTCTTCTTCGCCATCTCGTCGCCGCCGGGAACGGAGATGGTCACTTCCAGCCCGTCGTGGTCGAGCAGTTCGCCGGCCACCGCCCGGACGTTGTCGACGATGTTGCGGCGGGGCACCGGATTGATGGCCGGGCCGCCGACTTCCAGGCCGAGGCCGTCCTTGGTCACGACGCCGACGCCGAAGCCGCCCTTGAGGATGACTTCGCCGGCGCGCTGCGGCAGGATGCGGACATCGGCGGTCATGTGCGCGCCGTGCGTGGCGTCGGGGTCGTCGCCCGCATCCTTGACGATCACCGCGTGCGCCAGGCCGGCGCTTTCCTCGACGCTGCCGTCGATCACGGCAAAGCTCACGTCCTGGCCGTTGGGCAGGTGGCAGATCACGGTTTCGGGCACCTCGCTGAGCAGCAGGCCGATGGTCGCCGCGCGCGCGGCCGCGGCCGAGCAGGCGCCGGTGGTGAAGCCGGTGCGGTTGCCGCGCTGGCGCTTGCCGTCGCCCTTGCGAATCTTGGCGGGCTTGCTGTTTTCGGTCATCGGTGGCTCAGGCAGCCTGTTTTTTCTGTTCGGCCTCGGCCAGCGACAGCATGGCGTGAATGGCGGCGACGACCAGCGTCGAACCGCCCTTGCGGCCCTTGATGGCGACCCAGGGCACGTTATCGACGGTCATCATCAGATCCTTCGATTCGGCGGCGGAAACGAAGCCGACCGGCATGGCGACGACCAGGGCCGGGCGCGCCCCTTCCTCGCGGATCAGGCGGACCAGTTCGATCAGCGCGGTCGGCGCATTGCCGATACCGACGATGGCGCCGTCCAGCTTGCCCAGCCGGTGCGCCTTGCGCATGGCCTGCACGGCGCGTGTGCTGTTCTCGGCCTCGGCGGCGTCAATCACGTCGTCGTCGGAAATGTAGTGATGGGTGCTCAGGCCGAAGTGGGCCAGGCGCGGCTTGGAGAGGCCGACGCAGATCATCTCGACATCGGCGACGATAGAAGTGCCGCCGTTGAGTACCGCTTGCAGGCCGGCCTGCATGGCGCCCGGATGGAAGGCGGTGAGGCCGTTGAATTCGAAATCGGCGTTGGCGTGGATCATGCGGCGGACCAGCGGCCACTGCTCGTCGGTGTAATGGTGCGGACCGGCTTCGGCATCGATGACGGCGAAAGAGTCGTGCTCGATGGCGCGGCCGGCGGCGGTCAACTGTTCGGTAATGATGTTCATGGTCGTCTCCTGCGATTAATCGTGTTGGTGGGAACAGCCGTGATGATGCCCATGTCCCTCGCCCTGTCCTTGATGGCGATCATGCCCGTGGGCGCAGCCGCCGGTGGCCGTGTGGCTGTGATCGTGCAGGTGCTCTTCCTCGGCCGCCTCGCGATATTTGCAGCCGTCGCATTCGAGCATGCCGCCGGCCGAAAGTTCGCCGGACACCTTGCCGTCGAGCAGGTCGAAGATACCCTGGTCGAAGCCGAAATGGGTGCCGAGGGCGAAGGCGACCTGCGGATACTGCTGGCGCAGGCGTTCGACCTGGGCCTGGATGCGCTCGATCAGCACGCCGGTGAACAGGTAGACCGGGACGATGGCGATCTGCATCATGCCCAGCCTGACCTGCCGCTGGACGACGGTTTCCAGGCGCGGCCAGGTGACGCCGGTAAAGGCCAGGTCGAGCAGTTCGTGCTCGTTGTCTTCGAATATCCAGCGCGCCATCTTGGCCAGTTCGCCATTGGCGCCGGCATCCGAGGAACCCCGGCCGAGCAGGACCACCCCGGTAGTCATCGGGTCGGGCATGGCCAACTGCTTCATCAGGCGATCCAGTTGCCCTTGTAGAACGACAAGCATTTCGCGCCCCATGCCGAGATGGCGGGTGACGACGAATTCAACCGCCGGATAGCGCTGGCGGGCGCCTTCGATGGCGGCCGGCAGTTCCATCTTGACGTGCCCGGCGGCGTTGAGGATGAAGGGAATGACCAGCACCCGGCGAGCGCCGCGGGCGGCGCGGTCGAGGCCTTCGTCGAGGAGAACCTCGGCGTGTTCGATGAAGCAGACCTCGATGCGCCACTCGGGATGGTGCTCGCGCCACTGGGCGGCGAAATTGACGGTTTCCCTGTTGCCTTCGCGACCGCGCGAGCCGTGACCGACGAGGAGGATGGTGGTGTCGCTAGGCATGGGGCTTCTCCGAGGCTTTGCGGAAACGGTGGGTGAAGGTCGGGTCGTAAAGCTTGGAGCGGATCAGGTCGGTCCAGTCGGCCGCGCCCAGCGTCGGGCTGGCGACGATCATGGCCTGGCTGCCGATCTTCTCGGCCTGGCATTTCTGCTTGATGTCGCGGATCGTGCCGCGAATGATCTTTTCCTCGCCCGGCCAGCTCGCCTTCTGCACCACCAGGATCGGTGCGTCCTCGCGCCAGCCGGCCGCCAGCAAGGCTTCCTGTACCTTGTGCAGCAGAGTGATCGACAGAAAGATGCAGAGCGTCGTCCTGTGCGCCGCCAGAGCTTCCAGTTCCTCGCCCGGCGGCATCGGTGTCCGGCCGGCGACCCGGGTCAGGATGACCGTCTGGGTCACTTCGGGCAGGGTCAGGGTTTCGCCGGCCGCAGCCATCGCGGCCATGGCCGAGGAGACGCCGGGCACCACGGCCCATGCGAGGCCGGCCGCAGTGAGCGGTCGGGTCATCTCGATCAGCGCACCGTAGAGGCCGGGGTCGCCGGTCTGCAGGCGAACGACCGTGGCGTGCCGACGGGCGGCGTCAATCAGCCAGTCGGTCATTTCTTCCAGGGTCATGTCCTTTGAGTCGCGGATTTCGCAACCCTCGGGTGCAAACAGCGTGGCTGCCTGGTCGACCAGGGAACCGGCAAAAAGCACGGCGCCCGATTGCTCCAGGAGCTTGCGGCCCTTGACGGTGATCAGGTCGGGGTCGCCGGGGCCGGCGCCGACGAACCAGACGGTGCCGGGCAGACGGTCGGAAGTCATGGGCGGGTATTCCTGCGTTCAAATGGGAGAAGGTCGAATGTCAAGGGGATTCCTCGGAGGATAGGGCCAAGAGCAGCGCCTTGAGGCTGCGCGGCGCCGGTTGTAGGGGAAGCAGGCCGCGGGCGGCCAGGGTACGGTGCAGTTCGATGACCGCCGGCAGCGGCTGGCCGGCTTCCTGCAGCGCCGCCTTGCGGTCGGGCAGTTCGGCGGAGGGGAAGGCGGCGATGCAACGCCCGGCTGCCAGCAGGTGAATGTGGTCGGCCCAACGGTAGGCGAAATCGACATCGTGCGTGGACAGCACGATGGTGATGCCGCTTGCCGCCAGATCGTCGAGCACCTTGAGCAACTCGTCCTGCATGGCGGCATCCAGCCCGGCCATCGGCTCGTCGAGCAGCAGCAGTTCCGGCTGCATGGCGAGGACGCCGGCGATGCACACCCGCTTTTTCTGACCGAAGCTGAGATGATGCACCGGGCGTTCGGCCTGGGCCGCCATGCCGACGGCGGCCAGGGCGGCGGTGACGCGGCGGCGCACGGTGGCCGCGTCCAGTCCGAGGTTGAGCGGGCCGAAGGAGACGTCCTCGAAGACGCTGGCAGAAAACAACTGGCGATCCGGATTCTGAAAAACCAGACCGACCCGGCGGCGCAGCGCATTCAGGCCGGCGCGGCTGGTGTCGAACCGGGCGCCGTCGAATGTCAGGTGTCCGGCGCTCGGTTTGAGCAAGCCGTTGAAATGCTGGAACAGCGTCGTCTTGCCCGAGCCGTTGGTGCCGAGCACGGCATTGCGGCTGCCTCGCCGGACGACGAGCGAACAGTCGTCGAGGCCGATGCTGCCGTCGGCATAGCGGTAATCGAGCGAATGGGCTTCGAGCAGCAAGCTCATGCGCCCAGCCTCGCCGTGACGACGATCAAGGCGCCGCCGGTCAGCGCCGCGACGACTGTATCGCGGGTGGCGTGGGTAAAGTCCGGACTCAGGAAGCGCAAGGGGCCATCGCCGTTGCGGGCCATGGCGGCCAGGTGCAGCCCCTGGGCTCGCTGCCAGACCTGGACGGCCAGATTGGCGGCGAGCAGGCCGAGCGAACGCAGGCTGCGCCGGGCCGTGCTATAGCCGAGGCGGCCCTGTTGAGCCGTCAGGGTATCGTGCAGCGCCTCGGAAAAAACGAAGAGCATCCGGTAACAGAGCACCATCAGGTCGAGCATGATCTCGGGCAGGTGCAGGCGGCGCAAGAGTCCGATGAGGTCGGGCAGCGGTGTGGTCAGGACCAGCATGAGCAGGGCGGCCAGGGAGGCGAGCGAACGGGCGGCGACGGCCGCGATGCGCGGCACGGCTTCCGGCGCCGCTTGCCAGGCCAGTCCGCCCGCCCCGTCGCCGCTGAGCGAGACGAGCAGCGACAGGCTGGAGAGAGCGAGAAAGCCGGTCGCCGGGGCGGCGACACGGACGAAAAGCCCAAAAGGCACGCCGGCGCCGAAACAGGTGAGCAGCATCAGGCCGGCGGCCAGCCCGGCCGCGGTCGCCGGGGTCGGCGCCAGGCCGGCCGAAATCAGAGCGGCCAGGGCCAGGCAGGCCTTGGCCGCCGGCGCCACCCGCCGCCAGCGGTTGGCGTAGGCTGCCTGTTCAATCAGCACGTTTGTCCCGCTCTACGACCTGCGGCAATTCGTTTTTCCTGCGCAGCCTGTCGCGGGTTACCGAGGCGCCCAGCCAATAGCCGATCACGCCGGCGCCAACTGCAGCCTGCAGGGCAAAAAGCAGCGAGGCGATCTCGTTGCTGGCGGGTTCCATGAGCGGCGAGAACCATGGTTTGTAGTCCGGTGCGATTTTGCCTATGGCCTGTTGCGCCTTGCTGTCGGCCCCGCCGAAGGCTTCGCCGGCCTGGCCATCCGGGCCCTTGTCCGGTTTCGGCACCAGCCACAGGGGCAGGACGGTGAGCAATACGACGGCGGCCAGGATCAACCAGTTTTGCCGTTTCATGCGCGTACCTCGCCTTGGCCGAGCAGGGGCATGCCTTTTAGCTCTTCGGCATTGAAACGGGACAGGGCATTGACCACCAGCACGGTCAGCAGCCCCTCGCTGATGGCCAGGGGAATCTGGGTGATGGCGAAAATCCCGCCGAACTTGACCAGGGAGGCGACAAAGCCACCGGCCGGGTCGGGGAAGGCCCAGGCCAGCTGGATGGCGGTGGTCAGGTAGGTGGCCAGGTCGCCCAGGCAGGCGGCGGCAAAAACGCAGCCGGCCAGCGGCAGTGCCAGGCGGCGACCGAGGCGGAAGACCCCGGCGGCGACGAAGGGGCCGACGATGGCCATCGAGAAGAGGTTGGCCCCGAGCGTGGTCAAGCCGCCATGGGCCAGCAGCAGGGCCTGGAAAAGCAGGACGACGAGGCCGACCGGCACCATCGCCGCAGGCCCGAAGAGGAGGGCGCCGAGACCGACTCCGGTCGGGTGCGAGCAACTGCCGGTTACCGACGGCAATTTGAGGGCCGAGAGAACGAAGGAAAAGGCGGCGGCAACGCCGAGCAGCATGCGCTGTTCCGGCTGTTCTTTCAGGCGCCGGCTGATCGACTTGACGCCCCAGACCACGAAGGGGGCGGCAGCGAGCGTCCAGCCGAGCGCATGCGCCGGCGGCAAAAAACCTTCCATGATGTGCATGATTTCTCCCCGAAGCCAAAAAAACGCCGGGATACGACCAAGACAGATCGGAGGAGTGGCCGCCCGGGCGTTCGAAAACGCGGCGACGACGCACCATCAGACTCTTCTCGCTACCCCGGAGAATGGTGTGACACAAGCATCGGGCCGGTCTTCTGGCTTGCCTTCGTACTTCTCCATCGCCTTCCCATGCAAAGCACAGTGGCACGAAATGGAGTTGTCAGGCTTACAGCAGCGGGGGCTGCGCCGGAATGGCCGACGGTCGCTTGGCGACGGTCGGTTTCACCGGCTTCCCGTTTCATCCCTTGGCGCAGGACATGCGCCAAGGGACACCCGAATCCGCGTAATTATAGTCGCGACTGGATTCGAATAGCAGCTTTAATTTCACCCGGGCGGCGGGCTGTTAGGTGCGTGGAACAGGCCCTGCCCCGGCGCTCGGGGCATGGGGCGTCAATGCGGGCGGATGGCGCCGAGGTTTAGTTTCACGCCCTTTTTCATCTTGCCGACGACATGCATTTCGCAGGCCTTGCAGTCGAATTTGAGAATCAGCTTTTCGCTGCCGTTGACCAGGGTCATCGGGTCCGGCTTGAGGTGCTTCACTTCCTTGGGACACAGGTTGAAGCTGTAGCGCAGGCAGTGGCGGGTGATCATCAGCGAGACCATGCCTTTTTCGTTACCCGCCTCGTAGGCCTCCTCGATCAGCCTGACGCCGTGTCTTTCGTAGAATTGTCGAGCCTTGGCATTGAAAACGTTGCCGAGGTAGGTCAGTTCTTCCTGCGGATAGGGCACCGGCTTGGCGGCCGGTTCGGCGCGGGGTGGCCGCGGATGGCTGGCGATGCGGGCGGCTTCGAGTCGCTCGCCGGCTTCGCGGCGCAGGGCGTTGACGGCGCCGACCGGCAGGAACCAGGGTTGCGACAACTTCAGTTCGACCGGTTCGGCGACAAACATCGTGTTGCCGAATTTGCCGAGATTTTCCTTGAGCCTGGCCATCGCCTGCACCGGGTTCTGGGCCAGTTGCCAGGTCGATTTCGGGCCGTTTTCCCGGGTCACGGTAACCGTTATGCCGTCTTCGTCGGTCAGGGTCAGAGCCAAGCCGTCTTCGCTTTCGGCCAGGGTCGGTTTGACGGCAATGCGTCGGTCGGCCGATTCCTTTTCCAGGGCGCGCTCGAATTCCTGGTCGCGGTTGCGGAAGAGGGTGGCGCCGGCGGTCAGTTCTTCCGGCATTTCGGCCGGGTAGAGGGTGGCGCCGTCGGCGCGGTTGATGCGCATGCCGACGACTTCGCCGTGGGCATCGTAGAAGCAGACGCCGTCGCCGTTATTGAAGGGCTTTTCGGCATTGACCGTGAAACAGCCGTCGCCGATGTCAAGAACCTCGCCGATCAGTTCGCCGACAAATGCCGGCGAATCGAAAGCGCCGATATCGTCCTGGCGCCCGCCGGCAAAGTAGTCGGTGTAGCCGCGGTTGAAGGTCTTGTCCGGCTGCGGCGTGAAGGTGTAGGTGCTGCGGCCGCTGGAGGCCCTGGTGAATTCGGGGTGCTTGGCGATGATGTCGTCGAGCAGGTTGCGGTAATGCGCGGTGATGTTCTTGACGTAGCTGAGATCCTTCAGTCGCCCTTCGATCTTGAAGGAGCAGACGCCGGCGCGCGCCAGTTCGAGCAGGTTGGCGCTCTGGTTGTTGTCCTTCATCGACAGCAGGTGCTGGTTCTCGGTGATCGTTTTGCCCTTGTCGTCGAGCAGCGTGTAGGGCAGCCGGCAGGCCTGCGAACATTCGCCGCGATTGGCGCTGCGCCCGGTGTGGGCCTGGCTGATGTAGCATTGACCGCTGAATGCTACACAGAGTGCGCCATGTACGAAATATTCCAATGAAACATTAGTTTGCGAAGCAATCTTAATAATTTCGTTTAAGCTGCATTCGCGGGCCAGAACGATCTGCGAGAAGCCGACATCTTCCAGAAATTTCACCTTGTCGGCATTGCGATTGTCGGTCTGCGTGCTGGCATGGAGCTGGATGGGCGGCAGCTCCATTTCGAGCAGGCCCATGTCCTGGATGATCAGGGCGTCGGCCCCGGCTTCATACAGTTGCCAGGCAAGCCGGCGGCTTTCTTCAAGCTCGTCGTCGCGCAGGATGGTATTGAGCGCGACGAACACCCGGGCCCGGTAGCGGTGGGCAAAATCGCAGAGGCGTCTGATTTCGGCGACATCGTTGCCGGCGCCGTAGCGGGCGCCGAAAGCCGGGCCGCCGATATAGACGGCATCGGCCCCGTGCTTGATGGCCGCGATGCCGAAGTCGGCGTTCTTGGCGGGGGCGAGGAGTTCGAGGGGGTGTTGGATACGGGTCATGGCGCCTTAGTACGTAAAACGCGTGGCGAGTTCTTCGATGTTGAATTCGCGCAGGATGGCCTCGGCTCGCTGGCGGGCGTTCTTGCGCGGGGCGCCGCGTTTCGACGCGATGATCAGTTCGTTCTTCATCGAATGTTCCCAGCCGACCAGTTCGGTGACGGTGACGTCGTAACCATGCGATTCGAGCAGCAGGCAGCGCAGGACATTGGTCAGGTGGCTGCCGAGCTCGCGGGTGTGGATCGGGTGTCGCCAAAGTTCGGATAGCGGTTTTTGCGACAGCGAGTCGTTCTTTCGGGCTCGCATGACGGCGGCCACTTCGGCCTGGCAGCAAGGGACGAGCACGATATGGCGGGCATTCTTGGTCAGCGCGAAACGGATGGCGTCGTCGGTTGCCGTGTTGCAGGCATGTAGCGCTGTCACGACATCGACGGCGACCGGCAACCCGGCTGCGGTCAATGATTCCTCGACCGTGCAGGCAAGAAAGCGCATGCGCTGAAAGCCAAGCCGGTCGGCCAGTTCGCGGGATTTTTCGACGAGTTCGGGGCGGCTTTCGATGCCGACGATTTCCCCGCTGGCACGTTCCTTGATACAGAGGTCATAGAGGATGAAGCCGAGATAGGACTTGCCGGCCCCATGGTCGACCAGTATCTCGGCACGCTCCAGCAACGGCTCGATGAACCGGTAGAGGTGATAGACCTGTTTCAGCTTGCGCCGCGTGTCCTGGTTCAGCTTCCCGTCACGGGTGAGGATGTGCAGTTCCTTGAGCAGTTCGATGGACTGCCCGGGACGGATTTCGGGAATGGCGGCGGCGTTATCTGGCTTCTTCATGGGGCGAATTATCGCATTCAAACTTCTGTTGAAATTGTGTCAACCGAATCAAGGTCGTGTCGTTATTAGGCTCATGGTGATCAAACACCGCATACATACGGAGAGAAATAAATGGGCAGTCTTAGCAACGAATCCTTCGAACAGTTCCTGGATTCACTGAAGAAAGCCGGTATTACGATTTCCAACGAAGCCGAGTTGCGCGAGCGCCTGGCTGAAGCGCAACGCTGGCGCTTCGCCTTTCAGACCCTGGCGGCCAACGGCAAACTGATCGGCATCAGTTTCGAAGACCACTCCGAAGGCCGCAACGAAGCCGAAATCGATCGTGCTTTCGCCGAATTCCAGTTTTCCGAGAAGTCCAAGGCTGTTTTCTCCGCCAATCTGAAGCACTGAAATTCACTGCTAACATTTTTGAGCCTCGCATCGGCGGGGCGCATAAGAAGAACGGGCGCCGCGACGGCGCCCGTTTTGCATCCGGTCCGGCCAGCGTCGCCGCCGGGCCGGTTGCCGCCGCTCAGCGGGTGATCGGCTTGTAGCGGATACGCTTGGGTTTTGCTCCCTCTTCACCCAGACGCTTCTTCTTGTCTTCCTCGTATTCCTGGAAGTTGCCGGTGAAGAAATTCCATTGCGAATCGCCTTCGGCGGCCAGAATGTGCGTGCAGATGC
Source organism: Pseudomonadota bacterium (assembly GCA_021782315.1). Taxonomy (GTDB): domain Bacteria; phylum Pseudomonadota; class Gammaproteobacteria; order Burkholderiales; family Rhodocyclaceae; genus Azonexus. The sequence goes on along the minus strand of JAJXVG010000057.1, from coordinate 5,697 downwards.
GGTCGAGGAACCAGCGGTCGTGCGAGATGACCATGGCGCAACCGGGGAACTCGAGCAGGGCGTCTTCCAGCGCGCGCAGGGTTTCGACGTCGAGGTCGTTCGACGGTTCGTCGAGCAGCAGGACGTTGCCGCCGGCCATCAGCGTCTTGGCCAGGTGCAGGCGGCCGCGCTCGCCGCCGGACAGATTGCCGACCTGCTTGCCCTGGTCGGCTCCCTTGAAGTTGAAGCGGCCGATATAGGCGCGCGACGGCATTTCGAACTTGCCGATTTGCAGGATGTCGCTGCCCTGGGCCAGTTCCTCGAAAACCGTCTTGGCGCCGTCGAGGCAGTCGCGCGACTGGTCGACGTAAGCCATCCGGACCGTCGGGCCGACGACGACCTCGCCGGTATCCGGCTGTTGCTGGCCGGTGATCATCTTGAACAGCGTCGATTTGCCGGCGCCGTTCGGGCCGATGATGCCGACGATGGCGCCGGCCGGGATGTTGAAGCTGACATTGTCCATCAACAGCTTGTCGCCGAATGACTTGGTGACGCCGTTGAATTCGATGACCTTGTCGCCGAGACGCTCGCCGACCGGAATGAAGATTTCCTGCGTTTCGTTCCGCTTCTGATATTCGACGCTGGACATTTCCTCGAAGCGGGCGAGGCGGGACTTGGATTTGGCCTGGCGCGCCTTCGGATTGCTGCGCACCCACTCCAGTTCCTGTTTCATCGCCTTCATGTGGGCGTCGATCTGCTTGTTCTCGGTTTCCAGGCGGGCTTCCTTCTGCTCCAGCCAGGAGGAATAGTTGCCCTTGTACGGAATGCCGTGGCCGCGGTCGAGCTCAAGAATCCACTCGGCGGCGTTGTCGAGGAAGTAGCGGTCGTGGGTGACGGCGACGACGGTACCCGGAAAACGGACGAGGAACTGTTCCAGCCATTCGACCGATTCGGCGTCGAGGTGGTTGGTCGGTTCGTCGAGCAGCAGCATGTCCGGCCTGGCCAGCAGCAGTTTGCACAGCGCGACGCGGCGCTTTTCTCCGCCCGACAGGTTGCCGATGACGGCATCCCAGGGCGGCAGGCGCAGCGCATCGGCGGCCAGTTCCATCTGCGCTTCGGTGTCGGCGCCGGCGGTCGAGATGATCGCTTCGAGGCGGGCCTGTTCCTCGGCCAGCTTGTCGAAATCGGCTTCCGGGTCGGCGTAGGCGGCATAGACCTCGTCGAGTTTGGCCTGGGCCTGCATCACTTCGCCGAGGGCCGATTCGACCTCCTCTCGCACCGTCTTGGCGGCGTCGAGCTGCGGTTCCTGCGGCAGGTAGCCGATGGAAACGCCGGCCAGATGCTGGACCTCGCCGTCGTATTCCTTGTCAACGCCGGCCATGATCTTCAGTACGGTCGATTTTCCCGAACCGTTCAAGCCGAGCAGGCCGATCTTGGCGCCCGGGAAGAAGGAGAGGGAAATATCCTTGATGATCTGCCGCTTGGGCGGGACGATCTTGCTGACGCGCAGCATGGACATTACGTATTGAGCCATTGAACCTACCTGTTGTCGTAAATATTGAAGGTGCGTGGAGTCTACGGCCCTTCAATGCAAATGACCAGCCTCCCGGCGATCGGGGGCTGGCCGTCGGCGATGCGCTACCGGCGTTAGAGGCGGATATTGCTCAGCGAGCGATGCAGCAGCAGGGCGGGCGCATCGACCCGGGGGCAGGTGCGCAGACCGCCGATCTGGGCAAAACCGAATTCCCGACAGTAATAGGCCGCATGTCGCGGATTGACTTCGACCACCACATCGGTCACGCCAAAGATCGCCCTGGCGTATTTGTAGGTGGAGCGGAAAAGGGACTTCAGCAATGCGCTGTCGGTGACGGCGCTATCGACTGCCAGTCGGGTCACTTCACCGATGACCCGGGTCGGCTGGCGCAAGCTGGCCATTTCTTCCGGGTAGAGCGTATCGGCAAGCAGGCCGGCGCTCGAGTCGCGGGAGGCGGTCATGGTGGCCAGCAGTTCGCCGTCCATCCAGGCGCCGAGGGTTGCGTGGTTCGGGTCGCCAACGAACTGGCGGGAAGGGGCGAGGCGATAGCCGCGCCAGGCGTACATCCGGCGTACCAAAGCGGCGCAGGCCCGGTGTTGCTGATAGGTGACGGCCGGGGAAACCACCAGTTCCTGCGCTTCGATGCCGGCATTCATGCCGAAGGAAGCGCTGTGCGCCGCCGGCGACATCAGCGCAGAAATGAAAGCGGCAGGTCGTGTCGAGCCTGGTGTTATTACTATTTGCATAGGCGGCATTCTATTCCATGAACCGGGAAATTTGTTATCAGGCGCCAACAGCGGCAAGCGATTTGGCGACATCGTCACGAAGGTGGACGGAGTTTGGTTTTTCGGCGGAAAGTGCATTGATGTCACCGCACAACTCGCCGCCTTCGTCGATGACCAGCTTGCCGTAGCGGATTTTGCCGTGCACCTTCCCGGTGGCATGGATGATGAGTTGGGAACGGGCCGTCAGTTCCCCCTCGAAACTGCCGTGAATTTCGGCGATATCGATACTGACCTTGCCGGAGAAGGAACCGTTTCCGGCAATGCGGATTATCCGGCTGTCCATGGTCGCTTCGACCCGGCCTTCGACGACGAGCGTATCGCAGTCGAGAATTTCGGCGCCTTTGAGCTTGACGTCTGGGCCGACGATCAGGCGGGCGTCGATGATTTCGTGGCTTGCCTCGACGGCTTTTTCGGGTTTTGCAACAGGTACTGGAACCTGGGTGCCGGAGGCTGTATTGATTGCATTGGCATTGCCGAGAATGTTATTGACCTCCTTGCGGGTCATGCTGTCATTGCGATGGGTGATGCTGGGTTTGTTGAACATGCGGGCTCCGGTGTTGGGATTGTCGACCATTCTTCATCCAGGGTGCTATTGCGATAAGCATGCCATGAAATAATAATCAAGCTTAAACATAGTGTTACGTTTGATTTGTAAAGTTTTTTCCAACAATGCTGCAGGAGCGTGTCGTGAGATGGCGACATGTTTTTTTGTCTTTTCATGCCAATGTAGGCAATTTAGCAGCGATCAATGTCGCTATATGGCGACATGTTTTTAAGTCGATGAATATACATTATAAATTTTTCAACAATCGGCCTTTTTCAATAGATTCGCCCAGTGATTGGCGGGGCATTCCGGCATGCTTGCGGTTTACAATCCAGTTTTAGGCCACACTGCACCGATGAACAGAATTTCCTTCCGCCAAGGCATGCTGCTTGGCTTTGCACTCATCGTCCTGCTCCTGGGCGGGGCGGCGGTGCAAAGCTGGCTGGTGGTGGAGCGCCTGGTCGATCAAAACCGCCAGGGCAGCGACCGGGCAATGCAGCTCATGGCATCCGTTCAGGAGTTGAGCGAGCGCACGGTCGATATCGAACGCAGTGCGCGGCAGTACCTGGTGCTCGACAGTCCCGTTTTCCGGCAGCGTTTCGACGAGCACCTGACTCGCTCGCTGGCGGTGATCGATCGGCTCGACCAGTTCGCCGCCGAACCGCTGCAGCCCTTGTTGGGCGGTTGGCGCATGGTGGGCGAGGCGCTGCGCAGCGGCCTCGATCAAAAAATTGCACAAACCGAAATCATCCCCTTGCTGACCCGGATGGTCGAACTCGACGGTTTGCTCCAGCAGGCCGGCCAACACTGGGTCGAGGCGCAGAACAGAAAGTCGCTCGAAGCGCTGGAAAGCAACCGGCTGCGCCTGGGCGAACGCATCGCCCTGGCCATGTTCGGCGCGCTGCTGGTGGCTCTGGCCATGGGGTGGTGGCTGGTCCGGCCGGTTCGTCATCTCGAACAGGCGATCGTCCGACTCGGGGCCAGCCGTTTCGACGAAGCGGTGGTGGTCGGCGGGCCGGCCGACTTGCGGCAACTGGGTAAACGGCTGGACTGGCTGCGCCAGCGCCTGGCCGAACTGGAAGCCGATCGCGAGCGCGCCCTGCGCCACGTTTCGCACGAGCTGAAAACGCCGCTGACCGCCTTGAAGGAAGGCATATCTTTGCTCCGCGAAGAGGTGCCCGGGCCGTTGGCGACCGGCCAGCGCGAGGTGGTGGATATCCTCCAACACAATGTTGGCAGTCTGCAGCGGCAAATCGAGAGCCTGCTGACGCTAAATGCTACCGCTTTCGAAGCCCGCCATCTGCAAATCGTACCGGTTCGCCTGCCCCACCTGCTTGCCGCCGTCGCCCAGCGTCGCGAACTGCACAGCCAGTCCCGCCAAGTGCGCGTCGCCATCGAGGCTTCCGAGGAGACGGCCATGCTTGATGCGGAAAAAATGACCGTCGTTCTGGATAATCTCCTGTCCAACGCAATCGATTTCAGTCCGGAAGGTGGTGAAATCCGCCTTGTTGTCCGTCATGCGGACGGCATCTGGCGCTTCGAATGCATCGATCAGGGACCGGGGGTCGCGGCGGATGACAGCCTACGAATTTTCGACCCATTCGTCCAGGGCCAGCGTCTGGCGCCGGCGCCACGGCAGGGCAGCGGCGTCGGCCTCTCCATCGTCCGCGAACTGGTGCGGGCCATGAGCGGGGCGGTATATCTTCTGCCGGAAACCGCAGGCGCCCATTTTTGTGTGGAAATACCGGATGCGCAATAAATACGACCTTTCCTTTCCTTGCCTGGCCGGGCTGGTCTCGGCCCTTGTTTTCGTCCTGGCCTTGAGCGGCTGTGCCGCGCCGATCCCGGAAATAATGCCCGAGCCACGCGTCGAGACCGCGGGGGCTGAGGCGGTCCTGAGTTATTACCAGGGGCTGGGCAGGATGAGCGCGGCCGAACTCGCCCGCGAGCGCACGGTATTGATTGCCCTCCGGTCGCATCCCTTGGCGCAGATGAAAATGGCGATGCTGCTTGGGCACCCTCGTGCGCAGCAGGATCTCGGCAAGGGCTTGGCCCTGCTCGAAGGCATTCTCAAATCAGTGGACCCGGCCGCGCAGCCCTTCCAAGCCTTGGCCCGCGAAGTGGCTGACAATTACCAGGAGCGGATAAGGCTGGAGAACCAACTTGAAAAGCAGGGGCAGCAACTGGGCCAGCAGTTGAAGGAAAGCCAGCGCAAGGCGGCCGAGCTTCAGGAAAAACTCGACGGCCTGGCCGATATAGAAAAAACGCTGATTCCGCGAGCGCGAACGCTCAGACCCAATGGGGCCGGGCGATGAACGTCGGGGCCCATGTTCTGGTCGTAGACGACGACGAAGACATCCTCAAGCTGCTGACCATGCGTCTGCGGGCCAAGGGCTTCCGGATCACCGCCGTCGGTTCGGCCGAGCAGGCGCTGGCGCAGATCGCCGTCGACCCGCCGCGGGTCGTCGTCAGCGACGTTCGCCTGCCCGGGCTGGACGGCCTGGCGCTGTTCGAAGAAATCCACCGGTCGCGGCCGAGCCTCCCGGTCATTCTGCTGACCGCCCACGGCAATATTCCCGACGCGGTGGCCGCTACCTCGCGTGGCGTTTTCGGTTACCTGACCAAGCCTTTCGACAGTCAGGTCCTGCTCGAAAAAATCGATCGCGCCCTGCAACTCTCCGCCTCGTCCGGCGACCCCTCGGCAGCGGGGGAGCAGGGGGGCGACGCATGGATGGCCGGCCTCGTCTTTCGCAGCAGCCGCATGGCCGAACTGATGGCCGAGGCGCGCATGGTCGCCGCCTCCGACGCCAGCGTGCTGATCCGCGGCGAAAGCGGCACCGGCAAGGATGGCCTGG
>JAJXVG010000260.1 GCA_021782315.1 Pseudomonadota bacterium | reverse complement strand
CTGGAGAAACTGGTCGAAGTCGGCAAGACACCGCACCCGGGACGCGGCGCCAACTTCATCGATCCCAAGTTCGGTCCGGTGTGGGCGACGGGTCACCTCGGCGACGACAGCATCGCACTGATCGGCACCGACCCGGTCAAGCATCCGGACAATGCCTGGAAGGTCGTTCGTATGCTGAAGGGTCTGGGCGGCGGTTCGCTGTTCCTGAAGACCCATCCGAAATCGAAGAACCTGTGGGTCGACACGACGCTCAATCCGGACCCGGCCGTCAGCCAGTCGGTTTCGGTCTGGGACGTGAACAACCTGGACAAGGGTAGCGAACTGATCCCGATCGGCGAGTGGTCCGGCATCAAGGCCGGTCCGAAGCGCGTCGTCCAGCCGGAATACAACAAGGCCGGCGACGAGGTTTGGTTCTCGGTGTGGAACGGCAAGGATCAGGAATCGGCGATCGTTGTGGTTGACGACAAAACGCGCAAGCTCAAGGCCGTCATCCGCGATCCAAGACTGGTGACACCGACCGGCAAGTTCAACGTTTTCAATACGCAACACGACATTTACTAAGCGCATCAAGACAGGGGGCCTGACGCCAATGGTGTCAGGCCCCCCTTCTATTTTGCTTTGCCTGTATCCTTGCATTCTCGACAAGCCCCAGAGGAAATTCGTTCCAATTGAACGTCCGCCTTAACGATTCGCATCGTGCGCAGCGCGATCTGCTTTCCGGTAGTCAGCTTCTGGGCGGCCTGCCCTCCGTGCTGCTCGACACGCTGGCCGCGGCAAGTCGCCTGATCGAGCTTCACGCCAACGACATTCTGTACAAGGCCGATGAGCCAATTCGCGAAGCGCACCTGCTGTTCAGCGGTAGCGTCAAGCGTAGCTCGACCATCCCCGGCGGCGCGACCAAAATCATCGAACTCGCACAGAGCGAGCAACTCCTCAGCCTGGGCGAATTATTCAGCGCCACCCACTACGCCTCCAGTTGTTGCTGTATCGCAAAAGCCCTGCTGGTGGCCATCGATATTCGCAAGTTGCGCGAAGCCACCCGCAATCACTATGAACTCAGCGACCGGATCATCAAATCCCTGGCCCGCCGCCAATTTGCCAGTGAATTCGACACCACCAGCCATCATTACGGACTGACCGGCGCGCAGCGTCTGCTCGATTATCTGCTCGAAATGGCAGGCGAACGAGCGGGCCTGGCGGGAGAAACGACGGTAGTCCTCAAAACCAGCAAAAAAATGATCGCCGAGCGCATCGGCATGACGCCGGAATCATTTTCCCGTAATCTGCGTGAATTGGCGAACAACGGCATCATTGCGGTCGATGGCCGAAAAGTCCATATCCAGAACGCAGCCCTGCTTGATACCGCCAACAGCGACACCCACCAGAGACTCAGCTTTTCCAGAAAACGCAAGAGCAATTCGCTCAACACCAAACCGGAATTGTCCACGGGCACGCTGGTCAACATGTGCGGCCGCCTACGCGTCCTCTCCCAACGCCTGGCCATGGCGTGGTGCATGATCGCCTCTTCGATTGCGCCGCACCGGGCGCTTGTCAAACTACACCAGTTGAACAAGGAATTTGAGCGTAACCTGGCCGCTCTCGACAAATTCGAACTGCCCCCCGAACTCGCCGGACATCTTGCCCGGATAAGAGTCTTGTGGCCGTGCTACCGAGCATTGATCGACGGGAAAGATCTATCGCCGGCACGGGTTGAAGAAGTATTCGCAAGCAGCGAGGAACTGCTGGCAGCAACCGATGCCCTGACCAGCCGGGCCGCCGAGATCGGCGGACTTCCGGCGGCGCACTATGTCAACATGGCCGGTCGCAACCGCATGCTGTCCCAGCGCATAGGCAAATTTTTCCTGTTTCGCGCCTGGGCAAACCTGGACGCCAGGATCGCCGAACTCATTTCCTCATCCTGCCTGGAATTCGAGAACAACCTGGATGCACTGGGAAAAACGGGAACCCCCCCCCCGGAAGTCACCGCCCAGCTTCGTGTGGTGGCCAGCCAATGGCAAAAATTCATCCACGCGCTCTGCCCGGATCTTTCCCATGCCAGCAGAGCCAAGCACGCACGCCTGGTAATGAGCGAAGGCGAGCATCTGCTGCGCAGCGTTGATACGACGGTCAAACTCTTCGAACGCCTGACCAAGTAGCAGACACCCCGCTCTTCGATATGCCATCTTGATATCCGTCAACTTGGCCAGCCCGGCAATGGCCCATACCGTAAGGCCTCCGAGGCTTTTGATCCCAATCAAGGCTTTTTTTTCACCAGCCGCGACATTATGCACTCGTATTAATTTCAACGAAAGGCTCATCCAATGAAAGCTGTTCAAATTGCTCTGCTCTTGGCCGCAGGTCTTGGCGTTTCCAGCCACACCCTTGCCGACGAGGCACTGGCCAAGGCCAAGAACTGCATGTCCTGCCACACCGTCGACAAAAAGCTGGTCGGTCCTTCCTATAAAGAGGTAGCCGCCAAGTACAAGGGTGATGCCGGTGCCGTCGACAAACTGGCTGCCAAGGTCAAGGCCGGTGGCAAGGGTACCTGGGGCGAAATTCCGATGCCGCCCAACAACGTCACCCCGGAAGAAGCAAAGAAACTGGTGACCTGGATCCTTTCCCTGAAATAAGCCCCCTCGGCAATCGAATAGAGGCCGGCTGAATGCCGGTCTTTTTTTGTCCGCACCCCCAAGCACGCCGACCACCCGGGAACGCAGTGAAGTCCGCCGCCCGACCCGATGAGCAAGGGTGGCGAAAACGCGGGTGAAAACGAAGGCTTCACCTGATATGCTTGGTTCCTATGACAAACTTAAATTTGTTACGGAGCAGGACTATCTTGAATTCGGCTTTTTCCCCCGTTTGAGCGCAGCCATGGCCACCTACGCCATCGGCGACATCCAGGGCTGCTACGACTCCCTGCAGCGGCTTCTCACATTGTGCGCCTTCGATCCGGTCGCCGACCGCCTGTGGCTGGTCGGCGACCTGGTCAATCGCGGCCCCAAATCCCTGGAAACCCTGCGCTTCATCAAATCGCTGGGACCGGCCGCGGTCACCGTGCTGGGCAACCACGACCTCTACCTGTTGATGGTCGCCGAGGGCGGCGCCAAGCTGCGCGGCAAGGACGACACCATTCAGGATATCCTGGATGCACCGGATCGGGACGAACTGCTCGACTGGCTGCGCCACCAGCCGATCTGCCACACCGAAGGAAAATACTGCCTGGTTCATGCCGGCCTTTTGCCGCAATGGACGACAAGCCGCGCCCGCGAACTCGCCCGCGAAGTCGAAGCCGCCTTGCAGGGCAAGGATTTTCGCAAACTCATCGAAAACCTGTGGGGCAGCGAACCGGCTGGCTGGTCGGACAATCTGAAGGGTTGGCCGCGATTGCGCGTCATCGTCAACGCCATGACCCGAATGCGCTTCTGCACACCCAAAGGCGTCATGGAATTCAAGGTCAAGGGCAAGATCGCCAACGCCCCCAAGGGGCACCTGCCCTGGTTCGACCTGCCCGATCGGCAAAGTGCCGATGCGGTGCTGGTCACCGGCCATTGGTCGGCACTCGGCCTGAAGGTTACGCCAAACTTGCTGGCGCTCGACTCCGGCTGCCTGTGGGGAGGACATCTGACGGCGGTACGACTGGAAGACCGTCGGGTATTTCAAGTTGACTGCTCGCCATCGGAAGCCCTGC
>JAJXVG010000056.1:16644-17500 GCA_021782315.1 Pseudomonadota bacterium | reverse complement strand
CGTCAGATCGAAGGTGCCGACTTCGTTCCAGGTCAGACTGGCGCTGGCCGCTCCGCCGCTGAAACCGCCCAGGGTTTGATTGATCGCGCTCGCATTGCCCTGCCCCGGCACCGGATTCGACGAGGCGAGGGCAAGGGTAGCCGGCGTCGTTTCCCGGCCGAAATTGGCGGTGGCCGACGGCGAGCTACAGGCATTCATCGCGGTAACCGTGACGTTGAACGGATTCCCCGCCGTCAGGGGCGCCGCCGGTATGGCGCTGAAGGCGAAACTGGAGGGGGCGGCGATGAAGCTGTTGCCGCCGACCGCCGACATCAGGAGGCCGGCATCGTGGGTGGCGGCGCTACCCGTGTACACCGGATAAAGCATCAATTGGCCGGCATCGGGGTAGCGGAAAGCGGTCAGGGTCGCCGTTCCCGTACTGTCGAAATAGAGATTGCCCAGGCTCGTCGGGGCGCTCGATGAGGTCGACAGGGCGCCGACCGACGAAGTAACCCCGCCCGAACCGGTCGCATAATTGAAACTGGCCGTGCTGCTCCCCGTGGTCGGATTGGTGTAGACCGAATAGAGGGTCAGGTTGCGGCTGGTATTCTGAAAGGCGGGAATGCAGGTAGTGGCCGTCGCGCTGGCCTTGACCGCCTGCAGGGTGACCGTCTGGGGCGTGCAGGCATAGTGATTGGGTACGCTGACCAGGAAGCCGGCCGAGGCGAAGCTCAGGTTGCAGGCCGTACCGGCATTGAAAGCGCCGGTCGCGGTATTCGAACACTGGATCACCGTATTGTTGATCGCCGACGCCGAGCCGCCGATGGTGACGGTGCCGGCTGTCGTTTCGGCCAGCTAAAGGGTGGCATTGTTCGCA
>JAJXVG010000056.1:0-16634 GCA_021782315.1 Pseudomonadota bacterium | reverse complement strand
GCAACCGTCACGCTGCCTGCAATCGACGCGGCGCATAGACTGTCGGTGCACCATTGGGCGCCGGGTATAGCAGCGGGCGTGATGGTGAAGCTCCCCGAGCTGTACTGATTGCCCGGGACGCCGTAGCAGGACAGGCTGGTCGTGCAGGCCAGGACGGTGATCGCCTTGGGCGTGCAGCTCAGCCCGGTGCCGTCCTCGACGAATTCGACATGGTCGATCAAGGTGGCCGACGGCTTGAGGGCGATCAGGACGCCGATATTTTCCAGGGAGGAATTTCCCGTCGAGTTCTCCGCTCCCGTTGCCCCGGCCAGAGGCTGCAGGGCTTCCGCGCCGAAAATCACAACGCCATTCGGTCCGGCCCCGGTGGCCGCCGGCGAAAAAGCCGCGCTCATGCCGCTCGGCGTGCTGATCGACGCATTGCCGTTGGCCGCACCGTACAAGGCGAGCAACAGGGTGTTGGCGACGGTCGTCGTCACCGACGGCGCGGTATAGGTGGTCGATCCGGTGCTGACCTGGCTGCCGCTGGCGTTGATCGGCGCGGCGCCATCGACCCCGCGAAAGGCCAGGATCCCCCCCGAGCTTCGACGGCTGGCGGTAAAGGTCCAGGTGAAGCTGGTGGCGAGATCCCCCGCCGCGGCGAATTTGTAATAGACGGCGAGGCCGATCGACTTGCCGTCATCCTTGGCCAGCAGGCTGGTCCACCCCGTCGGCGCCGTGCTGACAATGGGAAAATTGCTGCTGTTCTGGGCGACCAGGGCGATCATCAGATCCCCGGCCTGCATGCCGCCAGGCGAGGAAGCCGTGATCGAACTGACATTGCTGGAAGACAGGGCGGCAACGGAGGTCGAAACGGCGGAGACAGCCCCCCATGCCTGGCTGACGATCAGCCAGCCGAGAAAAAGCAGGCCGGCGATCCGGGATGATATTTTTTTGGCTGGCATGGGCGATCGATGGCGGCATTTCCAATAAGCGCCATTCTACGAACAAACGCCGGAAATAAGCGGTCGGTGAAGCGGACTTTGTTCCTCAGTCCGCGGTCAGCCGGGGCGCTTATCGGCCAACAGCCTTCGCCCGCTCCCTTTGTCTATCACCGTGCCCGGCAAGCCGCCCCGGGCATCCGTCTGGCGCGGCGTCTCATGCCACCCGGTTTTTCGGCATGCCGGCCGCGAAGGCCTCGATATTGTCGATCAGCAGGTCGGCCAGCCTTTGCATGGCCGGCCTGCTCGCCCATGCGACATGCGGCGTCAGCAGGAAATTGGGCAGGGCCAGCAAGGCCGGATCGAGCATCGGATGGTCGACCGGCGGCGGCTCGACGGTGACGACGTCGAAACCGGCGCCGCCGATCCAGCCCTCTTTCAAGGCCCTGATCAGCGCAGCCTCGTCGACGACGCCGCCGCGCGCCGTATTGATCAACAGGGCCGAACGCTTCATCGCCCGCAGTTCAGGCTCGCCGATCAAATTCCGCGTTTCCGCCGTCAGCGGGCAATGCAGGCTGATCGCATCGGCCTCGGCCAGCACTTCGGCAAAGGCTGTGTAGCCGGCGCGAACGGTGGTCGCCCCCTTGCGCTCGGCGCGCCGCACGCGCATGCCGAAAGCCTCGGCCAGCCGCGCCACGCCGTTACCCAGCGTGCCGCTGCCGATCAGTCCCAGGGTCGCGCCATGCAGATCGCGGATCGGGTGGTCGAACAGGCAGAACTGCTCGGCCCGCTGCCAGGCGCCGGCCAGCAGTGTCTGCCGCCAAGCCGTCAGATTGCGCGAAAGCGCCAGGAGCAGCGCCAGGACGTGTTCCGGCACCGTGTGTTCGGCATAGCCCGGAATGTTGGCAACGACGATGCCGCGTGCCCGGCAGGCATCGAGGTCGACATTGTTGGTGCCGGTCGCCGAGACGGCAATCATTTGGAGATCGGGCAGGGCGGCGAGCGCCGCCGCATCGATCGGCACCTTGTTGCTGATCGCGATACTCGCCCCGAGCAGGCGCTCGACGACCTGCGCCGGCCCGGTCTTCGGATATTCGATCCAATCGTGCGCAAAACCGGGGCGCCGGACATCGGCAATCAGCGACTCGCCTTCGAGTTGGACGATGCGCCGCATCAGGCCGCCTGCATCTCGAAACGAACGCCCGCCGCTTCGGCCATGGCGCCGACCTGTGCCCCCAGGGTAGCGTTTCCGCCATAAACGAGCCTGTCGATAGCGGCCGTACACAGGCCGCCAATCGCCGCACTGTCGCCCTGCAGCAGATTAAGAATGCCGGCCGGCCAATCGGCGCGGCTCGAGAGTTCACACAGGGCAAAGACCGCAGACGGCGCCTTCGGACTCGGCTTGACGACCAGGGTCGCTCCCGCCGTCACGGCCGGCGCCAGTATTTCGGCAAAGGCGGCCAGCGGTCGCGAAGCATCGAGGACCAGGCCGAAAACACCGGTCTGGCCGACCGTCGCGCCGCGCAGGGCAGCCACGGCCTCGCCGACTTCAGCCTTGGCCGAGGCCTCGTCCACACCGCATTCCTCGGTCAACAATTTAGCGAAATGGTCGGCATAGCGATCCAGTGCATCGGCCAGAACTGACAGGCACACCCGGCGGGCCGACAGGCCCGTTTCCGCCCACGACGCCTGTGCCGCCCGCGCGGCGGCAACCGCCTCGGCCGCCTCGGCCGCACCGCTCAGCGGCACGCGACGTATCGCCTCGCCGGTAGCCGGATTAAGCACGTCGAAAAAGCTGTCGGCAACACTCAAATAGGCGTGGCCGTTGATCCAGCAGGGTATGGCCTTCGGGCCGTCTGATTCGAATTGCATGCTCAATCTCGCTTTCTTGCTGCATAAAGTTCGTAAAAAATCTTCCCCGATACTGACGGTGGATTGCGCCCCGCCGCCCGTCTCCGGCCCCAAAATCCGAATGCCGCGATTCGGTGGCCTTCGCGGCATCCGTCGCACGAGATAAATACCGGTGCTGCGATGACCGCAGCGCACCAAAACCGACCGACGGTCGCATCGGATCGACCAGGCTGGTAACGTCGCGGGTCAAGCCCATGCTAATATTGCGGCGCACAAGATAATAAAGTGGCTAATGCTACTCAAACAGCACCAATAAAGGAATCCAGTTGTCAGAAGCAGTCAGCAGTCCGGCAAAAAACACCGGCACCATCCAGGTCATCGAGCGCATGATGTCGCTGCTCGACGCCCTTGCCGCGACGCCCGACGCTGCCAGCCTCAAACAGCTGGCCCAGGTCACCGAACTGCATCCGTCGACAGCGCATCGCATTCTCGCCGCGATGAGCGCCGCCCGCTTTGTCGAACGTCAAGATGCCGGCACCTACCGCCTCGGCATTCGCCTGCTCGAACTCGGCGGCATCGTCAAATCGCGCATCAACATGCGCGAAGTGGCCCTGCCCTTCATGCAGGAACTGCACGAAAAAATCGGCGAAGCGATCAACCTCGGCTCGCGTCACGACGACGAAATCGTCTACCTCGAAAGAACCTCGTCCGGCCGCGCCCTCGTTCGCGTGGTCTACCTCGTCGGCGGCCGCGCCCCGCTGCACCTGACTTCGCTCGGCAAGCTATTCCTCGCCGCCGAGAGCCCGCAGCAGGTGCGCGACTACGCCAAGCGCACCGGCTTGCCCGGCAAGACCCCCCACTCGCTGACCACCCTGGGCGCCCTCGAGAAGGAACTCGACAAGGTTCGCCGGCACGGCATCGCCTTCGATGACGAAGAAGCCGAACTCGGCCTCAAATGTGTCGCCGCCCCCATTCATGATGATGCCGGCGATGTCGTTGCTGCCCTCTCGGTGTCTGCCCCGGCCGACCGCCACGACCCGGACTGGGCTCGCCAGGTCAAGCTGACGGCCGACGCCGTCTCCCGCACCCTGGGCTACATAACACCCGATAAATAAGGCCGCTGCAAGCGGCCTTTGGGTAAAACGGGATGCCTGCGTTCAGGCCGGATGACGCTCCTGCGCCAGGCTGGCGCTTTCCATCCAGCGCTTGATACGGTTGGCATCGCCGACACGTGTCATTTTCCCCGCCGAATCCAGCAAGACGATGACCACCGGCTTGTCCGCGACTCTCGCCTGCATCACCAGGCAACGTCCGGCCTCCGAGATGTAGCCGGTCTTCGACAGGCCGATTTCCCAGCTGTTGTCGCTACGGACCAGCACATTGGTATTGCGGAATTCTTGAATCTGACCCTTCAATTCGACCTTGGCCTCGGCCGTCGTCGTATAGTTGCGAATTTCCGGATAGCGCGCCGCTGCAGCCACCATGCGGGCAAGGTCGCTCGCCGTGGAGACATTGTTACTGGAAAGACCTGTCGGCTCTTCAAAACTCGAATTGACCATGCCCAGCGCATGAGCCTTCTTGTTCATCGCCTGGACAAATGCGCTCAACCCGCCGGGGTAATGCCGCCCCAGTGCATGGGCCGCCCGGTTTTCCGATGACATCAGCGCCAGCAGCATGGCCGTATTGCGCGTCATGGTGGTGCCTACCGGCAGGCGGGAACGGGTACCCTTCAAGCCATCGACATCCTCTTCGCCAATGGTGATGAGCTCCTGCAAATCGGGTTTGGCATCGAGCACCACCATTGCCGTCATCAGCTTGGAAATGGATGCGATCGGCAGTACGGCGTCTGCTTGCTTTTCCAGCATGACATGACCATCGCTTTGGTCAATGACCAGCGCGGAAGCCGAATAAAGCGCCAGGCGGCGCGGGTCCAGATCGGCCACGGCGGCATGACGGGCAGACTTTCCGGCTACCTTGGCATGCCTGATCGGTGCTGCACGCGAGGCGGCAGCGGATTTCACCGCCTTGCGCTTTGCCACAGTTTTCGAATGCGATTTGGCGCCGCCCTTGCTGGCAACCTTAGCATGGTGCGGCTTTTTATCGGCTTTCGCGTGGCCCTTTTTGACCGAATGTTGCCCCGCTTCCTTCACCGGGGCGGCGGACAGCGGCGACTGGATTCCCACGCCCAACAAGGCACCAAGCAGCAATGCCGCCTTCAATTTATGTTTCATTCACGACCTCCTGCCAACATCAGTGCAATTTTACCGGAGTTTAGCAGGAGCTCGCGAAATATCAATAAAAAGATATAGATACAACAAGCACTTAAAGCCACTAGTTATACGACATCAACCACGGTGAGGGCAGTCATATTTACAATGCGTCGTACCGTGGCCGTCGGCGTCAGGATATTAACCGGCTTGGCAGCACCCAACAGAATAGGCCCGATGGTCAGGTTGTCGCCAGCCGCCACCTTCAACAGATTGAAAGAGATATTGGCCGCATCCAGCGTCGGCATGACCAGCAGGTTGGCCTGCCCCTTGAGACGGGAATTCGGGAAGGCGCTCTGGCGAATGCGCTCGTCCAGCGCCGCATCGCCATGCATTTCGCCTTCGACTTCGAGATCCGGCGCCCGCTGACCGAGAATGGCCAGAACCTCCCGCATTTTAATGGAAGTCGGGGTATTTTCGGTGCCAAAGGTCGAATGCGAGAGCAGTGCCACCTTGGGCTGGATGCCGAAATTACGGATTTCCTGGGCGGCAAGCAGCGTCATGTCGGCCAGTTGCTCGGCCGTCGGGTCGTAATTGACATAGGTGTCGCCAATGAAAACGGTGCGACCAGGCAGCATCAGCAGGTTCATGGCGTAGCAGCGGTCGAGGCCGGCCTGCTTGCCGATGACGCTCTCGACATAGTCGCGGTGAGTTTCATGACGACCGAAGGTGCCGCAAATCAGGCCGTCGGCGTAGCCGAGGCGAACCATCAGCGCGCCGTACAGCGTGGCACGGCGGCGGACTTCCCGGCGAGCGTAGTCGGGCGAAACCCCCTTGCGCTCCATCAGGCGGTGATAGGTGGTCGAAAATTCCTCGAAATGCTCGTCGAAAAATGCGCAGTTGTCGGCATGGATAACCTCGAAATCCTCGCCCTGACGGATGCGTAGACCGGCCGCCTCGATCCGGCGCTTGATTTCGCCGGTTCGTCCGATCAGGATCGGGTTGGCGATTCCTTCGTCGCGAATGACCTGCACGGCGCGCAGCACGCGTTCGTCCTCGCCTTCGGCAAAGACGATGCGCTTGGGCGCCATCTTGGCCTGCGAGAAGACCGGTTTCATGATCATGCCGGAATGGTAGACAAACTCGTTCAGCCCCTGGAGATAGGCGTCCCAATCCTTGATCGGCCGCGTCGCGACGCCGGAATCCATGCCCGCCCTGGCGACGGCGGGAGCGATCTTGACGATCAGGCGCGGATCGAAGGGATTCGGAATCAGGTATTCCGGACCGAAGCTGGCCACCTTTTCGCCATAGGCCCGGGCCGCGACCTCAGATTGCTCGGCACGCGCCAGTTCGGCAATGGCCTTGACGGCGGCCATCTTCATTTCCTCGGTGATGGTCGTTGCGCCGACATCGAGCGCGCCACGGAAAATGAAGGGGAAACAGAGGACGTTATTGACCTGGTTCGGATAGTCCGAACGACCGGTACAGATAATGGCGTCGTCGCGCACGCTCTTGACCTGTTCCGGCGTGATTTCCGGCGTCGGGTTGGCCAAGGCCATGATCATGGGTTTTTTCGCCATCCTGGCGACCATTTCGGGTTTGAGCACGCCGCCGGCCGACAGACCCAGAAAGACATCGGCCCCGGCAATCACGTCACCCAGGGTACGGGCGTCCGTCACCTTGGCGTAGCGCGCCTTGATTTCGTCCATCTCTTCGACGCGCCCTTCATAGACCAGGCCCTTGATGTCGGTCACCCAGATATTGCTCGGCGGCGCGCCAAGCATGACCAGCAGGTCGAGGCAGGCCAGTGCGGCGGCGCCGGCGCCGGAGGTGACGATCTTGACCTTGGACAGATCCTTGCCGATCAGGTGCAGGCCGTTGAGAATGGCGGCACCGACGACGATGGCCGTGCCGTGCTGGTCGTCGTGGAAGACTGGAATCTTCATCCGTTCGCGCAGCTTCTTTTCAATATAGAAGCACTCGGGCGCCTTGATGTCTTCCAGGTTGATGCCGCCGAAGGTCGGCTCCAGCGAAGCGATGGTGTCGATCAGACGGTCCGGGTCACGTTCTTCGATTTCGATATCGAAGACATCGATATTGGCGAATTTCTTGAACAGAACGCCCTTGCCCTCCATTACAGGCTTGGCCGCCAGCGGGCCGATGGCACCGAGACCGAGGACGGCGGTACCGTTGGTGATGACGCCGACCAGATTGGCCCGCGAAGTCAGGGTGCTCGCTTCGCGCGGATCGGCGACAATTTCCTCGCAGGCAAAGGCGACGCCGGGCGAGTAAGCCATCGACAGGTCGTACTGGTTGGTCAGTTGCTTGATCGGGGTAACCGCGATCTTGCCCGGCTTGGGCTCGCGATGATAGTAGAGCGCCGCTTCACGTAATTGTCGAGAATCCATGTCTGCCTCCATTTTGTATCGTGAAATTCGATTTCAAATCGCGGAATATCATAGCACGCATTTCGTGCGCCAAAACCCGTGGAAAACACTTAGCCGATCAAAGTCAAGTGGATGTTTACCCTAGTTTCATGCATAATTACGGGCTTCCCAGCCGACGGCCTCAGCGCCGCTCGAAGTCTTGGCAGCAGTTCCCGGCGACTGGCGTTAAAGCTAACTATTTCAGTAACTTAGAGAGAGACACCGCCATGACCGCAGCACTGAATGCACCTGACTACGTCAAACACGAAGGCCTGAAGAAATGGGTCGCCGAAATTGCCGCCCTCACCCAGCCGGACCGTATCCATTGGGCCGACGGCACGCAAGAAGAGTATGACCGCCTGTGTGCCGAAATGGTAGAGGCCGGCACCCTGATCAAGCTGAACGAAGCGAAGCGCCCGAATTCCTTCCTGGCCTTCTCCGATCCGTCCGACGTGGCTCGCGTCGAGGACCGCACCTATATCTGCTCCGCCAAGAAGGAAGATGCCGGCCCGACCAACAACTGGGAAGAGCCCGCCAAGATGCGCGAAACCCTGAACGGCCTGTTCAAGGGCTGCATGAAGGGCCGCACGATGTACGTGATTCCCTTCTCCATGGGTCCGCTCGGCTCGCCGATCGCGCACATCGGCTTCGAGATTACCGATTCGGCCTATGTCGTAACCAATATGCGCACGATGACCCGCATGGGCAAGGCCGTCTTCGACGTGCTCGGCAGCGACGGCGAGTTTGTCCCTTGCATCCACACCGTCGGCGCCCCGCTCGAACCGGGCCAGCAGGATGCCAAGTGGCCCTGCAATCCGACCGTCAAGTACATCGTTCACTACCCGGAAACCCGTGAGATCTGGTCCTACGGCTCCGGCTACGGCGGCAACGCCCTGCTCGGCAAGAAATGTTTTGCGCTGCGTATCGCCTCCAACATGGCGCGCGACCAGGGCTGGCTGGCCGAACACATGCTCATCCTCGGCGTCGAGTCGCCCGATGGTGAGAAGTCCTACGTCGCAGCCGCCTTCCCGTCGGCCTGCGGCAAGACCAACTTCGCCATGCTGATCCCGCCGAAGACGCTCGACGGTTGGAAGATCACCACCATCGGCGACGACATCGCCTGGATCAAGCCGCGCGTCGACAAGGACGGTGTCACCCGCTTCTACGCCATCAATCCCGAAGCAGGATTCTTCGGCGTCGCTCCGGGCACATCCGAAAAGACCAATTACAACGCCCTGGCCACCCTCAAGGAAAACATCATCTTCACCAATGTCGCGCTGACCGACGATGGCGACGTGTGGTGGGAAGGCCTGACCAAGCAGGCGCCGGATCACCTGATCGACTGGCAGGGCAACGACTGGACGCCTGAAGACGGCAAGGCCGGCAAGAAGGCCGCTCACGCCAACTCCCGTTTCACTGCGCCGGCCAGTCAGTGCCCCTCCGTCGATGCTGCCTGGGAAGACCCGGCTGGCGTGCCGATCTCCGCCTTCATCTTCGGCGGCCGTCGCGCCACCACCGTGCCGCTTGTCTACCAGGCCTTCAACTGGAACTACGGCGTCTACATGGCTGCCACCCTCGGTTCCGAAACCACTGCCGCCGCCTTTGGCCAGCAGGGCGTCGTTCGCCGTGACCCGTTCGCCATGCTGCCGTTCTGCGGCTACCACATGGGCGACTATTTCAATCACTGGCTGAAGATGGGCAAGACCGTCGATGCCACCCCGAAGATCTTCTGCGTGAACTGGTTCCGCATGAACGAGAAGGGCGAATTCATGTGGCCGGGTTTCGGCGACAACATGCGCGTCCTGAAGTGGATCGTCCAGCGCTGCAAGGGAACCGTCGGCGCCAAGGAAACCACGCTGGGCTGGATGCCGAAGTTCGAAGACATCGACTGGACCGGCCTGGACGTCAAGCGCGAGGACTTCGAGGCCCTCAGCCAGATCGACCCGGATGCCTGGAAAGCCGAACTGGCCGGCCACAAGGAGTGGTTCGACAAGATGGGCGAAAAGATGCCGCGCGAACTGGTGCTCAAGCGCGAATTGTTCGAAATGGGTATTTTCAAGGACGCTGCCTGAGGCAACTGCCGGCCAGCCCGCGCCGGCCGCATTGACCGTTAAAGAAATGGCCGCCGGATTTTCCGGAGGCCATTTTTCTTTGGAGAAAACCATGTATCGTCCCGCCGCCCGCCTTGCCGACATCGAACCCTTCCATGTCGTCGAACTGTTGACCCGCGCCCGTCAGCTCGCCAGCGAAGGACGCGACATCATTCACATGGAGGTCGGCGAACCGGATTTCCCGACGCCGGCGCCGATCGCCGATGCCGCAATCGCGGCGATCAAGACCGGCCAAACGCAATACACCGAAGCGCTCGGCTTGCCCGCCCTGCGCCAGGCAATCAGCCGCTTTTACCGGGAACGCCACGGGGTGGAGGTTCCGCCCGGCCGGATTGCCGTCACCAATGGGGCTTCCGGTGCGCTCAACCTGGCTTTTGCCTGCCTGGCCGATCCGGGCAGCCGGTGGCTGCTGGCCGACCCCGGCTATCCGTGCAATCGTCACATCTTGCGCACTTTCGAGGGATACCCGGAAAGTATCCCGGTCGGCCCCGAAACCAACTTTCAGCCGACACCGGCCTTGCTGCGCCGGCACTGGCAACCGGGCACCGGCGGCCTGCTCGTCGCCTCGCCGGCCAACCCGACCGGCACCTTGCTGAGCCTGGACGAAATCGAAGCGCTGGCCGGGGTTTGCCGCGAACTCGACGGCCACTTCCTGGTCGACGAGATCTACCATGGCCTGACTTACGAAACCGATGCCCCGACCGCCTGCGCGGCCGGCGACGATATCTGGGTCATCAACAGTTTTTCCAAGTATTTCCAGATGACCGGCTGGCGCCTCGGCTGGATGGTCATTCCGGCAGCCTATGTCCGCGACGTCGAAAAACTTGCGCAGAACCTGACCCTCTGCCCATCCGCCCCCGCCCAGTACGGTGCGCTCGCCGCCTTCGCACCGGAAACCATTGCCATCCTGGAGGCCCGCCGCGCCGAATTCCGGCGCCGGCGCGATTTCCTGGCGCCGGCGCTCGAACAGATCGGTTTTCGCATCACCGCCCGTCCGGAAGGGGCTTTCTACCTCTATTGCGACTGCTCGGCACTGGCCGGCAACAGTTTCGCGCTGGCCAGGGATTTACTGGAAAAGACAGGCATCGCGGCGACGCCGGGGCTCGATTTCGGCAGCAACCAACCGACCAGGCACATACGCTTTGCCTACACCACCGAGGTCGACCGGTTGGCCGAGGCTGTCCGGCGACTAGCGCTTTATTTCGGCCGGTAGATCGAGGTCCGGATAGCGTTCGCGCAGCGCCGGCCAATCGAAATACGGCCCCGGATCGCTCTTCCGCCCCGGCGCCACATGGCAATGGCCGGCTATGGCAGCAATCGGATAGCGCTGGCGCAAGGCATCGAGCAGACGCCACAGGGAGCGGTACTGTCCGGCATCGTAAGGCCGGTCGTCCGAACCTTCCAGCTCGATACCGACCGAATAGTCGTTGCAGTTTTCCCGTTCGCGCCAGCACGATGCCCCGGTATGCCAGGCCCGTCGGTCGCAAGCGACGAACTGCACGACCCGCCCGTCGCGGCGGATGTAGAAATGGGCCGAGACCTGCATCTCGGCAATGGTCGAAAAGTAGGGATCGGCGTCCGGGTCCAGGCGATTGAGAAAAAAATCCTCGACCCGCTCGCCGCCGAACTCACCTGGCGGCAGACTGATGTTATGAATGACGACCAGCGAAACCGCCCACCCCGCCGGTCGTTCGCCGAAATTAGGCGAAGGCAGCCAAGGCACGCCGCTCAGCCAACCGTCGACTTGCCAGACGGTCACTCGATTCCCAGGCGCTCAAGCCGGTAGCGCATCGAGCGGAAGGTAACGCCGAGCAGGCGAGCCGCCGCCGTCCGATTGCCCTCCGCTTTCTGCAGGGCTTCGAGAATGGCCTGGCGTTCGAGGCGGTTGAGATACTCGTCCAGGGTCTCGGTGCCGCGTGCCTGGGCTTCGCCGACAACCGCCTCCTCGGGACCGAGATGCAGGTCCTCGACCTCGATGAGGTCACCTGAGCAAAGGGCGGTGGCCCGCTCGAGAATATTCTCCAGTTCTCGAACGTTCCCGGGAAAGGAGTAATAGCTCAAGGCCTTGATCGCACCACTCGACAATTTCGGGGGGGCGTCGCCGAAAACCCGGCGCAAAATGGCCTCGACGAGCGGCGCGATGTCCTCCATGCGCTCGCGCAACGGCGGCATCCGCAGCTCGATGACGTTCAGGCGGTAATACAGGTCCTGCCGGAAAGCCCCCTTGTCGACCAATTCGCGCAGATTGCGATGGGTCGCGCAGATGATGCGGACATCAAGCGGCTCCTCGGTGACGCTGCCCACCTTGCGCACACGTTTTTCCTGAATGGCGCGCAGCAGTTTGACCTGCATGGCCAGCGGCAAATCGGCCACTTCATCGAGAAACAGGGTGCCGCCATGGGCCGCCTGAAAAAAACCCTCGCGTTCGCTGTCCGCCCCGGTGAATGCGCCCTTCCGATAACCGAAGAATTCGCTTTCCATCAGATTTTCGGGAATGGCCCCGCAGTTAACCGGGACAAAGCCGCCGGCAGCCCGCGCACTCCGGCCATGGATCAGGCGCGCCGCCAGTTCCTTGCCGCTGCCGGATTCGCCGGAGACGTAAATCGGCGCCTGGCTGCGCGCCAGTTTTTCGATCATCGCCCGCACCTGTTGCATGCTCGGCGAATCGCCGATCAGCGCGTGCAGAGGGCTTTCGTTTCCATCGCCGCCCCCCGGCAGGCGCAAGGCAGACTTGACCAGGGTACGCAGCTGCTCCAGGCCCACCGGTTTGGCCAGATAATCAAAGGCGCCGGCCTTCAGGGCGGCGACGGCGTTCTCCGCGCTGCCGAAGGCGGTAATCACCGCGACCGGGGTTTTCGGGTAATGCTCGGCAATATGGCGAACGATATCCAGCCCCTCGCCATCGGGCAGACGCATATCCGTCAGGCAAAGCTGGAATACCCCACCGTCAAGCGCCGCCCGCGCTTCAGCGAGCGAGCCGACGCATTCGGTCGCCAGACCCATGCGGATCAGTGTCAAATCGATCAATTCGCGGATATCGGCCTCGTCGTCGATGACGAGAACCCGATTCATTTCACCTCGCGGACGTCGTTCGCTTCGGTCAACAGACACGTGTCGTTTCTCCCTGCAACAATGAAATGCGCCCCCGATACCGATGTCGCCAGCTCCAGACCGGCACCGTTGGCCGCACACAATTCCCTGGCGATGAACAGGCCAAGACCGGTTCCCTTGGTATGGGTCGTGAAGAACGGTTCGAAAATCTGTTCGCGCACGGCATCCGGGACACCCGGACCATCGTCAAGCACGTGCAATTCTACCCGCCCGTCGCCGGCAGCGTCTCTCAGTTCGATCCGAACGGCCCCCGGACCACGGCTGGAATGCCGCAGGGCATTGCTGAGCAGGTTCCACAGCACCTGGTGGAGATGGGATCGATCGAAACACAGGGTGAGCGGCAGCGTCTCCAGGGCGCCCCCGCCATGCGGCAGGCTCTCGGTCGCCGCCAGGTGTTCGACGAAAGGCGTACAAAATTTGTTCAGGCGAAGCAACTCCGGTTGCGCCCGGCTTTGTCGCCCCAGCTCCAGGATGTCGCCAACGATTCTGTCCAGGCGAATCACGTTGTCGTTGAGGATGCGCAGCAAGCGATCCTGCATGTCGCCGCGACGTTCCTCCTTCAGCAATTCGCCGGCATAGCCGATGGCCGACAGCGGATTGCGTATCTCGTGAGCAATACTGGCCGTCAAGCGCCCGAGGGAGGCCAATTTCAGCTGCTGCGCCCGCTCCTGGACACGCCCCACATCCTCGAGAAAGACCAGGACCTCGGCATCAGAACTGGTCGTCCGCTCGAAACGAGCCTGCAAGTCCCGCCCCTCGGCACCGCTGATATGAATCCCTCCGTCGCCGCTTCCCTCGATCCACAGTTGCAAGGCGGCGGCCAGGGTCGGCGCCTGCGCGGCGAGGCGAGCTCCCTCGTGATTGGACAAGCCGAGCATGGCGCTCGCCACCGGGTTGCATTGACTGACCAGCCCGCCCTGATCGACGATCAGGACGCCATCCTGCATTCGCTCGACAACCCGCCGGCTGATCCGGATCTGGTTATCCAACGCGATGCCGCGCCGACGCGCCAGGTCCTCGTTGATCATCGCCCGTTGCCCAAGCAGGCGTGCCAGGACGGCGGTAGCGAAAAAACCGGCGGAAATGAAACCGGCCTGGACAATGGAGCCCTGATCAAAGCCCTTGCTGACGATGCCGTAGGATTGGGAGAGCAGTACGGCCATGGTCGCCAGTGCCGCATAGAAAAGCACAAGATGGCCACGTCCGACCAGGCTGGCCGCGGCCAGGGAAACCAGCAGGAAAACACTCAGACCGCTGGTCACGCCACCCGCCATGTACATCAACGAGCAGACGACCACGATATCGATGCCCATCTGAGCGGAAAGCTGCTTATTGAAATGGTAGTGCCAATGGGTCGCCATCAGCAAGCCGCCCAGCGTCGTCGCCATATAAACGGCAGTCAGAGCGAAGAGCACCGGTGACGGCTGCAGATTCAGCCGCGAAACCCATTCATGGGGAAAAACGATGGCGAGAAAAAACAAGGTCGCCAAGACCAGGCGATACAGATTGAAATACTGAAACGAACGCCAGTTGGCTTCCCAAGTCGATGAAAGCCAGCCGACCATCAGGATTTCCCGACTCGGGCCGCTGCCCGATGTGCTTCGCAACAGTAGATCCGACCGTCTTCGCACACGCCCTCGCTTTCGGGAAGATGTACGCCGCAATGTGAACAGGCCACCATCTTTTCGGGAAGCGGGTCGGGTCGCTGCGCCGGAAGGTCATTTTCGGCGGAATGGCGCTTCGTCCATAACAACCAGACCACAAGCAGCAATAGGATCGTCAGCAGGTATTTCATCGCTTTTCCAAAAGATAAACTCGCGAAAATCCGGCAAGCCCCCATCGCACCCCATGCTGCGATATTCGAAAGCATGGCGGACGCCGCAAGCGTATTTTCAGGCCGGTTTCCACGTCGGGGCAATTATAAGAACAATCGCCATCGCAAGTTCGCCTCAAATTGCCTAAAGACCAAGGTCAATTTCGATCGGAGGTCTGCCATACCCGGCATGCCGGTTACTCCTGTCGAATGACGGGCACGGAGAGCTGATTCAAGACAATGGCTTTATTTATCAAAAACAATATATTCTTCATATACACCAAATCAACCAACGGTGTGATAATTCGACAAATGACCGTATCCGATCAAGTGTACGCCGCGCCCAAGAGACAACTCCGCCGACAGGTTTTGCCTGCTTCCGAATCGAATGAACCCGGAGTCAAATCAATGCCTCGGCTGGAAAGCAGGACGGCTGTCCTTTCCAAAAACACGACCAGTCGACGACAATGCGGAACAACGCCTTGCGCTTGAGGAACAATGCCCATGACACCTAGCAAGGAATCGGTCAAGGCAGCCGCCGCGCCAGAAACCGAAGCCGACCGGCAGGCGACGATCTTTGCCGAGCAGGTAAGCCTCCTGTATGGGGCCATGCCTGCTTCGGCAGCGGCCAACGTCGTCATGACCCTGTTGTTCGTACTCAGCCAATGGCCGGCCATCAGCCACGGGACCCTGATCGCGTGGGGTTGTATCGGCGTGCTTATCGTCGCCCTGCGCTGGTGGCTCTACCTGGCCTATCGACGTGCGACGCACGCAATGCGCAGCAAGCGACTCTGGGGCACCCTTTTCATAGTCGGTTCCAGCGCCTCCGGCTTGTCCCTCGGTCTGGCCGGCGTTTTCCTGTTTCCACCGGACGACCCCTTGCATCAGACCCTGTGCGTCCTGATCCTGACCGGCATGATTTCCGGGGCGACATCGAGCCTGTCCTTCGTACTCCGGGCCTATTGGATCTACCTGGGCATGCTGTCCTCGCCGGTATTGATCAGCCTGATGCTCACCGATACGCAGATATCCCGCCTGTTGATCGGCATGATACTGGTCGCTATCGTATTCGCGCTCAAACTGACGAAATCCCATTATTTGCGCACGATGAACAACATCGACCTGCGCCTGAAGGCAGAAGCCGGAGAAATCGCCCTGATCAGGAGCGAGTCCGTCATTGCCCGGGAACGAGCGCTGCTGCGCAACGTGATCGACGCCATACCCTACCCGATTTTCATCAAGGACGCGCAGGGGGCCTATCTGGGTTGCAACAAAGCGGTGGAGAGGTTTTTCCAGGCCTCCGAGTCAGCCATTGTCGGCAAAACAGACGAAGATTTTTTCCCTCCGGAGATCGCCGTGGAACTGATCCGGATAGATCGGGAAGTCCTCAGGAGCGGGGTCGCCCATCTGTACAACGAAACCATGAACGGCCCGGATGGCCGTACCGTATTTTTTGAAACACAAAAGATTCCGTTCACGCTGGAAAACGGGCAGTCGGGGCTGATCGGCGTCGCCCAGGACATCAGCGTACGCACGCAGGTCGAAACCTCCATGCGCGAAGCCAAGGAGGCTGCCGAATCTGCCAACCTGGCGAAGAGCCAATTCATCGCCAACATGAGTCACGAGATCCGCACGCCGATGAATGCCATCATGGGGCTGGCGCATCTGGTCGGACGCGATGGCGTAAGCGAAAAGCAACAGCAGCAATTGGCCAAGATCGACAGTGCGGCGCGCCATCTGCTCCAGATCATCAACGACATCCTCGACTTTTCCAAGATCGAGGCCGGCAAACTGGAGCTTGCCGACGGCGATTTCGAATTGTCCAGGGTGATGGATAACGTCAGTACCTTGATCGCCGAAGCGGCGCATGCCAAGGGACTCGATTTCATCGTGGACCTGGCCGACCTGCCGCCTTGCCTGCGCGGCGACGGGATGCGCCTGGGACAAATCCTGCTCAATTTCGTCGGCAATGCGGTGAAATTCACCAAGCATGGTCAAGTCAAACTCAGCGGCCTATTGGTCCGATCCCAAGGCGATCAGTTGCGGATTCGTTTCGAGGTGCGCGACACCGGAATCGGAATCTCCGCCGAGCAACAGGGGCGACTGTTTCACGCCTTCGCCCAGGCCGACACCTCGACCACCCGTCAATATGGCGGCACCGGCCTGAGCCTGATCATCTCCAAGCGCCTGGCCGAACT
>JAJXVG010000259.1 GCA_021782315.1 Pseudomonadota bacterium | reverse complement strand
TGATCCTCGGCGTTTCGGCCATCGTCATCGTCGGCCAGGATCCGCAGTTCTTCGAAGGCGGCGTCGTCGGCGGCAAGCTGATCGGCGGCGGCAACATGCCGGTCATGCATCTCGCCAAGGCGGTCGGCGGCGACGTTTTCCTCGGCTTCTTGTCGGCCGTCGCCTTCGCCACCATACTGGCCGTCGTTTCGGGCCTGGCCCTGGCCGGGGCATCAGCCATCTCGCATGACATCTATGCCCGGGTGATCAAGAAGGGAACGGCGACCAGCGCCCAGGAGATGAAGGTGACCAAGGCTGCCTCTGTCGCGATCGGCATCGTCGCCATCATCCTCGGCATCCTGTTCAAGGATCAGAACGTCGCCTTCCTGGTCGCCCTGGCCTTCGGCGTGGCGGCATCGGTCAATTTCCCGGTCCTCATCCTCTCCATGTACTGGCGGGGACTGACCACGCGCGGCGCGCTGTGGGGCGGGGTGGCCGGTCTCGTCTCGGCGGTCGGCCTGGTCATCCTGTCGCCAGCAGTTTGGGTCAAGGTCATGGGCAATGCCAGCCCGGTCTTTCCGTACGACCATCCGGCCATCGTCTCGATGACCGTTGCCTTCTTCGTTACCTGGCTGTTCTCGGTGACCGACAGGAGTGCCCGCGCCGCCCGCGAGGCCGATGCTTTCGAGGAACAGTACATCCGCGCCCAGACCGGGCTCGGTGCAGCCGGCGCTTCGGCTCACTGATCGGCTCGCGGGCAGGATATCGGGGGGGTACATCCCGATATCCTGCCATTTTCATGGGGGTGTTTTCAGGGGGGGACTTTGCCCCTCTTTTTTGTTGTACCCCCTGCGAATATGTTAATTTTGTAAAAAATAAAGAAATCTATTGATTTTGCCTTACCATTGACAATGGTAAACTATGACCAAAGTCATATTTCTCTCGGAGGCTAAAAATATGAGCGAAATGGGCCGGAGCAGGCTTCCGGGTCTGTTGGGCAAACTGGGCAAAATGACGTCGATTCGCGATACCGAATTGCTGGAGCAGAGCTTGCTGCGAACGCTCGGGCCCCTGCTGGGCGTGCTCGATACCTCCCTTTACCGGACGGATGACGGCGAAAATCTGGTCAGGGTCATCAACTATCATCGTTCCAAGGTCGTCGAGGCCGACGGCCTCGCGCGGATGGTCGAGCGGGTCGAGGAGATCATGCACCTCGGCGAATTGCCGAGGGAAGTCATCGCCCTGACCGAAAACGTCCGTCTGCTGGCCAAGCCGTGCACGCGGAAACTGGTACAGGATTTCCTCATCGCCTATCCCCTGATGGGGGGCAGCGACGTCTGCGGGTACTTCGTATTTCAGCGCGACCGCGAGGTCTCGGCGGTCGAGGACACCATGATCCGCGGCGTGCTGGAGGTCTTCTCGAATTACTATGCCCTGCTCGACATCAGCCAGCGCGACCGCCTGACCGGGCTGTTCAATCGCCAGGCCCTGGAAAACAGTTTTGACCGGATCTGGCGTGCGCTCGGGCGCCCCGATTCCTTTGCCGAAAAAAATTCCGGGCGTCGTCATGCGCCGGCCGACAAATATTGGCTGGCGGTTATCGACATCGATCACTTCAAGCGGATCAACGACAGTTTCGGTCACATGGTCGGCGACGAGATACTGCTGCTGGTCTCGCGCATGATGAGCCACACTTTCCGCGCCTCGGACCTGCTCTACCGCTACGGCGGCGAGGAATTCGTCGCCATCATCTCGGCCGAAACGGCGGCCATCGCCAGGAACGTCTTTGAGCGGGTCCGCCTGGCCATCGAGGCGCACAACTTCCCGCGCATCGAAAACCTGACGGTCAGCATCGGTTACGCCAACGTCTCACCCGAAATCCTTCCGGTGGAGGTTCTCAGCCGGGCCGACCGCAGTCTTTACCAGGCCAAGCAGGACGGGCGCAACCGGGTATATGCCTATCAGGAACTGGTCGATTCCGGTGTCTTCGAGCAACAGCGTTACGAGGAAGCGGAGTTCTTCTAGACGGCCTTTATCTCGGCGGCGGCCAGCTTCGGCTGCTCGAACAGCGAATGGACGATCACCCGGCCGATGCCGGGATTGTCCGGTACGGCATACATCACGTCGCTCATCATTTCTTCGAAAATGCCGCGCAGGCTGCGCGCCCCGGCCTTGTATTCGATGGCCAGTTCGGCGATCTGCTCGAAGACGACCGGCTCGATCCGGAGCTCTACCCCGTCGCTCGCAAGCATGGCCCGGAATTGGCGGTAAATGGCATGTTTCGGCTCGGTCAGGATGCGAACCAGCATCTCCCGGTCGAGGTCGTGCAGGCGGGTGACGATGGGCAGGCGGCCGGCGAATTCCGGGATCAGGCCGAATTCGCGCAGGTCGGTCGGCTTGATGCGGGCATTCAGGCGTTCGAGAATTTTTCGGTCGTCACCGCCGCCGGTCGAAATGAAGCCGAAGCTGTGGGTCCTGCTCAGGATGCGGTCGAGATCGACGAAGGCGCCGCCGCAGATGAACAGGATGTTGGTGGTATCGATGTGGCGACCGTCCTTGAGGCGAACCGGCGCCCCTTCCATGATCTTGAGCAGGGCGTGCTGGACGCTTTCGCCCGAGGTGGCGCGTGCTCCGTCGCCGATGGCCTTGAGCTTGTCGACCTCGTCGACGAAGACGATGCCGCGTTGGGCGCGCTCGATGTCGCCGTCGGCACGGTCGACCAGGCGGTGCAGGATGGCCTCGATCTCGTCGCCGACGAACTGCGTCTGGGCCAGGGAGGTGGCATCGGCGGTGACGAAGGGTACCCCGAGAATACGGGCCAGGGTTTCGCAGAGCAGGGTCTTGCCGGTGCCGGTCGGACCGATGAGCAGGATGTTGCTCTTGCTCAGTTCGACGCCGCTCTCCGCGGCATTCATCGCCATGCGCCGGAAATGGGCGTAAATGGCGACGGCCAGCGTGCGTTTGGCCGGTTCCTGGCCGATGACGTGTTCCGAGAGTAGGCGGACGATTTCGCTGGGTTTGAGGAGGGCGGGCATCGGGTTTTCCATGGGTTTTGAACGGAGCGAAAGGTAAAATACCGCTTTTCCCTTGTCGCCGGAACCCATCATGCTGCAGAAGCTCACCACCTTCCAAGGAATCCAAGGCCCTGTCGTCATTATCGTGATGGACGGTTACGGTCTGCCCAAGACCGATCTCGGCAGCGCCATCGCGGCGGCCCGGAAGCCTACGCTCGACCGCCTCTTCGCCGATTATCCGAATATCCGTCTGCGCGCCCACGGCACGGCCGTCGGCATGCCGTCCGATGACGACATGGGCAATTCCGAAGTCGGCCACAATGCCATCGGCGCCGGCCAGGTCTATAGCCAGGGCGCCTCGCTGGTTTCGAGCGCCATTGCCTCGGGTGCCATCTGGCAGGGCGAGGCCTGGCAGGAAATCATCGCCGGCGCCAAGGCCGGGCGCGGCGTGCTTCATTTCCTGGGTCTTTTCTCCGACGGCAACGTGCACAGCCACATCGATCACCTCAAGGCCATGGTTGTCCAGGCCAAGGCCGAGGGCATCCGAACGGTACGCATTCACGCCCTGCTCGACGGCCGCGACGTGCCAGAAACCAGCGCCCTCGATTACGTCCTGCCATTCGAGGCCTTTCTCGGCGAAATCAGTTGCGAAGGTTTCGACGCCCGCATCGCCTCCGGCGGCGGCCGCCAGTTCATCACGATGGACCGCTACGACGCCAACTGGCCGATGGTCGAGAAAGGCTACGACCGCCA
>JAJXVG010000258.1 GCA_021782315.1 Pseudomonadota bacterium | reverse complement strand
CGGAAGCTGCTGTCCAGGCGAGGATCGTTGATCAAGCCCTTCCAGCCGACCGTGGTCCGCGGCTTCTCGAAATAGACGCGCATGACGACAATCAGGTCCTCGGCGTGTTTTTCGGCCTCTCCGGCCAGTTTTCTGGCGTAATCCATGGCCAGTTCGTAATCATGGATCGAGCAGGGACCGATGACGACAAGCAGGCGGTCGTCGGCGCCATGCAGGACGCGGTGTATGGCCTGGCGGGCGACGAAGGTGGTTTGGGCGGCGCGGGCCGATACCGGGTACTCGCGGAAGACATGGGCCGGCGGCACCAACTCCTTGATTTCCCTGATGCGAAGATCATCGGTATTCGGTTTGCTCGTTTGCGTACCCTGCGACGTCATGCCCAATCCCATCCATAAAAGCTTGAAAAGAGCGCATTCTACCGGATGCGTGCCGGAGATTCAGAACCGCCAACCGCCTCCCCGACCGAGGAGATCCGCGCCGCACGGTAGCTGATCTTGGCTTTCCGCGGGAATACCGCGCTTCAACTTTCCGGGCGGCGGCCGACCGCCTTTTCCCCGCTCCGCTTCATCGGCAAACAAAGAAAACCCCACCGGACTGCGGTGGGGGCAAATTTCTCACGGGAAGTGATTGTGGAACGAAGCCATTGTGCGACCAAGTGCCGTCTCCAGGTACACAGACTGGCGGGACAATGTCAAAATCGGAATATTCCTATAGTCCGGCCAGGCGGATTCCTATGCGGTCAATGCCTCAGTTCCGCGCCGCGTTTCGTCCGAATATACGTGCCAAGCGGCATGTCGTCGTGGGCGATGTGGTTGACCAGCCAATCGTGGATAAAGCTCAGGATGTCCAGCTTGGTCACGTCCTTCCCCGATTTCAACGAGGCCTGGGTTTCCTTGACATGGGCCATGAAGGCTTCGTGCTCGCCATGATGCGAAAGGGCGCGTGACGGTTGCTCCTGGCCGTAACCGTAGCGATTGGCCAGGGCTTCTTCCGAATGGAAGTGGTAAAGGGCGTAGCCAAGGAAGTCAAAGACCAGGTTTTCCCAGCCCGCCAGGTTCGAAGTCGCTCCCATCCATTGCAAGGTATCGTTAAACAGTTGAACCAGCCTGCGATGCTGTATGTCGATTTCCGGCACCCCGATGTTGAATTCGTCACACCAATCGATTGGTCGTATCTCGCTCATGAAACCCTTTTGCCACTTTCATTTCCGTTCGCCCAGGCGGCAGCGTCTCTCACCCTGGACGCAGCCCATTCAGGCGAGCGCCGAATGCAATGAAAAATTCATTCAGGGCTGCAAACTGGCCTCCTCGACCAAAACCTTGTAGACATAGCCGGCCCCAAAATCCTTGTCGGTGCGAACCACGCCCCTGAAGGTCAGGACATCGCCAAGCCTGGCCTGGGCGGTGGTCGTAACAAGAATGTCATTTGACCTGTCCGCCGCTTTCCCGGTGCCGTCTTGAAGATGAATCCAGTTCTTACCCATCACGTTCGGCGTGTATTTTACGACCTGACCGCGGACAAGGATTGATTTTCCCTGCAACTCGGCACCTTTTGTCGCAATTTCCGCAACGGTCTTGGCGTTCGCGCCAGCAGCCTTGTTGACATGGATATCATTGGCGACCGAGGGCATGGACGATGGGTCATGGGGAGCGGCAACATGATGTGGCGACGGCGCGGAGGCAGGCATGTCGCCTGCCAAGGACGAACTTGCGGCGAGGACGGTACAGATGGCAAACAAGGTCTTCATGGCTTGGCAATTTTCTCGATCAAGATTTGACGAAGCGGATCATCGCATCGATCGGCGCTCAAGTGCCAGCTTAATTGTTGCCGCGCATTCCGTGAACCAAAGAAAGCGCCCTCTTCCCTATTTCGGCAACTTTTCGTAGAGATCGACCACGCCTTCCATTTCTTCCAATATCCGTTCGCTGGTCGTCGCCACGACCAGTTGCGGTCGCTTGTCGGGGCCGTTTTTTTGCCTGAGGGCATTGTCGAAGAATAGCCACTGCTGCTTGGCCAGTTCCAGGTCGTCGGTGATCTGCGGGCTATTCACCCGTGCCATCGACAATTCCTGCAGGGCTTCGACGAAATCCTTGCGCGCCAGTTCGAGATTGGCGGCGCTCCGTTCATCGGCGACGCCCCAGGAAATCGCCTGGTAGAACTTGGCCATTCGTTGCGAAAGCATGCGCTCGCGCCCGGAAACATTGACCAGGTGCCCGACTGCCGTGCCGGATTTCTTTTCGAGCAGGACCGTTCCCTGCTGCGCCAGGGTCAGGACATCCTCCGAAATCTTCAAGATCTTGCGCCCGTTGGCGGGCGACGGCGCCGCCCCGATCAGGATGTCCTTGTAGGTGAGCCACAACTGCTCGAGGTCGAGATAGACCTGCCTGATCTCGGATGAGGGCGCGTAGGCCTTCAGTTCGACCAGTTGTCGGTCGAATTGCGCAATGGAGCCATCCAGTATCTTCCGGCTGTGCTCGACATCGACCTGTTGACCGACTTGAAAATAGGCCTTGGCGATGCGCTGCGACAACATCCGCTGCCGCCCGGCCTTGTTGATGGCTACGTTGATGTCGCTGATCTGTGCCGAGGCCTCCTGGCCGCCGAACAGCACAAGAAAAAGAACGAGCAAGACGCTCAGGGTATTTTTCAAACGGCCTCCGCGATGACTCATGGCGAGCCGGCAAGATAGCCGCGGCGGCTAAGGTCAAACTATGACAAAAATCAACAATATTGCACAAACATCAGAAACTATGGAAGCTGGCTCAGGTAACTGGCGATGGCGACGATCTCGTCGTCCTTCAGCCCCCCTGTCGCAATACTCATCAACTGATTGTTGCGCACCCCCGTCCGATCGCGGTAGCGCCTGATCGAGGCCTGCAGGTAGACCACGTTCTGGCTGGCGATGCGCGGATAAAGCTCGGCGCCGTGGGCCCGCTCGCCATGACAGCGCAGACACAGCTTGTCGAACAAGACCTTGCCGTGGGCGGCCAGGGCCGGATCGGCCCGGGTCGGCGCCACCGGCAGACTGGCGTAAAACAGGGCCACCTGAACACGCTCGTCGTCGTTGAGAACCTTGATCAATCCTTGCATGAACTGGTCCTTGCGCTCGCCGACACTGAATTTGCGGATCTGTTCGAGCAGGTAGGCCGGGTTCTGGCCGGCCAGGTTGGGCACCTCCGGCGCCTTGCTGATGCCTTCCTCGCCATGGCAATTGGCGCAGAAGAAGGTTGTCCTGCGCCCTGCATCGAGCGCCGCCTTGAGCACGACCGGATCGCCCTGAACCGCCTTCAGGCGCTCAGGAAGCGTCGATTGCCCTTGCGCCGCTGCGCTCATCGTCAAAAACCCAAGCGCGATCAGTAAGACTTTCATAAGGCCATCCTACGACAAACGAATGATTTATTATGCAGTACCACCCACCGTCAGTCCATCGATACGCAGGGTCGGCTGACCGACCCCGACCGGCACGCTCTGGCCATCCTTGCCGCAGGTGCCGACGCCGGGATCGAGCCGGAGATCGTTGCCGATCATCGAGACCCGGGTCAGGGCGTCCGGGCCGTTGCCGATCAGCGTCGCGCCCTTGATCGGACGCGTCACCTTGCCGTCCTCGATCAGGTAGGCCTCGCTCATCGAGAAAACGAACTTGCCGCTGGTGATATCGACCTGGCCGCCGCCGAAATTGGCGGCGTAAATACCCTTCTTCACCGACTGGATGATTTCCGCCGGATCGTGGTCACCGGCCAGCATCATGGTATTGGTCATGCGCGGGATGGGCAGATGGGCGAAAGATTCGCGCCGGCCGTTG
>JAJXVG010000257.1 GCA_021782315.1 Pseudomonadota bacterium | reverse complement strand
CGGCGACGAGGTCGAGGAACCGAAAAACCGGCGTGTCGAGATCAAGGTTCGCTGAGCGGACTGCCGTTCCATTGCACCAGCATTAGCGTCAGGTCGTCGGACGGCGACCGGCCTGCCTCGAAGTCGCGGACGGCATCCCGCAATAGGCTGGCCGCGGCTTGAATCCCTGTCGGCGCACCGGCCAGGAGAGCAGTTTGCAGACCGGCCACGCCAAACATGGTCATGCCGTTGTCGGCTTCGGTAACACCATCGGTAAACAGGCATAAGCGATCGCCCGGCTGCAATTGAACGCGATCCGCCTGATAGGGATAGCCGTTTGCCGCGCATAGCGGTGGACCGGCGAGGGCTGCAGTGTCGATGCGCGACAACTCGCCAATGCGCAATATCACCGGCGCATCGTGACCGGCGCACACGTATTCCATGACACCCGAAGCGACATCCAGTATGGCGATGAAGGCGGTGATGAAAAGATATTCGGTATTCTCCCGGGACAATTCGCTTTCCAGTTCGCGTACCGCGCAGCCGAGATCGGTACGTTGACGCATCAATGTCCCTGTCAGGGTCTTGGCAATGGCCATGAACAGGCTGGCCGGCACGCCCTTGCCGGACACGTCTCCGATGGTCAGGCAGAGGCGCCGTCCGTCGAGCATGAAACAGTCGTAATAATCGCCGCCGACCGCACGGGCCGGTTCAAGCAGGGCGGCAATGGCGAAGCGCTCCTCGTTGGCAAAGATGCTGGCCGGGTCCGGCAGCAAACCCATCTGGATGCGTCGGGCTGCATCCAGTTCGCCCGTAATGCGAGCGGCTTCCTCCCGGCTCTTCTGCAATTGCCATTCCGCGTCGCGGCGCTGGCTATCTGCCGCAATCAGGGTGTTGCCAAGCAGTGAAATGAATACCGGGCTGAGCAGCAAGACCTGGCTAATGCCGTCGAACAGATAGCGCCCCGTGAGAAAGGCGAGATAGCCGCAACCCAGGATGGTCAAGGTCAAAGCGGAAAAACTGAGTACTGCATAATGCGGCCTTAGTACCGGGATTGCCGTAATGAGAAGCAGGCCGCTCAGCAAAAGCGTGCTTACTTCCAGCCAAGCCAGCCAGTAAGGGCGACGCAGGGCATCGCCGCTGAGCAGGCTTTCGATGACCTGGGCATGAACGTCAATACCGGGCAGGTTTTCGCCGAGCGGGGTGACGACCCGATCCTGCAAACCGGTACTGTTAAAGCCGACGATAACGAAACGGGAAGCGAAGATTTCCGGCGGATGCACATCGGCCAGCACATCGGCGGCCGACAGGTAGTAATTGGACGAGGCTTGGCCGAAGTGCAGCAGCAATTCACCATCGTCTTGCGTCGGCAACCGATAGTCGCCAATGTGAATGGCGGTCATTCCCTGCGGCCCGCTTTCCGCTATCACCTGGCCGCCCTCGCCGAGAGCCAGCCTGACCATTTCGAGCGGCAGCGAGAGAAAGGGAAGTTGATCGATAAAAGCCAGGGTTGGCACGCGCCGCAACACGCCGCGTTCGTTGTCCGACTGCAGAACGCTTGGACTGGCATTGATCAGGCCTTCGCCGGCAGCGGACTTTTCAAGCAGCGAGTGGCTGGTCAGGGCAGCGACATACTCGGGAATGCTGTGGCTCAACAGTGTTTTCTGACCAAACCTGGGCAGGGGCCGGGCCGGCTGTGTCGATCCGGGCAGTGTCTTGCTCAAACCTATGACGGCGAGAGCCACGGGATGCCTGGTGAGTGCCTTCGCCAACTGCTGGTCGGGGTCGGGCAGGCTTGCCAGAATATCTTGGCCAAGTCCCGGTATCTGTGTCCCGAGTAGTGCCGGGCTATAGCGATCGCGTTCGGCAAAAACGATATCGAGGCCCAGGGCCAGCGGTTTGCCGGCTTGAATTTTATTGATCAGTTTGGCGACGAGATCGCGCGACCAAGGCCACTGGCCGTATTTCACCAGGCTTTGACTGTCGATACCGACGACGATGACCGGTTCGTTTTCGCGGGCCCTCGGGGACAAACGCTGGTATTGGTCGAACTGGGCTTCGCGTATGCTAAGCAGGGGCGTTCGCTCGATGACATGGAGCAGCATGGCCCCGACGACGAGGAGCAGCAATGGAAACGCCCGGCCTCGGCCGGCCCGGATCAGGGCAAGGGGCAGACTGAGAAATCTGTTCACAGTTCGATGGTCAGTCCGTCATAGGCGGAGAGAATTTCGAGCGGAAGGCGGCTGCCGCGGGTTATCTGCTCCAGACGGCGGGACTCGACGACCATCCGGGCAAGTTGCTTGTCGTCATGGACCGGCTCGTGATGAAAGAGGGCGAGCCGCTTGACCGAAGCAACCTGGCACAATTCGACGCCGACGATGTTGCTGGAATGCCCCCAGTCCGCTTTGACGGAAACGGCTTCGGCCAGGGAGTACATGGCATCGAAAATAACCAGGTCAGCCTTGTCGAAGAAACGACTGAACGCTTCGTGTACGGACGGATCGTCCAAGGCGTGCTCGGAATCCGTTGAGTAGACGACGGTGCGGTCCAGGCTTTCGAAACGATAGCCGTAAGAGTCGCCGGCGTGCTTTTGTCGTTTGGGCGTGACGTTGAGGCCGGCGATGTAGCGCGGTTCGCCCGGAGTCATGAGGTCGAATGCGATACATGCCCCCGCTTGCGAATAGTCGACCGGGAAATTGGGGGCTTGCATCTGTTGACGAATGGCCTGTTCGGCTTCTTCATGGCAGGCGTGAACGACGATGCGGTTGCCGGCGATGTACATGGGCGCGAAATAGGGAAAGCCCATCAAGTGATCCCAGTGCAGATGGGAAATGAAGATATGGTAGGTCTGCGGATTGGCTATGCCGTGGCGGGTTATTTTTTCCTGGCCAAGGGGACGGGCACCGCTGCCCATGTCGCAAATGAAATGTTCGCGGCCGTCGGTAACGATTTCGACGCATGAAGTATGGCCGCCAAAGGTGCCGGCAACTGCAAACGGCAGTTTGTCGACAAATTCATCCAGCGCTTCCCTGCTATTGAAAATCTTACCGTTCGCAGCCGTCAGGGCGGCAATTATCTTTTCGCGTACGTCGCGATGGGTCAAGGCTACCGGCAGCGATCCGCGGGTTCCCCAAAACACGACCTGTCTCATGATACGATAGCTTTACAGGCCGAGTCGACGCTGGCATAGCAGGAAACAATCAGGTTGAAGCGACTGATGGCGAATACTTCCTGAACCATCGGCTGCAGCCCGGCGATGGCAAAAGAGCCTTTTTGCGCTTTCGAACGCCGGGATGCCATCATCAGCACACGCAGGCCGGCGCTGCTGATGTAATCGACACCGGAAAAATCGAGGAGAAGCGGGGCAAAGCCCCGGGTACAACGATCGAGCAGCGGATCAAGCGCTACGGCGAACTCTTCGCTCGTCGTGTGGTCAATACGGCCGTTTACGGAAACAATCAGCACACCGGCCTGTTCGCGGGCGGGGGAAATCATCATCGCGCAAGGGGTTTGGAATTTGTGGTGAGGGCCAAGTATGCCATGCACCCAGGCGCACTCGGGTAAAATATCGCATGGATCCAAATCAGTCAGTTCCGCACCAACTCTTCGGTTATCGCAAATTCTGGGCGCATCGCTTCGGCCCGTCTCCCTTCCTGCCCATGTCCAAAGCCGAAATGGAGTTGCTGGGCTGGGATTCCTGCGACATCATCCTGGTTACCGGCGATGCCTATATCGACCACCCCAGTTTTGGCATGGCCCTGATCGGACGCCTGCTCGAAGCGCAAGGCTTCCGGGTCGGCATTCTTTGCCAGCCGGACTGGAACT
>JAJXVG010000055.1 GCA_021782315.1 Pseudomonadota bacterium | reverse complement strand
TGTTCAACGTGCCGCATGGCGCCGGCCTGTCGGTGGTGATGCCGGCCTGGATGAAGTGGTACAACGAACGCAAGCCGGCGCAGTTCGAGCGTTTTGCGCAGAAGCTGTTCGGCCTGCACAGCGCGGAGGAGGGCATTGCCGCGCTGGAGAAATGGTTCGACAAGATCGGCACGCCGACGCGCCTGTCGCAGCTGGGCATTACGGAAGCGGACCTGCCGGCCATCCTCGACAACCTGCGGGGTAACGCGCAGTGGTTCGGTCTGGCAGAGACCTACACGCAGGATGTGCTGGCCGCCATCCTCAAGCGTGCCTTGTAAGACCGGACCGGGGCGACGCGACCGCATCGCCCGCTTTGAACTCACACGCCGGACCCGAAACAGGCAGCCCACTACGGTTTTGGCATCAGCAAGGCAGGAAATGAGCGATCTCTCCCTTCAAACAAAACAGCATCAAGGAATGGTGCTCGTTATCATCATGACGAGCTATCTGATGCTCGTCGTTGACATCTCGATCGTTCTAACCGGTCTGCCCAGAATCCAGGCTGCGCTGGGCTTTACGTCTGCCGGTCTGTCGTGGATCCAGAACGCCTACACCCTCGCCTTCGGCGGTTTCCTGCTACTCGGCGCACGGGCCGGTGACATTCTCGGCCGGCGGCGCATGTTCATGACCGGACTCGGCATTTTCACGCTGGCCTCGTTGGCAATCGGTGCGGCGCAATCGCCTGCCTGGATGATCGCCTTTCGCGCTATGCAGGGTTTCGGTGCCGCCGTACTCGCTCCGTCAACGCTGGCCTTGATTGCAACACACTTCGCGGAAGGGCATGAGCGAAATCGCGCCCTGGCCTGGTATGCGGCAGCAGCGGGAATCGGCGCCACGCTGGGTCTGGTCCTGGGCGGTCTGTTGGCAGACCTGATTTCCTGGCGCGCCGGCTTTTTCATCAATCTGCCGATCGGGGCGCTGCTGATCGCCGGCAGCCTTCGCGTCATCCATGAGACACCGCGTCATGCCGGGCGCTTTGATATTGCCGGTGCGCTTAGTTCTACGCTCGGCATGTGCGCGCTGGTCTTCGGTATCGTCGAGGCAGCCGAGGCCGGCTGGAACTCAACGCTCACCCAAGGCGGCATCCTGGCGGGGATATTCCTGCTGAGCGCCTTCCTGTGGATCGAGCGGCACGCCAGTCAGCCATTGCTGCCGCTTGGACTGCTCTCCGACCGACAGCGCA
Source organism: Pseudomonadota bacterium (assembly GCA_021782315.1). Lineage (GTDB taxonomy): Bacteria > Pseudomonadota > Gammaproteobacteria > Burkholderiales > Rhodocyclaceae > Azonexus. Next base: position 16,789 of record JAJXVG010000055.1, on the reverse strand, counting down.
ACGGCGCCTATCTCGCACGTCTGCTCTTCCTTTCCGGGATGGTTGGCTTCTGGTTCTTTACCGCCCAATATTTGCAGGGCGCTTTGGGTTTCAGCCCCATGCAGGCCGGATTGGCGTTTATTCCGGTGACGGTTCCGCAGTTTTTGGCATCGGTGAGCGTTCCCCGCGTCGCCCATCGAATAGGTCAGCGTCGCATGCTGTTGGTTGGCTTGGCGCTATGCGTGCTGGGTCTCGCCTGGCTCAGCCTTAGCGCCGTACAGACATCCTACCTTGGCGGGATCGTGCTGCCGATGTTGCTGATCGGATTTGGCCAGGGCTGGGTATTGGCGCCCCTCACCGTGGCCGGTGTCGCGGGGGTAGCCAGTCAAGACGCCGGCGCTGCGTCCGGGCTCGTCAATGTTGCCCACCAACTCGGCGCCTCGTTGGGACTCGCCTTGCTGGTCGTGGTCTATGCCGGCGGGCATCCCCCGCTATTCGATGCGGCCGAAATGGCATTTCACACCGGTATCACCATGGGGGCGGCAGCCTTGCTGCTGCTCGCCGCCCTGATGGTGTCGGCTCGCACCATTCGTTTCTTCGACAGCACATGCCCGGATTCCGATGCAGTCCTTCAACTTTCACGGGATGGCCGTCCAGGCTAATTTTTTTATCGCACAAGACAGGAGAAAACGGAATGCAACACACCACCTTGAATAATGGCGTTACGATGCCCATGCTGGGTTTCGGAGTCTATCAGATGAGCGATGCCGCCCAGTGCGAAGCCGCAGTTGGCGAAGCTTTGCGCGTCGGCTACCGGCTCATTGATACGGCCGCCTCCTATGGCAACGAAGAAGCGGTGGGGCGTGCGATCAAGGCCAGCGGCATCCCCCGCGAGGAATTGTTCGTGACGACCAAGCTGTGGCTTGCCGATGCCGGTCATGAAAAGACCAAAGGCGCTTTTGAGCGCTCCCTTGCCCGCCTGCAACTCGATTATCTCGATCTCTACCTCATCCATCAGCCCTACGGCGATGTGTACGGCGCCTGGCGAGCCATGGAAGAGCTCTACGATGCCGGCCGAATCCGCGCCATCGGTGTCAGCAATTTCCATCCGGACCGCTTGATGGACCTGATCGTGCATAACCGCAGCGTGCCGGCCGTCAACCAGATAGAGACACACCCCTTCTGCCAGCAGACCGATGCGGCGAAATTTTTGCGCGAAAACGGGGTGCAGATCGAGTCCTGGGGCCCCTTCGCGGAAGGCCGCAACAATCTTTTCGCCAATCCGGTGCTGTCCGCTCTTACGACCAAGCATGGCCGCAGCCTTGCCCAGATCGTGCTGCGCTGGCTGCTGCAGCGCGGCGTCGTCGCCATTCCGAAGTCGGTGCGCGCCGAGCGCATCGCGGAGAATTTTCGCATCTTCGACTTCGCGCTTGATAGCGACGACATGGCTGCGATTGCCGCGCTGGATACAGGCCGGAGCGCCTTCTTCGATCACCGCGACCCCGCCATAGTCAAGTGGCTGGGCGAGGCTGTCCGCAATACCTGATCAAACGAATCAAAGCGAACCCGAAAGGTATGACCATGACTCAAGCATTACATGACGAAACGCCGACGCTCACCGTCGCCCGGGCTGGCTCACAGGCCTCTTACTCCGGCCCGAAGGAATGGTTCACTGGCTCCGTGCGGGTGGACCCGCTGTTTGCCGCAGCGCTGCCCGCCACGGTCTCAGGGGCGCTGGTCACATTCGAACCCGGTGCGCGGACCGACTGGCATACCCATCCGGCCGGTCAGACACTGATCGTGACAGCAGGCTGCGGACGCGTGCAGCAGGAAGCTTGCCCGGTGCAGGAGATTCGGCCCGGCGACGTGGCAACAATTCCGGCCAACGTCCGCCATTGGCACGGTGCGGCGCCGACTACCGGGATGAGCCATATCGCCATCCAGGAGCAGCTTGCGGGGAGCGCCGTGACCTGGATGGAAAAGGTCAGTGACGCGCAATACGGCACACCGCCGGCGACGCAGACCAGGGAAACGCCTGCCACCTCGATCGCTGATTCGCATTGCATACACACCGAAGGAGAATGAAAATGAAAGAAGTCATCGTTGTGGTCGGCGCCGGCTTCATCGGTCAATCCATTGCACGCCGCGTAGGCGCCGGAAAACACCTGCTCCTTGCCAACCTCACCGAGGAGGCCTCGCTCGAAGCGGCGGAAACGTTGGCGAACGCCGGATTCGACGTCAGTGCGATGGCCGTCGATATTTCCTCCCGTCAATCGGTGCAAGCCCTCGTCGACAAGGCTCAGTCCTTGGGCAATATCACGGGGCTTGTTCATGCAGCCGGCGTTTCCCCCTCGCAAGCGCCGATCGACACCATCCTGAAAGTCGACCTGTACGGCACCGCCCTGCTGCTCGAAATGTTCGGCGGGGTCATAGCGCGCGGTGGCTCGGGCGTCGTCATCTCGTCGCAATCGGGTCACAGGCTGCCGGCCTTGACGGCTGAAGAGGACCGATTGCTGGCCATCACGCCCACCGACGATCTGCTGCAACTGGACATGCTGCAGCCGGCTCGGGTCGCCGATACCCTGCATGCCTACCAGCTTTCCAAACGCGGCAACTCGCTGCGGGTGATGGCCGAAGCGATTCGTTGGGGACATCGTGGGGCGCGGATCAATACCATTAGCCCGGGAATCATCATCACGCCGCTCGCCCGTGACGAACTCAACGGGCCACGCGGCGCCGGCTATCGCCGCATGATCGAGGCTTGCGCCGTAGGCCGCGCCGGCACCCCGGACGAGATAGGCAACGTCGCCTCGCTACTGATGGGACCAGACGGCAGCTTCATCACAGGCAGTGATTTTCTGATGGACGGCGGGGTGACGGCCGCCTACAGGTTCGGAGACCTGGCGCCGATGCCTGTTAAGCAATCTCGACCCCTAGGCTAAATCGCTTGGCGGTCGCTCTGAGCTCTTGCATCCGCGTGCCCTGGTAGCACCTTACTGGCAACTGTGGCCAGCCCGGATGTTCCAATGCATCGACATCGCACCTCACTACGCTACGATTCCTATTAATCTCGGTTATTGAGCCGGGCATCTCTTTGAGTGCATGCAACAGAACCAGGCGAGCCTCGGTCATGAGCTTCAGTACGTCAGCAGTATCTTCAAAACAGATAATGCGCTCGTCGGAAGGCTATTCGCCCCGATCTGCCGACTTGATGCGCATTGATTGCGGCAGCACGGTGTTCAAGGCCAGAGGAAGCATTCAATGAACCCCAAAGGCATTTGAGGTTCATTGGGATACGACTTCGTCATTATGCCGCAAACCATATGGAATGACAAGTTTGCGCCAAACCTCCCCTGCCGCGAGGCCGACGGTTTTCGATGTCAGTTTTGCCGAGCCTGGAGTTGCAGGGACTCGACAAGCGGCGCCAGAAAAGCCTGCGAGGCAGCGTAGTCCGAGCAGCCATAGTCCTGGAAGGAGGCTCTTACCACAATCGGCAGACTGACCAGCGTTTTCCCCACGATACGATAGCTTTCTGCTTCGGCAAGACTGTCGACAACCATCGTTATCGAGGTAGCGGCACGGCTGGTCTGTTCCTCAACAGTCAGCCATGAATAGCCCTCCATTTTGTGGAGCAATTTAGCGTCGGTGGCTTTGAAGAATTCAGCGACCTCTTCAGCCGATCCGCCATCGTGGTCGGCGATATTCCACGAGGCAATGTAAATCCCTTTTTCGCCGTCCGGCGACTCAAAGTAGAACCCTCCGGTTTCGGTTGCTCCTTTCTCAAGCCAATCGCGTGGCAGAGACATGATCCAGGTATCGGCGCTGATCGTTTTCATGGCGGGTATCGCGGTCTAAAAAGGAAGCAGGCAAGCAAGTATCTATTCATATCGCATTTAATTCAAGTCGAATGCCAGCTTCCCGCAGACGCACGGGAAGGCCGCCTCGTCAGGTCGGCTTGTGCTTGGTGATTTTGGGCAGATGCCGACGTTGAACATGATCAAGCCCCCTGGTCCGGAAACCCTGTCGATTTTGGCTGCACCCGGTCTCGAACGCATGGCACAATCTACGCCTGCTTAACTGCCCCGGTAGACCGCCATGACCACCATCCTGCTCGTCGACGACTCGACCACCATCCGCAACATGCTGAAAGCCACGCTGCAGCCGATGGGTTACGAGATCCTGGAAGCCGCCGGCGGTCGTGCCGGTCTCGAACAATTCAGGCAAGCCAAAATCGACCTGATCATTTCCGACCAGAACATGCCCGGTCTGGATGGCCTGGGCATGGTCAAGGCGATTCGGGAAGGCAATTTCAACCAGAACGTACCCATAGTGGTCCTCACCACTGAGACCTCCGAGGACATGAAAGCCCAGTTTAGAGCGGCCGGTGCCAGCGGCTGGATGTCCAAGCCTTTTACGCCGGAGCGGCTGGAAGCCGCACTGAAAAAACTGCTCGCCTGATCTTCGCGATGCAGCCCTCGCGCTCCGAATACCTCGACCTGCCTGACGTTCGCCTGCACATCCGGCGTTGGGGCAAACCACAGGCGCCGACGCTCTTCCTACTGCACGGCTGGATGGATGTCTCGGCCTCCTTTCAGTTCGTCGTCGACGCCTTGCAGCGCGACTGGAACATCGTCGCCCCCGACTGGCGCGGTTTCGGCAATTCGGAATGGCTGAACCGCCCCTATTTCTTCGCCGAACACATCGGCGACCTGGAAGCCATCGTGGACCGCTACGCGCCGTCAGGTCCGGTCAGGCTGGTCGGCCACAGCATGGGCGGCATCCTGGCCTGCCTTTATGCCGGCATCCGCCCCGAGCGGGCCGAGCGCGTGGTATCGCTGGAAGGTTTCGGTATCGCCCCGACCACTCCGGATATGGCGCCGGAACGTTATCAGCAATGGCTGGGCGCCCTGAAGATCCCGCCGCGCATGCATTCCTATGCCGACCGCGGCGCCTTCGCCCGTCGTCTCTTGCATACCGATCGTTTCCTGACGCCGGAACGGGCCGAATTCCTGGCCAAGCACCTCGCCCGCGTCGGCGACGGCGAAACCAGGGGCGGCGACCGGCGCCACGGCATAATCTGGAACGGCGATCCGTGGCACAAGGCGCCCGCCCCCTATCTGTTCCGCCTGGAAGAATCGATGGCGATCTGGAAACGGATCGTCTGCCCGGTCTTGTGGGTAGCCGGCAGGCAGTCGTGGGTGATTCGCGAATTCGACACACGGCCGGGCGACTGGGCGGACCGCCAGGCCTGTTTTGCTGATTTGCGCGAGGAATGGATCGACCAGGCCGACCACATGCTGCACCACGACCAGCCGGCCGAAGTGGCGCGCATCGTCGAAGCATTTGTCGCCTAGTTGGCCGAGCCGGCCACTAAGCAAAAAGCCGGGGATTCCCGGCTTTTTGCTTAGTGTAGTGTTGCATTCTTGACGGCACGGTTAAAACCGACGGATTTTTGGTCAGGGCAAGGCGCAAACAACAGCGATACCCAGTCGTATCGCGAGGATTTGCAACGCCGCCATGGCCGAAAAGACAAGGCTTTAAGTACCGGAGAGCGTGCAACACTGCGCTAGTGGTAAGACTTTTTCGACGACAGCTTCAGGCCCATCAACAGCGCCAGGCACAGAATGAACACGGGAATGCCGACGCCCAGCAAGGACAGTTCGTCCATGAATAACCTCACAGGTGAAAAATTTATGAGGCGAGGTAGACAGCGCTTTTTTGGAAAGTTCCCGGCCAACGGCAAAAGCTCGACTTTCCCTATTGGCCGAGGCTTCAGCGCCCCTGCGCACCGGCCGGCGCGGCGCGCAGATACTGCTTGGGCCAGAGGCCGGTCTGCCGCAGTTCCTGCGCAGCCTGCTGCGGCCAGTAGGGATTGCGCAGGATTTCCCGGCCGACGAGGACCATGTCGGCCTGCCCGGTCCGAATGATGTGCTCGGCCTGAATCGCCGAGGTGATCAGACCGACCGCCGCCGTCGGCAAGCCGGCTTCATGACGCACCCGCGCCGCGAACCCGGTCTGGAAACCGGGACCGACCGGGATTTTCGCGGTCGGCAGCAGGCCGGCCGTCGACACGTCGGCCAGGTCGACGCCCATATCCTTCAACCGCCGGCAAAGTTCGACCGTTTCGTCGGCCGACCAGCCGCCATCGACCCAATCGGTGGCCGACAGGCGGACCAGCAGCGGCAGGCGCTCCGGCCAGACGGTACGCAAGGCGGCGACCACCTCGCGAAGCAGGCGGGTGCGATTTTCGAAAGACCCGCCGTAGGCATCGGTGCGCCGATTCGACAGGGGCGACAGGAACTGGTGCAGCAGATAGCCGTGCGCCGCGTGGATTTCGATAATCTGGAAGCCGGCAGCCAAGGCTCTTTTTGCCGCGGCGACGAAGTGCGCAACGATTTCGCCGATTTCGCCGGCAGCGAGTTCATGCGGCTGGATATAGGCCTCGCTGAAAGCCAGGGGCGACGGCGCCACCGGCAGCCAGCCGCCCTCCTCGGCGCTCAGGCCTTTCTGCTCCTCCCAGCCCAGGCCGACGCTGGCCTTGCGTCCGGCATGGGCGAGCTGGATGGCCGGCACGCAGCCCTGCGTCCGGGCGAAGCGGGCGATCCGGGCCAGCGGCTCGATTTGCTCGTCCTTCCACAATCCGAGATCGCCCGGACTGATCCGGCCGGCCGGCGTCACCGCCGTCGCTTCGAGTATCATCAGACCGGCGCCGCCCACCGCCCGGCTGCCGTAATGGACGAAATGCCAGTCGCCGGCCATGCCGTCGCACGCCGAATACTGGCACATCGGGGGGATACCGACACGATTGTTGAGGGTGACTTCGCGCAGTTTCAGGGGTTCGAACAGGTAGCTCATTGTTTAATCGTCTGACGTTTGGAAGAAGGCAAAGGCAAGACCTACTCGCCCCGCGCCCGGCGGACGGTGATCGACTCGCCGGCGACGCCCCAGTTGTCGGTATCGACTTCATCGATGACGACAACGGTTGTTTTCGGGTTCTTGCCCAGCACATCGACCAGCAATTGCGTCGCCCCCTGGATCAGGCGAGCCTTCTGCTCGGCGGTTGCGCCCTCCCGGGTAATCCTGATATTGACGTAAGGCATCTGAATTTTCTCCTTTTAGCGATTCACATCGACGACGACCCGCCCGCGCACCTTGCCAGCCATCAACTGCGCCGCAGTCGGAATCGCCTCGGCCAGTGCCACCTCGTGCGTGATCAGGCCCAGCTTGGCGATATCGAGATCACAGGCCAGTCGCTGCCAGGCAATCAGGCGCTCCGGACGCGGACACATCACGCTGTCGATACCGACCAGGGTCACGCCGCGCAAAATGAAGGGCGCCACCGATGACGGAAAATCCATGCCGCCAGCCAGACCGCAGGCGGTCACGACGCCGCGATACCTGGTGGTGGCGCAGACATTGGCCAGGGTGTGGCTACCGACGACATCGACCGCCCCGGCCCAGCGTTCCTTGCCCAGCGGCTTGCCAGGGCTGGAGAAGACCGAGCGGTCGAGCACCTCGCTGGCGCCGAGCTGTTTGAGGTAAGCCGCCTCGTCGGGTCGGCCACTGACGGCGACAACGGTGTAGCCGAGCTTGCTGAGCACGGCGACGGCGACACTCCCCACGCCGCCGGCGGCGCCAGTGACGACGATCTCACCGTCGGCCGGCGCGACGCCCTGACGTTCGAGCGCCATTACGCACAGCATGGCAGTGTAACCGGCGGTGCCGATGGCCACCGCCTGGCGCTCGGAGAAGGCGGCCGGCAAAGGAACCAGCCATTCGCCCTTGAGGCGTGCCTTCTGGGCCAGCCCGCCCCAATGGGTTTCACCGACGCCCCAACCGTTGAGGAGCACCCGGTCGCCGGGCCGGCAATCGGGATGACTGCTGCTTTCCACCGTGCCGGCGATGTCGATGCCCGGCACCATGGGAAATTTGCGCACGACAGGCCCTTTGCCGGTAATCGCCAGGCCGTCCTTGTAGTTCAGCGACGAGTAGGCGACGCGTACCGTGACATCGCCCTCCGGCAGCCGGTTTTCATCGATGTCTTCGACCGCCGCCCGGTAACCGGCATCGTCCTTCTCGATCAGTATTCCCTTGAACATCCGTTGTCCCTCCGTTCAGCTCTGCAAGCAGGGTGCGATCACCACTCTGGCATCGCGCCTTTCCACCAGTTTGAGTATAGCCAACAGCGCGACCCCCACCATCATGACTCCGGCCGCGATATAGAGGCCGATCGAATAGTTGCCGAGCCGCGTCGCCAGCCAGCCGACTATCGCCGGCCCGATGATCTGGGCAACGCCGTAGGAAAGCGTCATCTTGCCCATCATCTTGGCCGGCCGCGTCGGGTAATAGCGCCCGGCCATGGTCAGGACCAGGCTGACCATGCCGATGAAGGTACCACCGAAAAGGAGTGCCCCGAACAGCGTGGGGAGCAGGCCGCCCACCGCCACCGGCAAGACGATGCCAACGACCTGCAAGGCGGCGGCGAGGATCAGGGCATTGATGTCGCCGGTGTAGCGGGCGATCAGATCCCAGTTGAAGCAGGCCGGGGTCGCCGCCAGGCCGATGGCGAGGAAGGCCAGCCCGCCCTGCCCGGCCAGGCCGGGCAGGTGATCGACGATGGCGACGATAAAGGTGGCGCTGACCACGTACCCAAAGCCGGCGCAGAAGTAGGAAGCCATGAAAATGCCGAGGAAAAGCCGGCTGGGCGGATTGTCGTGCATCGGGGCGCCGCTTTTCGTCAGCGGGCTGGTATCGGGTGCCGGCAACCAGGCCAGGGCCGGCACGATGAGCAGACAGGCCATGGCGGAGAAGGCGAACCATTGCTCCCGCCAGTCGAGCCAGCCGGTCATCAACCAGACGGCAACCGAACAACCTGAAATCCCGAGACCGATGCCGGCAAAATGGATACCCAGTTCGGGCCGATGATTATGGCGGATCAGCCAGTTGAGGATCAATCCCGTACCCAGCAACATCCCCGCCGCGCTGCTCAGGCCGGCCAGGAAGCGCGACAGCATCCAGATCAGGGGATCGGTGGTCAGCCCCATCATCACGGTGCTCAGGATGGCGACCACCATGCCGATGCGGTAGAGGCGGTCTTTCAGCACCAGGTCGCTGATCAGCGAGGCGATCAGCGCGCCGCTCAGATAGCCGGCGTAATTCAGCGCCGCCAGCCAGCCGGCCTGAGCCAGGCCAAGGCCGGCCTGCTTCTGCATCATCGGCAGCAGCGGGGTGTAGGAAAAACGCGCCACGCCAAGCACCAGAATCAGGCTGAAGATGCCGGCGCCGAGCACCTTGAGGCGTTCTCTCTGCGCGCTCATGGGATGTTCCTTTTTTTGATTGATAAGCGAACATTAAACGGAGTAAAGTATCAATTCAAGTGATTTGTTTTGAACAAACAATTCTTTTTTTGAGATACAAAATGGAACTGACCGCCCTCCGAACCTTCCAGACCGTCGTTGAAGAAGGCGGCATTCTGGCTGCCTCACGCAAGCTCAATACCGTCCAGTCGAATGTCACCGGCCGAATTCGCCGGCTGGAGAAAGAGCTTGGCGCCGAACTCTTCTTCCGCAAGGGCCGCGGCCTGGAACTCGCGCCCTCGGGCCGGGTGCTGCTCGATTACGCCCGCCGGATGCTGATGCTCGAACGGCAGACCAGCGCCGCGATACGCCAGGTCGGCGAAAGCGCCGGCGAACTGCGCATCGGCACCATGGAAACCTTTGCCGCCCTGCATCTGCCGAGCGCGCTGAAAGCCGTCCGCAACGAACATCCGGGTCTCGAACTGCGCGTCTTCACCGACACCACCAGCACGCTGACGGCCAAGGTGCTCGATCACAAGCTTGACTGCGCCTTCGTCGCCGGCCCGGTCATCCACCCCGACCTGCAGTTCGACGAACTAATCGTCGAAGAACTGGTCCAGGTGCATGCCGCCGGCACCGATCCCGTCCTCCTGCCGCTGATCCTCTTCCGCGAGGGCTGCGCCTACCGCACCCGCGCCATCGCCTGGCAACGCGCCCAGGGCCATGCCGTGGCCGATGCCATGGAGTTCGGCACACTGGAAGGCATCCTCGGCTGCATCGCTGTCGGCCTGGGCTGGACGCTGATGCCGCGCCGCGTCGTCGAGCAGTCGTCCCACGTGGCGGACCTGATCGTCGAAACGGTGCCGGATGAATTCAGCCGGATACCGACCGGCGTCATCTATCTGCGCGAAGCCCGGATCATGCCCGCCCTGAAAACGCTGAGCGAAGGCATCGTCGCCTCGGCCAAGCGGAAGCGCCGTTAGGACTTGAGCAGTTCTTCCCGGGCGCCAAGCCAACGCCGGAGATGGCGTTCGGCCAGTTCGGGATGTCCGGCCAGCATGTCCTCGGCCACCTCGCGCGCCATCTCGACGAGATCGGCATCCATGTCGAGATCGGCATAGCGCAACAGCGGCACCCCGCTCTGCCGGCTACCGACAAATTCGCCGGGGCCGCGAATCTGCAAGTCCTGGCGGGCAATCTCGAAACCGTCGGTATGCTCGAAGATGATCTTCAGCCGCCGTCGGGCTATCTCGCCGAGCGGCCCGGCATAGATCAGCACGCAACTCGACTCGTATTGACCGCGACCGACCCGCCCCCGCAACTGATGCAGTTGCGACAGACCGAAACGCTCGGCGTGCTCGATGACCATCAGGCTGGCATTGGGCACGTCGACCCCGACCTCGATCACCGTCGTCGCCACCAGCACATCGACTTGGCCGGCAGCAAAAGCGGCCATCACCGCCTGTTTCTCGTCGGCCTTGAGGCGGCCGTGGACGAGACCCACCGTCAGTTCCGGCAAATCGACGGAAAGCTGTTCGTAGATATCCTGTGCCGTCTGCAACTGCAAGGCCTCGGACTCCTCGATCAGCGGGCAAACCCAGTAGGCCTGGCGACCCTCCTCGACATGCTTGCGGATGAAACCGACCACGTCCTGCCGCCTGCTGTCGGCGACCAGCCGCGTCTTGATCGGCGTCCGGCCAGGCGGCAGTTCATCGAGCACCGTCACGTCGAGGTCGGCGTAATAGCTCATGGCCAGGGTCCGCGGAATGGGCGTCGCCGACATCATCAACTGGTGCGGGTTATCGCCCTTCTTGCGCAAGGCCAGGCGCTGGGCAACGCCGAAACGATGCTGCTCGTCGACGATGGCCAGGCCGAGCCGGGCGAAATCGACCCCCTCCTGGATCAGGGCATGGGTGCCGACCACCAGTTGCGCGCCGGCCGCCGTCGCCGCCAGTTGCTCGCGCCGGGCCTTGCTCTTCAGGCTGCCGGACAGCCAGGCGACGTGAACGCCAAGCGGCTCCAGCCATTCCTTCAGTTTCAAATAGTGCTGTTCAGCGAGAATTTCGGTCGGCGCCATGAAGGCCGCCTGCCAGCCGGCCGAAATCGCCTGACAGGCGGCCAGCGCGGCGACTATGGTCTTGCCGGCGCCGACGTCGCCCTGGAGCAGGCGCTGCATCGGGTAGGGCTGGCCGAGATCGTCGGCGATCTCGGCCATTGCCCGCAATTGCGCGCCGGTCAGCGCGAAGGGCAGACGGTCGAGCAGACGGGCGCCGAGATCCTCCTGCGCCACCAGCACCGGCGCGCCCTGCTCGCGGCGGGCCAGGTAGGCGCGGCGCAGGGACAGTTGCTGGGCCAGCACCTCGTCGAATTTGACCCGTCGCCAGGCCGGGTGATTGCGGGCATGCAGGGTGTCGAGATCGGTACCCGGCGGCGGCGTGTGCAGGAAGCGCAGGCTGCGTGCCAGACCCGGCAGCTTCAGGCGGCGACGCAGGTCTTCCGGCAGGGTTTCGCTGAGATCGCCGGCCACCAGCGCCTGGCCGATCAATTTTTGCAGGGCCGAATTGGCCAGACCGGCAGTGGTCGGGTAAATCGGCGTCAATTGACCAGGCAGCGGCTCGTCTTCGCCCACCTTGCGGAAACGGGGATGCACCATCTCGTTTCCGAAGAAGCCGCCGCGCACCTCGCCAAAGGCCCGGATGCGCGAGCCTTCGCTCAAGGTCGCCTGCTGGCTGGGATAGAAACTGAAAAAACGCAGCGTGATCTCGCCGCTGGTGTCGGCCGCCCGCACGATCATCTGCCGACGCGGCCGAAACTGCACCTCGTTGCTGTGCACGACCACCTCGACCTGCACCGCTTCGCCGCCCAACGCCCGCCCGACCGGGGTAATTCGGGTTTCGTCCTCGTAGCGCAGAGGCAGGTGCACGAGCAGATCAGCCTCGCTGTGGAGGCCGATCTTGGCGAGCTTCTTGCGCAGCGCCTCCCCGGCACGGATCGGCGGCGAAACCGGGAGCGAAGAGCCGCTCGTCGTCATCTGTCCCCGATTAGCCGATGAACATCACCGCGTCGGCCTCGACCAGGGCGCCCCGCGGCAGTTCCTTGACGCCGACGGCGGCGCGGGCCGGGAACGGTTCGTTGAAATAGCGCGCCATGGTTTCGTTGACCCTGGCGAAATTGGCCAGGTCGGTCAGGAAGACATTGAGTTTGACGATGTCGGTCAGCGAACCGCCGGCCGCTTCCGCTACCGCCTTGAGATTTTCAAATACGCGAACGATTTGCCCGTCGATGCCGTCTACCATCTGCATGGAAGCCGGATCGAGCCCGATCTGCCCGGACATGTAAACGGTATCGCCGACGCGAACGGCCTGCGAGTAGGTGCCGATCGCGGCCGGCGCGCTCGGAGTGGCGATAATGGTCTTGGCCATGAAATGCTTTCCTGTCTCTGAATTGCAAAACCTTATTTTAGCCTTGCTAAGCCATGAACCCACGTATCGAATCCCTGGAAAAAATGCTCGGCGGCCCGCGTGACGGCGCCCTGCTCCGCTTCTCGCTCGGCAACGAGTACCTGAAAGCCGGCGACCCGACCAAGGCAGTCCCCTGCTTCCGCGAGGCCACCGAACGCGACCCGCGTTACTCGGCGGCCTGGAAGGCGCTGGGCAAGGCGCTCACCGACGCCGGCGAGCACACCGCCAGCCTGGCCGCCTACGAAAAGGGCGTCGCAGTTGCCGAAGCCCATGGAGACATCCAGGCCGCCAAGGAAATGAAGGTTTTCGCCAGACGCCTCCGGACGGCTTTGGCCGACCAGGCCAGTCAGACGTAAGCGGGAGAAAGAACGACTTCTGCGCCAGGTCAACGGCATCGCAGGCCAATCGGCATAATCTGATATTTTTGCGATTATGAAGAAAAGGGGCGAACATGACCAAACTTCTAAAACTGGCGGCAGTCGTCGGGCTTATTAGCACCCTGCTCAGCGGCTGCGCGGTCAACCGGGCAACCGGCAGCGTCGACCCTTCGGCCAACCTATCGTCGATCAAGACCATGTATGTCAAAAAACTGGCCGATGACGACAATACCTATGCCCTGATCGCCGACAAGCTCCGTACCAAGGGGGTCGCCGTCACCACCGGAACGGATGTGGCGCCCGGCAGCGTCGATGCCGTCGTCACCTATGTCGACAAATGGATGTGGGACATCACCATGTACATGCTGGAACTGACTGTCACCATCCGCGACCCGAAAACCGATTTCCCGCTGGCCACCGGCAACTCCTTCCATACCTCGCTGACCCGCCTTTCACCAAAGGAAATGGTCAATGAGGTAGTCGATAATATCTACAAGGGCGCGAAGTAAATGCGCCGCCCCATCCTGGTTGCCGCCCTTGCCCTGACGCTGACCGCCTGCTCCTCGCCGGCCAGTCGCGAGGCGATGACGCCACAGCTGCTGGCTATCGACAAGCACCACCCGTACAGCCTGCGTGTCCAGACCAATGGCGGCTCGGAAACCGGCGGGCTGGACAGTACCAATATCGCCGATGCCGACCTCAAGGCCGCCATTGAAAACGCGGTCATCCGAAACCGGGTATTCAAAAGCGTCATCCAGGGAGGCGGCGGCGACTACGAACTCAACGTCCAGGTGATTTCACTGCGCCGGCCGATGATCGGCGTCACGCTCGATGTCGAGCTGGAAATGGGCTGGTCGCTGGTCAGAAGCAGCGACCGAACCGTGCTCATGCGCAAGTCCGTTCAATCGACGGGCCAGGCTGGTATCGGGGATGCCATCGCATTCGTCACGCGATTGCAATTGGCCGTTGAAATGGCCGCCCGCAACAACATCGCCGAGGGCCTCAAGGCGATATCCAAACTCAAGCTCTAGCTGCAGCCTGCCTTATCCGGAGAGCGTCCAGCACTAAACTAGTTCTTGCCTCGGGGCGGAACGAGTATGGTGTCGACACCCAATTCCTTGAGCTTGGCCTGCGCCGCTTCGGCCTCCTGGCGGGTCTTGAAGGGCCCGACTTGAACGCGGGTTTCCAGGGAGGACGGGACGCCGCTCAGCGTCAAGCGCGCATGCAGCTCCTCGGCTCGCTGGGTACTGGAAAACACGCCCGCCTGCAGCAGGAAACCGGAGAAAAGCCGGGAAACGACCGGCCCGCTGGCCGGCTTTGCTTCCGGCACGCGGGGCGATAGCCTGGCTGTCGCCGGCTCGCCGGCGACAGGTGCTTTTTGCACCACGGCATCCGGCGGCGGCTCCAGCGCAGTTGACCGGGCGTGTGCTGTCAACTGGCGCGCCGCAGCAGGTTTTTGGCCGGCGGCCCCCGAGGCATGTTTCGGCCGATTTTCCGAAGCGGCTGCCGGCTCCTCGTCGATGACAGGCGGCGTGTTCGCTTCGACCTTGGGCGGCGGCGGCGGCTCGGCTGGAACTTCTGCGACAGGCGGTGGCGCCAGGTCGACGGCCGGCGTCACCGGCTGGCTCACTTCTTTTTTCGGCGCAACCGGAATCGGCTTGGTGAATACGGGTGAATCCGACTCATCGGGTACTGTAGCCAGATGGTCGAAGAAGGCGAGCACGCCGAGCAGCAACGCAACCAGCCCCCCGGCCACGGCCAGACGGGTGACCAATTTGCTGCGTATTTCGCCTGCTCCCGTTTCGCCCGCCGTAACCTGCTCTTGTCCTGTCATAACCGGCCTCAACTTTCCTGGCTCTTGGCCAAAGCGACGACCAATTCGGCCTCGGCGCGCGCAATACCGCAACGTTCGGCAATCGCCGCCGGCTCGTAGCCCGAGGCGGCCATCTGCATCGCATCTCCATAGATGGGGGAAACGGTCTGGCTGGCGCGCAGGTATGCCAGTTCCTGCTTCATGTCGCCGCGCAAGGCAGCCAGTTCGCCGCGGATTGAATCGACCTCGTCGCGCAACTGATCGATTTCCTGTTCAAGCCCTCGGCGCAGCGCATCGCCGGCCATTCCCTCGGAAGCGCGGGCCCAGGTTTCACCGGCGTCGGTCGCCATTTGCGCAGGGCCGGCAGTTGCGACGGGCGCGGCTTTTTCTGCGGCGATCTCCGGAGCCCTGCGCAAACGACGCATGCGCAGAATGACGATGAGCATATAGAGGGCGACCAGCGCGATCAGGAAGATCACGCCTTCGCGCAGACCCAGAGTCATGCCACCAAGTTCAAGCGCTGGCATTTCCGCCTCGGCCCCGCCGGCTTAGAAACCGAGCGAGTATTGCATGCCGACGATATGGGCGCTGGCATCGTAATTACCCACTAATCCGGGTTGCGAAATACTGGAGTCGCGAACATAAAGATAGGCATAACCGACATCGATCTTGCCGTAGCTGCCGGCATTCCATTGTCCGCCCAGCGAAAGCCAAAGACGATTGTTGTCAGGCACCCGCGGCGAGCGGTAATCGTTGCGCACCGGCGTACGATCGTAGGCGATGCCGAATTTCACCTTCGCCCTGTCGCTAGCCTTGTATGCCGCGCCCCAGGCAAAGCGCCAGGAATTTTCATAATTGAAAACTTCGCTGCTCAGCAGACTTCCGTTGCTGACGACATTGAGCGAACCCAGGGAATCCCAGCGCGTATAGGAGAGATCGCCCATGGCTTCCCAGCGGTCCGACACCTGTTGCCAAACCGAGAGGATGAAGGTATCGGGCAATTTGAGATCGGCCTTGACGGGAAGAGCGCCATTGAGCGAGCCGTCCAGGGTGTACTTGATCGGTGAGCGATAGGAAAGGCCCACTTTCATGGCCGGAGAAAGCGTAAACAAGGCGCCGGCATTCCAACCCCAGGCCGAATCGTCCCCCTTGAGGGTAACGCCTGTCCGCGTCAACTCCGCGTCGATATTCTGGTAATTCAGTCCGAATCCCAGCGATAGTTTATCGTTGACCCGATAGGCGACCGACGGATTGAGATTGACCGTCGTAATGGTCGATTTGATGGCGATGGCCTGCCCGACCCAGGCGCTGTCATACTCGGTGGAGAGACCGAAGGGCGACGAAATGCCGAAGCCGATGAACAAATCCTGGCTCAGTTGCCCGGAGAAATAAGCATTGGGAACGGCGTTCCAACTGCCGGCATTGCCGCCAGACTGGACGCCTGTCTGGTCACGGTATTCATACCTCGGGCCGATCCCCGTCACCCCGGTTGACAGTTGGAAGCCACCGAGTTGCGTCATGCCCGCCGGATTGAAAAAAATTGTGCTGGCATTATCGGCCACTGCCGCCGAACCGGCATAGGCCGTACCGAGGCCACTTGCGTTTTGCTCCATAAGCTGGAAGGCCGCCGCCGAAGCGCCGCCCGAAAACACGATCGACAGCAGGGCAGGCAGGGTACGCAGGGTCATTTTGTTCATTGGGTTGCTCCCTAGTGTAGTGTTGCACGCTCTCTGGCACTTAAAACCTTGTCTTTTCGGCCATGGCGGCGTTGCAAATCCTCGCGATACCACTGGGTATCGCTGTGCTTTGCGCCTTGCCCTGACCAAAAATCCATCGGTTTTAACTGTGCCGTCAAGAGTGCAA
>JAJXVG010000054.1 GCA_021782315.1 Pseudomonadota bacterium | reverse complement strand
GGCGCAATGGGCGCAACCACGGCCATAATGATAGACATGGGCGTCCACCCGGTCGCCCAGTTCGTAGCGCAGCCATTCGTGTTCGCTCGGCGTCGCGACATAGCTGTCCCGGCAGTTGGTGCAGATGACCCGGACCAGGCGCTGGGCGACGACCATATGCACCGACAGGGCGACCATGTAGCGCGGCACCCCCATGTCGAGCAGGCGGATCGGCGTCGATACGGCATCGTTGGTGTGCAGGGTGGACAGCACCAGGTGCCCGGTCATGGCAGCGCGCATGGCGATTTCGGCCGTTTCCTGGTCGCGCATTTCGCCGATCAGCACGATGTCCGGGTCCTGGCGCAGGACGGTGCGCAGCACGCGCGAGAAGGAGAGGTCGATTTTCTCGTGGACCTGTACCTGATTGAGTCCGCTCAGGCGGTACTCGACCGGATCCTCGACGGTGATGACCTTCTTTTCGGTGCTGTTCAGTTCGTTCAGGGCAGCGTAGAGCGTCGTCGTCTTGCCCGAACCGGTCGGGCCGGTGACCAGTACCATGCCGCTCGGCCGCTTCAGGGCGTGGCGGAAGCGTTCGAGGACACGCTCCGGCATGCCTATCCTGTCCAGTTCGAGCAGGCCGGTGTTCTGGTTGAGCAGACGCATGACCACCGACTCGCCAAACTGTGTCGGCAGGGTGGAAATCCGGACATCGACCGGGTTGCCGCGCACCTTGATATTGAAGCGACCATCCTGCGGCAGGCGTTTTTCGGAAATATCGAGGCCGGACATCAGTTTCAGGCGCAACGCCACAGCCGACGACACCTTGCCGTCGGCCTCGGTCTGGACATGCAGCACCCCGTCGATCCGAAAGCGTATGCGCAACGCCTTATCCTGGGGCTCGAAATGAATGTCGGAAGCGCGCAGACGCATGGCTTCTTCGAAGACAGTCTGCAACAATTTGACAACCGGTGCGTCCTCCGCACCCGGATTCAAGCCGAGCAGGTCGCCGAACTCGATCGGCATGTCGCCCAGTTCGGCCGTCAGTTCCTTGGCCAGGCCGGTAATCTGTTCGCCGCGATGATAGACGCGGTCGACCATGGCCAGCAACTGGCTTTCGGTGACGACAGCCAGTTCGATTTCCCGTCGCATCAGGCGGGTAATTGCATCGTAGGCCTGCAGATCGGTCGGGTCGGCCATGCCTATCTGCAAACGGCCGCTCGGCAACTGGTCGAGGACCAGGGCACGAAAGCGACGGGCCGGCGCCTCGGGCAGCAGTTTGATCAGGTCCGGTTTGGGGGTGAAACTATTGAGATCGATAAAGGGGATTCGCAACTGGCCGGCCAGGGCCTGCGAAATATCTTCTTCGGTAACGTAGCCGCTCTCGACAAAAACCCGTCCCAGCTTGCGTCCGGTACGCTTTTGTTCATCGAGGGAGGCTTTCAGTTGTTCCTCGGTCAGCAGCCCTTGCTGGATCAGCAAGTCGCCAAGGCGGACTTTTTGCGGGGGGGGCATCCCGTCCTCCAAAACACCTTAAGAAACTGCGTTAACAATATGAAATAACGAATTAAGTTTCCACAGTAGACGTTTTTCACCCCCCCGACAAGAGCAGACGCCGCCCCGTTGCCAAATGACCCCGCTCAGCGGTGCCGGCTGCCCGTGCGATGCTGTTGGGCTCCCCCCGGTTTTTGTGCATTTTTTTGCGCTGGTGCCCGTTGCGGCGCGCGCCCCCCGCGCGGCGGCTGGACCGGCCGCGGCGCGGCCGTGGCAGACTGCTCGAAGCCGGGCACGACGACGCGTTCAAGCGTGCGCTTGATCAATTTCTCGATGTCCTTCAGGTTGCCCCGTTCGTCGTGACAGACCAGCGAAATCGCCTCGCCCTCCATGCCGGCCCGGCCGGTGCGACCGATGCGATGGACATAGTCTTCGGCGACATTCGGCAGTTCGTAATTGATGACATAGGGCAGCGCGTCGATGTCGATGCCGCGCGCCGCAATATCGGTGGCGACCAAAGCCACCAGCTTGCCCTCCTTGAAATCGCTGAGGGCGCGCGTCCGGGCCCCCTGCGACTTGTCGCCGTGGATGGCCGCCGATTTGATGCCGGCCTTGTCCAGTGTACGGGCCAGGGCATCGGCGCCGTGCTTGGTCCGCGCGAAGACCAGCACCTGATGCCAGCCACGCGTCGCGAACAGATGACAGAGCAGTTCCTTCTTCTTTTCGCGGTCGGTTTCGATGACGCGCTGAGTCACCGTCTCGGCCGCCGTGTTGCGGGCGGCGACATCGACCGAGGCCGGGTTGTGCAGGAGGCCGGCCGCCAGTTCCCGGATTTCGGACGAGAAAGTGGCCGAGAACATCAGGTTCTGACGTTGCTTGGGCAGGAGCGCGATGACCTTGCGGATGTCGCGGATGAAACCCATGTCGAGCATGCGGTCGGCTTCGTCGAGAACGAAAATCTCGATGGCGGAAAGATCGACGGTTCGCTGCTGTACATGGTCGAGCAGGCGACCGGGCGTCGCCACCAGGATGTCGACGCCGCGGCGCAGGTTGGCGATTTGCGGGTTGATGCCGACGCCGCCGAAGACCGCCAGCGAGTTGATCGGCAGATGCTTGCCGTAGGTGCGCACGCTCTCCTCGACCTGGATCGCCAGTTCGCGCGTCGGAACCAGGACCAGCACACGCGGCGTCTTGGCGACGCGGGTCAGACGATCGTTGGCGCCACCGGCCAGGCGGTGCAGGATGGGCAGCGTGAAGCCGGCCGTCTTGCCGGTGCCGGTCTGGGCGGTGGCCATCAGGTCGCGACCGGTCATCACGGCCGGGATGGCTTGCTGCTGGATGGGGGTTGGCGTGTCATAGCCCTGCTCGCTGACGGCGCGCAGAAGTTCGGCCTTGAGGCCGAGATCGGTAAATTGCATGGGAACTCCGTGCGGGCGCCCAGGCATCGCCTGCCGCCCGCTGATCGATCAGATAAGGGCCAGACCCCGCTCGAGGTCGGCCTGAAGATCCTCCACCGCTTCGAGGCCGACGGCGATGCGCAGCAGCCCTTCGTTGATGCCGGCCGCGGTCCGGGCTTCCGGGGTGATGCGGCCGTGAGTGGTGGAGGCAGGATGGGTAATGGTCGTTTTGGTATCGCCGAGATTGGCAGTAATGGACAGCAGGCGGCAATTGTCGACCACCTGCCAGGCTTGCTCGCGGCCGCCCTTGACCTCGAAGGCGAGGATGGCGCCGCCGGATTTCTGCTGGGCCTTGGCCAAGACATGTTGCGGATGGGAAGGCAGGCCGGGATAGAAGACGCGCCCGACTTTCGGGTGCGCCTCCAGCCAGACGGCCAGTCGCAGCGCCGCGGCCGACTGTGCCTCGACGCGCAGCTTGAGCGTCTCCAGGCCCTTGAGCAGGACCCAGGCATTGAAGGCGGAGAGCGTCGGGCCGGCCGTGCGCAGGTACTTGAAAACTTCTTCCGTCAGCTTGCGCGGGCCGCATACGGCGCCGCCCAGGACGCGGCCCTGGCCGTCGAGGAACTTGGTCGCCGAATGGATGACGAGGTCGGCACCAAGATCCAGCGGGCGCTGCAGGATGGGCGAACAGAAACAGTTGTCGACTGCGACCAGGATATCGTGGGCGTGGGCGATAGCCGACAGCGCCGCGATATCGGCGATTTCCGTCAAGGGATTGGACGGCGTCTCCAGGAAGAAGAGCCTGGTTTCCGGACGGATTGCCGCCGCCCAGGCCGCCGGGTCGGTATGCGAGACGAAGGTAGTGGTGATGCCGGTGCGCGTCAGGATGGTCGACAACAGGTTGACCGTGGCGCCGAACAGGCTGTTCGAGGCGACGATATGATCGCCCTGCTTGAGGTGGGCAAGCACGGTGGCCATGATCGCCGCCATGCCGCTGGCCGTGGCCACGCAGTCCTCGGCGCCTTCCAGGGCGGCGAGGCGCTCCTCGAAGACGCTGACCGTCGGATTGGAAAAACGCGCATAGACGTTGCCCTCCTCCTCGCCGGAGAAACGCCTGGCGGCCTGCGCCGCGCTGTTGAAAACGAAGCTGGAGGTCAGGTAGAGCGCCTCGGAATGCTCCCCGAACTGGCTGCGTTCCTGGCCGGCCCTGACCGCCAGGGTTTCTGGACGATATGTCGGCAAATCGCTCATCAGTCCTGCCCTCCGGAAGCCAGTTGCAGCACCAGTTGCTGCGAGGAGCGATCGTCTCCGTCGTCATCGATCTTCGTCGCCTTGCCGGCGCGTTTGCCTTCGACGGCATCGAGATAATAATCGTCGATATCGCCGGTGATGTAGCAACCGTCAAAACAGGAGGCATCGAACAGGGTCAGATCGCCGCGCAGCGACGTGATCGACTCCCTGAGCGCCTCGATATCCTGGTAAACCAGCGCATCGGCACCGATTTCGGTGGCGATTTCCGCGTCGCTGCGACCAGTCGCGATCAATTCGGCGCGCGTCGGCATGTCGATGCCATAGACATTGGGAAAGCGCACCGGCGGCGCCGCCGAGGCAAAATAAACCTTGACCGCGCCGGCCGCCCGCGCCATGTCGACGATTTCCCGGCTGGTCGTACCGCGCACGATGGAATCGTCGACCAGCAGGACGCGCTTGCCCTTGAATTCCTGGCCGACGGTATTGAGTTTCTGGCGCACCGATTTACGCCGCATCGCCTGACCCGGCATGATGAAGGTACGGCCGACGTAGCGGTTCTTGACGAAGCCCTCGCGGAACGGGATGCCCAGCACCTGCGCCAGTTGCATGGCCGACGGCCGGCTGGAGTCGGGAATGGGGATGACGACATCGATATCACTAACCGGAATATGCCGCTTGACCTTCTCGGCCAATTTTTCGCCCATGGCCAGGCGCGATTCGTAGACCGAAACGCCGTCGATCACCGAATCCGGGCGAGCCAGATAGACGTATTCGAAAATGCAGGGCGCGAAGATCGCCTGCTGAGCGCACTGACGGCTGTGCAATTGGTGATTGAAATCGATGAATACCGCTTCACCCGGCTCGATATCGCGCACCATCCTGAAACCCAGGGTATCGAGTGCGACCGACTCGGAGGAAACAAGGTACTCCATGCCTTCCGACGTTTCGTTCTGACCGTAGACCAGCGGCCGGATGCCGTATGGGTCGCGGAAAGCGAGCAGCCCGTACCCGGCGATCAGGACGACGACCGCGTAGGCGCCGCGACAACGGCGATGGACGCCGCCGACCGCCTGAAAAATGGCATCGACGTCGAGTTCATAGCCGTGCGCGGCCGATTGCAGTTCGTGCGCCAGGACGTTGAGGAGCACTTCCGAATCGGAATTGGTATTGATATGCCGACGGTCGAGGCGGAACATCTCGCCTTTCAACTGCTCGGCATTGGTCAGGTTGCCGTTGTGACCAAGCACGAGGCCGAAGGGTGAATTGACGTAGAAGGGCTGCGCTTCGGCAAAGTTGTAGGCCGAACCGGCAGTCGGATAGCGAACGTGCCCGATGCCGCAATTACCCGGCAGGGCGCGCATGTTGCGCGTGCGAAAAACGTCGCGCACCAGGCCCGGCCCCTTGTGCAGGTGAAAAGTATTGCCTTCGGCCGTCGCAATCCCCGCCGCGTCCTGGCCGCGGTGCTGCAGCACCATCAGGCCGTCGTAAAGCAGTTGATTGACCGGCGTCGTCGCCATTACACCCAAAATCCCGCACATAGTTTTTCCTGCCTAGCTGAATCGAATTCGTTTTGCCAAATCGTCCGGCAACCACGGCTTGCTCGCCAGGACAATGGTTTCAAGGGGTGCCGAAAGCATGGCGTTCTGCCACCATGCCTGGGTCGGAGCTGAAGTCATCCCGCCCAGCCCGACCAGCACCATACATACCAGGACGCCGCGTCCCAGCCCGAAAATCATGCCGAGAATGCGGTCGGAAATGGACAGCCCGAGGGCCTTGACCATCCGGCGCACAATCATGCTCAGCACGGACATGGCGACCAGCACGGCGATGAAGATCACCACGCAGCCCGCCAAGGTCCGCACGGAATGGTCGCTCAGACCGGCGAACAGCGCATGCCCGACCGGTGTGCCAAACTCGACTGCGGCAAAAATGGCGGCTATCCAGGCAAGGAGGGCGATCACCTCGCCGACCACACCGCGCCACAAGCCGAAGAGCAGCGAGATGCCGACAATACCGATTGCCAGGTAGTCAAAACCCGTCATGGCTTGGCCGACACGACCCCGGAAACCCCGATCCGCTTCATCTTTTCAAGGGCATTGCCGGCCGCCTCCCGGCTGGCGAAAGGCCCGGCCCGCAGGCGGGTCTTCCTGCCCTGCGGCGTTTCCAGGGGCTCGGTGAATGTCTTGATTCCCTCTTCGGCGAGCTTCGCCTTCAGTGTCCTGACGTTGGCTTCATTGGCAAAGGCGCCGATCAAGACCAGGTATTCTGCGCTCTTGGAGGCCTGTTTCGCCTCGGCGGACTGGCCGGCGAGGATGGCGGCAACCCGTTTGGCATCGTCGGCCCGGGGCTTGTCGACCGCCTTTTCCGCGGGCTTATCGGCGGGTTTGGCGGCAACTTTTTCCGGCACGGGATCGGCTTTCGCCGCCGGCTTCTCGACGGCTTTCTCAAACGGCCTTTCGACGCTCTTGCCGTCCTTGACCGTTTCCAGAACACGGGCTGTCGGCCTGACGACCGGCTCGGCAGTCGGCTTGGCGACTGGCGCCTCCGGCGAGAGCTTCGGGGTCAGAGCCTCGACCGGCTTGTCGGCGGCTTTTTCAGCCGGAGCCGCAGCAAAGCTGGGCGCAAACGGCTTCTCGTCCTGCCCGGGAATGCGGATTTCAACATCCTGCACGGCTTGATGCGGCTCGTGATCCATCACCATGGGAAGCACCACGGCGACCACGGAAACGAAGAAAATGGCGCCGACCAGGCGGCGGCGAGCGCGTTTCTTGAGAGGCAACTGAGCGTCGTTGTCGTCCATGGCTAGGGCTTTTTCCGAAGCGCAGCAAGCGCGCCGGCTACTGTGTAGAAGGATCCGAAGACGAGAATTCTATCACTTTCAGACGCCCTTCCCCTGGCCGCTTGCATCGCCTCGGCCGGCGACGCGTACTGCACGATCTCGCCGCCCAGCCCCGAAGCGCTGACGATCTCTGCCAGGCGCGCGGCCTCGGTGCCGCGAATACCGGTCAGGGTCGCCACATGCCAGCAGTCGACCTTGCCTTTCATGGGCGCCAGCGCACCGACGATGTCCTTGTCGTTGAGCATGCCGAGCACGGCATGGGTCCGGTCGAAAAAACCCATACCGGACAGGTTGTCGGCAAGCACCTTGATGGCCTGCGGATTGTGACCGACATCGAGCACGACCGCCGGTTTGCCCGGCACCACCTGGAAGCGTCCCGGCAATTCGGTTTCGATCAGTCCGGGGCGAACCGCCTGCATGGTCACCGGCAGTTGATTGCCCAGGGCCTCCAGGGCGGCGAGCGCCACCGTCGCGTTGTAAAGCTGGGCCGGGCCGCGCAAGCCGGGGTAGGCCAGGGAACGCTTGATCATTTTCTGACCGGAACGGCACCACCAGCGCCATTGCAGCCGATTTTCGGAAGTTTCGGCTGCCGGCCGCTCGAAGCCGAAATCGCGACCGATCAGGCGCAGGTCGGCACCGATGTCGGCGGCATGTTGGAGCAGGGTTTGCGGCGGATGCGGGTCGGCGCACAGGGCCGGCTTGCCGGCGCGGAAAATACCCGCCTTCTCGAAACCGATGCTGTCGCGGTCCGGCCCCAGCCAGTCCGTGTGATCGAGGGCGACAGTGGTGACGATGGCGACATCCGGTTCGTAGACATTGACCGCATCAAGCCTGCCGCCCAGGCCGACTTCGAGAATGACCGCCTCGACGCCCGCCGCGGCGAAGACCTCCCAGGCGGCCAGGGTGCCGAATTCGAAATAGGTCAGGGCAATGTCGCCGGCCTGCCGACGCGCCGCCTCGACGCGGGCAAAGGCCGCGCACAGGGAGCCATCGTCGACCGGACGCCCATTGAGACGTACCCGCTCGTTATAGGCCAGCAGGTGCGGCGAGCTATAGCAACCGACCCGATAGCCGGCCCGGTCGATGATATTTTCCAGGTAGGCGCAGGTCGAGCCCTTGCCGTTCGTGCCGCCCACCGCGATGACCGGACAGCGCTGCGTCTGGCCGAGGATATCCTTGACCGGGCGCAGGCGATCGAGTCCCAGTTCGATGCCGGCCTGCCCCCTCGGGTGCAAGCCTTCGAGATGGAGTAGCCAATCGTCCAGCGTTTTCAAGCGATGGCCGGCAATTTTTGCAGCAGGGCGATGATGCGCGCCACCTGATCGCGCAGTTCGCGACGGTCGACGATCATGTCGATGGCCCCCTTTTCCAGGATGAACTCGGAGCGCTGGAAGCCTTCCGGCAGCTTCTCGCGGACAGTCTGCTCGATGACCCGCGGCCCGGCAAAGCCGATCAAGGCCCTGGGCTCGGCAATCACCACGTCACCGACGAAGGCGAAGGAAGCGGAAACCCCGCCCATGGTCGGATCGGTCAGGATGGAAATGAAGGGCTGTCCGACAGCCGAAAGCTTGGTCAGCGCCGCGGTGGTCTTGGCCATCTGCATCAGCGAGAAGAGGCCTTCCTGCATCCGTGCCCCGCCTGATGCCGAGACGCAGATAAAGGGCATGCCGTGCTCGACCGCGGTCTGGACGCCGCGGACAAAGCGCTCGCCCAGCACCGACCCCATGGAACCGCCCATGAATTCGAATTCGAAAGCGGCGGCAACTACCGGCATATTCTTGATGGCGCCCTGCTGGACGACGAGCGAATCGGATTCGCCGGTCGCCTCGTTGGCCTCCATCAGGCGATCCGGGTAACGCTTCGAATCCTTGAATTTCAGGCTGTCGACCGGCACGACTTCGGCACCGATTTCGAAACGGCCTTCCGCGTCGAGCAGAAGATCGAGGCGTTGGCGCGAGTTCAGGCGATTGTGATGGCCGCACTTCGGGCAGACCTGCAGGTTGTTTTCGAGATCGGTGGCATAGAGCACCGCCTCACAGGACGGACACTTGCTCCACAGACCTTCCGGCAGGTTTCCCCGGCGCTGGGCGCCCTGTTCGCGCTTGATTTTGGGGGGTAGAAGCTTGGTCAGCCAGCTCATTTTTTCACCTCGTCAACACCGCGACGGATATCCGCCACCAGGGCCTTGACCCGGGCACAGGCGTCGGCCGTTCCGCCATCCGCCGTCGCTCGTTCAATTTCTTCGATAATCCGGCTGCCGACGACTACGGCGTCGGCAATGCCGGCGATGCGCGCCGCCGTCGACGCGTCGCGGATACCGAAACCGACGCCGACCGGCAGGCCGGTCTTCTCGCGGATCTGCGGCAGGCGTTCGGCCACCGCTTCGACATTCAAGGCACCGGAGCCGGTCACCCCGGCCAGCGAGACGTAATAGACGTAGCCACTGGCGATTTCGGCGACCTGGGCGATGCGCGCCTCGGTCGAGGTCGGCGCCAGCAGGAAAATGGGGTCCATGCCGCGGGCCTTCATCGCCGCACCGAAGGCGGCCGCCTCTTCCGGCGGGTAATCGACGACGAGCACGCCATCGACCCCGGACTGCGCGGCCTTCTCGGCGAATTTCTCCAGCCCCATCGCCTCGATCGGGTTGGCGTAACCCATCAGTACCACCGGCGTCCTGTCATCGACCGTGCGGAAGGCGCTGACCAGTTGCAGCACCTTGCGCAGGGTCATGCCCTTGGCCAGGGCCCGCTCGGAGGCGCGCTGGATGGTCGGACCGTCGGCCATCGGGTCGGAAAAGGGGACGCCGAGTTCGATGATGTCGGCGCCGGCTTCGACCAAGGCCTGCATCAGCGGCAGGGTCAGGGCGGCATCGGGGTCGCCGGCGGTAATGAAGGGAATCAGTGCCTTGCGGCCTTCGCCGTCGAGGCGTTCGAAAACGGATTTAATACGCGACATCAGAAGACAATCCCGGATTTCTCGGCCACGGTGTGCATGTCCTTGTCACCCCGGCCGGAGAGGTTGACCAGCAGAATCTTGTCCTTGGCCAGCGTCGGCGCCAGCTTGGCGGCGTAGGCCAGCGCGTGGCTCGATTCGAGCGCCGGAATGATGCCTTCGAGGCGGCAAAGGTTATGGAAGGCCGCCAGCGCTTCGGCATCGTCGATCGTCTGGTACTCGGCGCGGCCGATATCCTTCAGCCAGGCGTGTTCCGGACCGACGCCGGGATAATCGAGCCCGGCCGAAATGGAATGGGTCTCGATGATCTGACCATCCTCGTCCTGCAGCAGGTAGGTCCGGTTGCCGTGCAGAACGCCCGGCACGCCGGCGGTCAGCGAGGCGGCATGGTGGCCGGTCCCGATACCGGAGCCGGCCGCCTCGATGCCGATCAGGCGGACGCCCTCGACATCGATGTAGGGATAGAAGATGCCCATCGCATTCGAACCGCCGCCGACCGCGGCGATCACCGCATCGGGCTGGCGGCCGGCCATTTCCGGCATCTGCGTCAGGCATTCCTCGCCGATGATTTTCTGGAAATCGCGGACCAGCATCGGGTAGGGATGCGGCCCGGCCACCGTGCCGATGATGTAGAAGGTGTTGTGGATGTTGGTCACCCAGTCGCGCATCGCTTCGTTGAGCGCATCCTTCAGCGTTTTCGAGCCGGACTCGACCGGCACGACCGTGGCGCCGAGCAATTTCATGCGATAGACGTTGGCCGCCTGGCGCTTGACGTCCTCGCTGCCCATGTAAACGACGCATTCCATACCGTAGCGGGCGGCCACCGTCGCCGTCGCGACTCCGTGCTGGCCGGCCCCGGTTTCGGCGATGACGCGCGGCTTGCCCATGCGCCTGGCGAGCATGGCCTGGCCGATACAGTTATTCACCTTGTGGGCGCCGGTATGGTTCAGATCCTCGCGCTTGAGATAGATCTGGGCGCCGCCGAGCAGGTCCGACCAGCGCTTGGCGTGATAGATCGGCGACGGACGGCCGACAAAGTGCTTCAACTCGTATTCGTACTCGGCGCGAAATTCGGCATCGACCTGGGCGGCTGCATAGGCCGCCTTCAACTCGTCGAGCGCGCCAAACAGCGTTTCGGCCACGAAGACGCCACCGTAGGGGCCGAAATGGCCCTTGGCGTCGGGGAAGTTATATTGATTCATCGGCTTTCCGTACAGCCGCCACGAAGGCGGCGATTTTCGAGTGATCCTTGATTCCCTTGCCCGTTTCGACCCCTGAAGACACATCGACAGCCGCCGGGCGCACCCGGCGCACGGCATCGCCGACATTGTCCGCCGTCAGCCCCCCCGAAAGAACCAGATAGCCCGGCAAGCCAGGCGGAATCAGCGTCCAGTCGAAAACATGACCGCCGCCGCCATAGCCTTCGACGAAAGCATCCAGCAACAGACCCCGGGCGTCGGGAAACAAGCCGGCGAATTCTACCAGATCGAGGCCGGGCCTCACCCGTGCCGCGCGCAGATAAGCTCTTGAAAACTGGCGGCAATAAGCAGGATCCTCGTCGCCGTGGAATTGCAGGATATTGAGCGGCACTGTCGCGCAGGTCGCCCGCACCTCTTCGGGCGCCCCGTTGACGAACAGGCCGACGACATCGACAAAGGGCGGAATCCGCCTGACCAGTTCCGCCGCCCGCTGCGGCGTCACATGGCGCGGGCTGGGCGGATAGAAGACAAGACCGATGGCGTCCGCCCCCGCCGCCACCGCCGCATCGACATCGGCCTCGCGGGTCAGGCCGCAAATCTTGATTCGGGTTTTCATAAAGCTCCCTCTTTCAGGCTCAACCGGCACGACGGAGCGCCGTCACGCCGTCAATCCATCGAGAAAATCGTCGTCAGGGTCGGGCAAGCCCCAATGCGCTTCGTAAACCGGGCCGCGGAAATACAAGCCATCCGGCGAAAAGGTCGGCGCCGCCTCCCGGCGATCCCCGGCCAGCAGGAGTTCATCAACCCAGCCCGGCGCCCGTCCGCCCTTGCCGATGGCAATCAGCGTACCGACCAGGTTGCGCACCATGTGATGCAGGAAGGCGCTCGCCTCGAAATCGAAGACGAACATATTCCCACATTGCCGCACCGAAGCGGAAGACATGTGCTTGATCGGCGATTTCGCCTGGCACTGGGCCGCCCGGAAGGCCGAAAAATCGTGCTCTCCCTGGAGGCGTACACAGGCATCCTGCATCGCCGCCAGGTCGAGCGGCCAGTGAAACCAGCCAACGCGGCCCTGCCAGAGGCCCGGCCGCTGCGGGCGATTGAGCAGCAAATAGCGATAGCGCCGGCCTCGGGCGCTGAAGCGGGCATGAAATTCGCCATCCACCGGCTGCGCCCAGCGCACGGCAACGCCTTCCGGCAGGTTCGAATTGACCCCGCGCACCCAGGCCGTCGCCGGCCGATCGACCGTCGCATCGAAATGCACGACCTGGTGGGTGGCATGGGTTCGCCCGGCGCACAGCACACCGACCGGCCGGCCGGCGATCTCGGCCAGCGCCGACTCCAGCGCATCCTGCACCGTACCCCCGCCGGCCTGACTTTGCCAGCCGCGAAAGGCCGTGCCGCAGTATTCGACTCCCAAGGCTATTCTCACAGCCACACCACTCCCATCAATCCGACAACGGCGACGACGACCAGCAGGGTATCCCGAAACAGCCACGGCACCAGGCTCAAATGCAGAACCTCGCGCCCGGTCGGCAGCACCGGCGCCAGTGCCAGCATTTGCTTCCATTCGCCTTTGGCCGGCGGCGTCTGGAGATTCTCAAGGACCAGGGAAAGCCGAACGACAATACGCTCGACCTCCAAGCCCGTCCCGCGCAGCACCTGGAGCAACCCCCAGAGGCCGGCCAGCATGCCGTCGTGGCCGAGACGGGCAAAGACCCAGGC
This sequence comes from Pseudomonadota bacterium, assembly GCA_021782315.1. Lineage (GTDB taxonomy): Bacteria > Pseudomonadota > Gammaproteobacteria > Burkholderiales > Rhodocyclaceae > Azonexus. Next base: position 5,337 of record JAJXVG010000054.1, on the reverse strand, counting down.
CAGACAAAGCAGCGTTGCCAGCAAGCGTACCGCCTGCAGATTGGCCTCGGCAATCCCCTCGTAGGTCGGCGCCCAGGCCAGGTTGTAAACCGCCTCGCCCGGCGTATTGAAGGCCAGGATCAGCCAGAGGGTCAGCAACAGCCAGCGGGCACGCCTGACGTAGGCGAGCCCGCGCCTGGCAGAAGCCGGCGTCAGCAGGATCACGCCGATACACAACAAGGCCAGGCCGCCATAGCCGAGAAACTGGATGCCGATCACGGCGGCAAGCCAGAGAATCAATGCGCCAGAAGGATGCAAGCCGCCCCCCAAAAATGCACACAGCCCCTCGCGGGGGCCATGTGCCGATCACCAGCGGGTGATTCTACTCGCCTATGCGACCAAGTATCGTGCGCGCCTGCTCGACCAGATCCACCGGGCCGTCGCCGACCACTTCCCGAAGCAGTTCGCGCGCCCCCTCCAGGTCGCCCATCTCTTCATAGGCCTTGGCCAGGTCCAGCTTGGTATTCACCTCTTCCCAGTGCTCGTTTCTGAGCGGCTCCACGAGAGGGGAAGCCATCATCGGCGGCTCGTCGAAAGCAGGCGGCTCAGCCAGAACGATGGTTTCCTCGCCGAAATCGGCGGTAGCCGGCGGCTCCGCCAGATCGAGGCTGATCGAACCGATTTCGAAATCCGACGCACCCATCGGTTGCCCGAGGACCATCGAGTCAGTCAGTTCGACGTCGAAATCAAGTGACCCCGGGTCGAGTTCTCCTGGCCCTGCGCCCCCCACCGCCGGTTTCGTATCCGCGGCGTGCGCGTCGAAATTCAGGGCATCGGCATCGACCACGGTGTCGACACCGATCGATTCATCGCTTGCCGTCTGCGATATCGCCGACTCCCGTAATGGAGGAGCGGACTCGGCGGCAGAAATCCCCGTTTCAGCCTTGCCTGCGTCAAGCGAAAGGGAAACCCGTCCGGTGTCGCCCTCGTTCGCCCTGGCAGACGAAGGCGTGATCAAGGTGCCTTCCGGCGAAAAATCGTGGGCGACCCCCTTTGTCGCTTCGAGCAGCGACCCGTCATTCACATCCAGATCGAAATCCAGTCCGTCGTCGCCCAGTACCTCCTCCGGTAGCTTGTCGTCGCCGGCAAAATCGAAATCCAGCGCATTTTCAGCGGCATCGGTATCGGCAGAGGATTCGCCGACATTCTCGTCCGTGAAACCGGGGGCAATCGTTTCGGCCCCGAGATCGAAATCAAGCGTCATGGCATCCGATGCGGTGTCCATATCCTGAGAAACCGTCGCGTCATGCGCCTGGACCTGCGACTCGACAGCCTTCGAGAGAGCGGTCGTATCCTGCTCGAAATCCTTGGACAGTCCCGGAATGGATCGCTCTTGAGCGGGCTCCGCTTCGAGGGCAACCGACGACGCCGGCGTAAGCAGCGCAGCTCTTTCCACACTGCTCCTCGCAGCCGGCGATTCCTGCGGGCGCGACGCCGAATACAACGGATTCTGCGGATCCAGACCCAAGCCCAGGGCCGCCGCCTTTTCCCAATCGGGACCAACGCCGGCGGTCTGCGCGTACAGTTCTCCGGCCAGGGTTTCGAACTGCTTCACACTGCGCCGATTGGCATAGACCTCAAGCAACTTGACATGTATGGCCGTACGTTGCGGATCCTTCTGCAAGGCTTCAAGCAGGATCTCTTCCGCCTGGGTATCGCGGCCGTACGCCATGTACACATCGGCCTCGGCAACCGGGTCGACTTCGTCGGTATCGATGGTACCCGGTCCGGTCTGGCTGAAATCCCCCGTCTGCGGCGGTGTATTGCCGGTATCGATACTCTGGCCGCCGGTCATGCGAAAGACGGAGTTTGGCCCGAGGCTGGACGGCACCGGCAGCGCCGTCGTTTCCGCCGACGAATCCTGGCGGCGGCGACGCTTGAGCAGGTAAGCCAGCAAGGCCAGGGCAGCCGCACCGCCGGCCAGCGGCAGCGGGTCCTGGAGCAGGGCATCGACAAAGCCGGGTTCTTCCGGTGGCGGAGAGGGCGGCACCACCTTCGGCTTCGCCGGTTTCGGCGCCTCGGGCGCCTTGGTCTCGGCCGGCTTGGACGGAGAGACCGGAGGCGGCTCTACCGCTTTCGCCGGCTCCGCCGGCTTTTCGGCTTCGGGCGCCTTCGGCGATTCGACCGGTGCGGGCGCCACCCCCTTGGGCTCGTCCTTCCTGGCTTGCAGCTGCTGAAGCTCCGCCAGCTTCTGGTTCTTCATTTCGAGAAGCTTCTGCAACTCGTTGACATTTTTCTCCAGGACCTGCAGGCGGTCCTGCGCCTCCTTGAGCGCCTGATCCTTGGCTACCAGATTGGCCGTCTCTGCCGCCTTGCCAGGCGCATCGGTGCGAGCCACCTTGACCTGATCCTTACCCTGTTCGGCAGCCGAAGGCTTGTCTTCGACCTTGGCGGTAATCTTGCCGCTGGCCGACTGCGCGGCAAGGGTTTCGTCCTTTGCCGGCGCCTTGGCGGTGGCTGCCGCCAATTTCTGCCGATAGGCGTGCCAGTCGCCGGCATGGGTGACATAGACCTTCTTCGCCTCGGCCGGCGAGACGGCTTCGACCACGGCTTTTTCCGGCATGTTGAGAATGGCGCCGGCCTTGAGGCGGTTGACATTCTTGGCCATGAAGGCATCGGGATTGTTCTGGAAGAGGGCGACCAGCATCTGTTCCAGAGAAACGCCGTCATATTGGTTTTCCCCGGCAATTTTGCGCAAGGTTTCGCCCGGCTTGACCACATGCTCCCCGGCCGTCTTCGGTATCGGAGCCGAACGCGCCCCTCCCCGCCCCGGGGCGGACCAGGTTTCACCCGCGCTCGTCCCGCCACGAACCGTATCCACGACGCGTGCCTCGGCGACCGTCCGGGAGGTCTGGGTAGCGGCAATCTCCGGCGGGTCGAGCAGGAAGGTATATTCACGAACCAGGCGGCCGGTCGGCCAGTTCAGTTCGATCAGGAAATCGAGGAAGGGTTCGTTGATCGGCTTGGCGGAGGTCACCTTGACCACCGATTGCCCGCTCGGGCGTTTTTCAACGGCGAAGCGCAGATCGAGCAAGACCGAGGAGAAGTCGACCCCGGCTCGCCGGAAGGCCTCCTGCGGCGCAAGGCGTGCCGTCATTCCAGTCATTTCGTCCTTGGCGGCTCCGATATCGAGTTCGGCTCGCAAGGGTTGCCCCAGACCGGACAGGACGGTGAGCTTGCCCAACCCGGCAGCCTCGGCAATCCATGGGGAAAAGGAAAGACAGGAAGCGACAGCAAGCGCTGCGGCACGTTTCTTGAACTTGGAATTTTTAGTTTCGTTCACGGCGAAACCCTGAGCGTCAAATTTGGGAGTTTCAAATTAACATCATGCACTTAGCAATGCAAGCTAAACCCGCTTCTCAACCGGCGGCATTTGCGAATCTTCAACAAACAAAAACCGGGGTATTCCCCCGGTCTTTTTGCCAAATCTCCCGACTCAAGCCTCGAGCAGGATGCGCAGCATGCGCCGCAGCGGCTCGGCCGCGCCCCACAACAACTGGTCGCCGCAAGTAAAGGCGGCGAGGTATTCCGGCCCCATCGCCATCTTGTGCAGTCGGCCGACCGGAACGGTCAGCGTGCCGGTAACCGCCGCCGGCGTCAATTCGCGCTCGGAAATCTCGCGCTCGTTCGGCACGACCTTGGCCCAGGGATTGGCCTTGGCCAGCATGTCGGAAATTTCGTCGAGCGGCACATCCTTCTTCAGCTTGATGGTCAGCGCCTGGCTATGGCAACGCATGGCGCCGATGCGCACGCACAGGCCGTCGATCGGGATCGAGCCGGCCGAACGGAAGGCCGGACGACCGAGGATCTTGTTGCACTCGGCGCCGCCCTTCCATTCCTCCTTCGACTGACCGCCGTCGACCGGCACGTCGATCCACGGGATCAGGGAGCCGGCCAGCGGCGTGTTGCGGAAATTTTTCTTCGGGAAGGCTTCCGAGCGGATGGTTTCGGCCACCTTGCGGTCGATGTCGAGAATGGCCGAGGCCGGGTCGGCCAGCAGGTCGGCCACCGACGAATGGATGGCCCCCATCTGGGCGATCAGTTCGCGCATGTTCTGCGCGCCTGCGCCGGACGCGGCCTGGTAGGTCATGGAGCTAGCCCACTCGATCAGGTCGTTCTGGAAAAGGCCGCCGAGGCCCATCAGCATCAGGGACACCGTACAGTTGCCGCCGATCCAGTTCTTGCCGCCCTTGGCAAGCGCATCCTTGATCACGTTCATATTGACCGGATCGAGGACGATCACGGCATCGTCGGCCATGCGCAGCGCCGAGGCGGCATCGATCCAGTGGCCGTTCCAGCCGGCGGCACGCAGCTTCGGAAAGACTTCCTTGGTGTAGTCGCCGCCCTGGCAGGTAATGATGATTTCGCAAGTTTTCAGCGCATCGATCGACGAAGCATCCAGCAAGGGCTGCGAAACCTCCTTGCCACCGAATACGGGTGCCTTGCCGCCTGCCGCGGAAGTGGAGAAATACACCGGATCGATATGGGCGAAATCGCCCTCTTCGACCATGCGCTGCATCAACACGGAACCGACCATGCCACGCCAACCGACCAGACCAACCTTCTTCATGACTTACTCTCCGAATAGAACCTGTATTTAACGCACGAACCTGCCGTTCGGTTTACGCCAAGGCGGCGAGCACCGCATCGCCCATTTCCCGGGTGCCGACCTTGTTGGTGCCGCGCTCGTAGATGTCGCCGGTCCGATAACCCTGGGCCAGGACCTTTTTGACCGCATTTTCGACGCGCAGTGCCTGCTCTTCCAGGCCAAAGGTGTAACGCAGCATCATCGCCGTCGACAGGATTGTAGCCAGCGGGTTGGCGACACCCAGGCCGGCGATGTCCGGCGCCGAACCGTGCGAGGGCTCGTAAAGCCCCTTGTTCTTGTCGTCGAGCGAGGCCGAGGGCAGCATGCCGATCGAACCGGTCAGCATCGAGGCCTCGTCGGACAGGATGTCGCCGAACATGTTGCCGGTGACCATCACGTCGAACTGCTTGGGCGCCTTGACCAGTTGCATCGCGGCATTGTCGACCAGCATGTGGCTGAGTTCGACATCGGGATAGTCCTTGCTGATTTCGATCATCACGTCACGCCAGAGCTGGGTGCATTCGAGCACGTTCATCTTGTCCACCGAACACAGGCGCCTGTCGCGCTTCTGTGCCGCCTGGAAGGCGACGTGGCCGATCCGGCGAATTTCCGACTCGCTGTATACCATGGTATTGAAGCCGACGCGCTCGCCGTTTTCTTCGCGAACGCCTCGCGGCTGGCCGAAATAGATGTCGCCGGTCAATTCGCGG
>JAJXVG010000256.1 GCA_021782315.1 Pseudomonadota bacterium | reverse complement strand
GGCCAGGCTGCGGTCGACGTGCTCGGAGGCTTCCGGGTGAAAGGTGATGATATCGGCCCCGGCCTTGGCAAAATCGGGGATGATGCGATCGACCGGCCTGACCATCAGGTGCACGTCGATCGGCGCCGTGGTACACGGCCGGATGGCGGCGCAGACCAGCGGTCCGATGGTCAGGTTGGGAACGTAATGGTTGTCCATCACGTCGAAGTGGATCCAGTCGGCGCCAGCCGCGATGACGTCACTCACCTCCTCGCCCAGCTTGGCGAAATTGGCGGACAGGATGCTCGGCGCGATGACGTAATCTTTGAATGACATAATGCTTCCCTGAACAAGAACGGACGAACGAAATTATCCCATGCCCGACACCGACAAATACCGAATTGAAATCCATCCCATGCCGCAGTTCATCCCGGAGCAATCCGACCCGGAAAACAGCCGCTACATTTTCGCCTACACGATCACCATCAGGAATACGGGCAGCGTGCCGGCCCAACTGGTCTCCCGCCACTGGATCATCACCGACGGCAACAACGAGATTCAGGAGGTTCGCGGCCTCGGCGTCGTCGGCAAGCAACCCTTGCTGCAACCGGGCGAGAGCTTTCAGTACACCAGCGGCTCGTCGCTGACGACACCGATCGGCACGATGAAAGGCAGCTACCAGATGGTCGCGGAGGATGGCACGCATTTTGACGCGGCCATCCCCGAATTCGTCCTGGCCAGCCCACGCGCCCTGCATTGAGCCTCAAGCACAGCTACACGCTGATCGCGCCCTTCTACGACGCGCTCATCGACCGGGCCACCCGGCGGGCGCGCCAGGAGAGCCTGGCTGCCCTGCCCGTAAAACCGGGCCGCGTACTGCTGGCCGGCATCGGCACCGGACTGGACCTGCCCTACCTGCCGCCCCGCCACCGTTACATCGGACTCGACCTGAATCGGGCCATGCTGCGCCGCGCCCTGCCGCGGGTCGGAAGGATCGATTTCCTGCCGATACAGGGCGACGCCCAGTGCCTGCCGCTGACCGACAACAGTTTCGACGCCGCGGTCCTGCACCTGATTCTGGCCGTGGTGCCCGAGCCGGCTCGCTGTTTCTCCGAAATTGCGCGGGTCGTCAAGCCGGGCGGAGTGATCCTGATTTTCGACAAGTTCCTCCGCAGTGGACAGGCCGCACCACTGCGGCGCATGGTCAATCCCCTGGTTCGGCACATAGCGACCCGGCTCGACGTGGAGTTCGAGGCGCTGCTTATCGACGGCACTTGTCTGGCGCTCGAAGACGACCGCCCCGCCCTGGCCGGTGGCTGGTTCAGGACGATCAGGGTCAGGAAGGACTGAAACTCAGGCGACCGTATCCGCCTCGTCCTTGCCGAGCCCATCCTCGATCCAGGCCTGCATCAGCGTATAGGTAACGGCCAGCACGACCGGGCCGACAAATATTCCGATCAGCCCGAAACTCAGCATGCCGCCGATGACGCCGGCAAAGATAAGGAGCAAGGGGAGATCGGCGCCGCGCCTGATCAACATCGGCCGCAGAACGTTGTCCAGGCTGCCGACAATCAGGCTCCAGACCAGCAAGGCCGTCGCCCAGCCTGTATCGCCGACCCAGTACATCCAGCCGACGGCCGGCAGCAGAACAGGCATGGCGCCGATCTGGGCGATACACAATATCAACATCACGGCCGACAGCAGCGAGGCCAGCGGCACCCCTGTCACCGCCAGGCCGATGCCCCCCAGGACGGTCTGCACGATCGCGGTGACACCGACGCCAAGGGCGACGCTGCGAATGGCCTGACCGGCCAGGAGGATCGAGTTTTCGCCTCGCTCGCCAGCCAAGCGGCGGCCGATGCGGCGAATCAGACGAGCAGCGCTTTCACCGCCGGCATAGAAAATGGCGGCAATGGCGACGACCAGCAGAAATTGGATCAGCATGCCGCCGAAGCCGCCAACCCGGGCAAGCACCCATTTGCCGGTGTCGGCCGCGTAGGGCCTGATCTTGGCGAGAACGTCCGCCACTCCGGCCGTGTCGAGTTGTCCCCATTGGGCGGCCAGGGAGTCGCCGATCAGCGGCGCGTCCCTTAGCCATCCGGGCAGCGCCGGCAGCCCGTTTGCCGCCAGCGACTTGCCGACAGCGGCGAGCTGACCGGAATGCGAGACGATGGTATCGATCGCCAGCCACAGGGGCAGAACCAGCAGCAGGAGCATGGCGGCCGACATGATGATCACGGCCGGGGTGCGCCGATTGCCCAGCCGCACCTCGAGCGAGGTAAAGAGCGGCCAGGTGGCGACCACGATCATCGTCGCCCAGACCGCCGCCGCCAGAAAGGGCAACAATATTCTCAGCGACAGGCCGATCAGTCCGAGAATGCAGAGGATGGCCAGGGTATTTCGGGTGAGGTCATGGCGAATGCTTGTCATAAAACCGGAAGTGAAAACGGGAATCAGGCGAATATAGCGCGTATTCGCGAATCTTTTGCCTTTTCGACGATATCGTCGAGGGTGGTGCCGTCCTTCAGCGTGATATGGCGATAGGCGCCGGCATTGAGCAATATCTGCGCGACCGCGACATGGTCGTTGGCAACCGCCTTCAATAACGGACTGGAACCGTCGTTGGCGTTGAGGTTTGGATTGGCCTGGCATTCGAGCAGAAGGCGGACGACCGCCAGATAGCCGCGGGCCGAAGCCTGCAGCAAGGGGGTGATACCGGCATGACTGCTGACGTTCGCCGTCAGGCCTCGATCGAGCAAAAGCTTGACGACCTCGAGGTAGCCACTGAAGGCTGCCCAATGCAGCGGCGTATAGCCGCCGCGATCCCTGGCGAAAATGTCGGCGCCGTAATCGAGCAGCGTCAATGCCAACTGTTCGCGACCATAAAAGGCCGCGATCATCAGCGGAGTCCAGTCCCGGGTATCGCGGCTGTCGATATCGAACCCGGCCTTGAGAAATTTGGCGCAAATCTCGCGATTACCCGATTCGGCGGCCTTGGCGAAACCTTCCCGGGTAAAGGCGAAGCCCAGCCCTTCTATTTCCTTGGTCAGGCCTTCGATATCCCAGCCATACGAAACGGCGGCGCTCGGCTTTGCCGCCTCCTCGCCAAAGACCAGATGCCCGAGCTTGTCGTAAAGCAGGCTCAGCGCCATGATCTCCGCCGCCACTTCGTGCGGGAAGCCTTTCCGATTCGGACGAACGGGAATCATCAAGTCGGTGAGATAATCCGCCATCGCCTCGGCATCGCCCCACAACAGTTCCATGCGCCGCGCGACATGCGGGTAGCGCGCAACCAGTTGATGCGGGTATTTTTCGCGATGCTCGCTGTCGAGCAGGAAGGAAAGGAGCGGCTTGGAATCGGTCACGGCAGGCAGGAACCCAAACGCCGGACGCAAGAACTGCCCTTTCTATGCGGCAGCCGGCGACAGTCCTGTGCGAATAACGGCTATTCCATAAAAATACAACTTTCCGTTATTCAGTACAAATATTCGCAAGCAAACAAATCTATGGTCAGCCCGATTTTTGCAAGGCAGGTTTGTTTTGATCTAAAGTGGGCTTGCGCAAATCTATCCGGCGTCAAATTGGGAGGTTGATTTCCCGCGCCACGATGAGAGCCGCGCCTGGCAAACCTCAAAAAAGCCTCGGCATGTCATTGCTGTTTTGTTGGTCAGGTTCGTTGCCAGGCCGTTGTGCCGTTTAGTTCATCACGTGATCTACCGTCGCAAAACCAGGTGGGTTACAAAAAGGTGAAGCTATCCGTCAGGCAGCAGCCACTGCCGAACGCGGTTGATAGTGTGTTCCTTTGGCGAGGATGGCCCAGGCGATCCTCGCCATTTTGTTGGCCAAGGCGCAGGCCACGACATTCGAGTGTCGCCGACAGA
>JAJXVG010000053.1 GCA_021782315.1 Pseudomonadota bacterium | reverse complement strand
ATGCTCCTGTTTCTCCGCCAGCAAAGGAGGCAGCGGGTCTGACAGGAGGCATTCAGGGCTGGATGGAAAGCCTGCAGGACACCAGCCGCTTCGCCAGCAAGCAGCAAAGCATCGGCGCCAGCGTCAGCGGCAGTGTATCGGCGAGCAGCAGCAAGACCAACAGCAATTACGCCAGCGTCGGCGAACAGAGCGCCCTCAGGGCCGGCGACGGCGGCTTCCAGGTGCGGGTCGAGGACGACACCGACCTCAAGGGCGGCGCCATCACCAGCACCCAACAGGCCATCGATGACGGCAATAACGCCTTCCAGACCGGGACCGGCTGACCACCGGCGATACCCGGAATCAGATCGATTACAGCGCCAGATCGGCCGGTGACGGCCCGATTCCTGGCCGCTCCTCGGCAGTCAACAAACATCCATTTGGCATTAAACGTTGACAGCCACCACGAAGACGTTAACAATTCCATTGTCATCATTTTTTGTTCGGATAACTGACGGTCGAGCATGCCCAGCTAGCCTCTAGAAGGAGGGAAACAGCTTTGCCCGACAGCCGAATTGGAATGTGAGCCGCCTGAGCGACGGTCTTCCGCTATTCAATCAGACGCCACGGATGTGCGAAGAAGCACATCAGTTGACAACTTCCGGGATTCCTGATGAGCACAAATTTATTATCGAAGATAATATGTCAAGCCATTGGCACCGTTTATGACTTTGACATCAAACGATTCCCCAGGGCTGTGCGAATCGAGACCACTAACGCTTGCAACGCGCAATGTACGATATGCCCTCATCCCGGAATGGAGCGCCCGACAACGCGGATTGCAGAAGGCAGCTTAAAAAAAATAATCGATGAGTGCTCGGAAAACAATTGCGCGGAAGTTCATTTGCACAATTTCGGCGAACCGTTTCTCGATAAGCGACTTGAGCAATTTATCTCATATGCAAAGTCGAAAGGGATACGAAAGGTCAAGATATTTTCCAACGGCTCGATTATTTCCGAGGACAGGGCCAAGGGGGTGTTGCTGGCCGGAATCGACGAAATCAAAGTCAGCTTTGATGGCGCCACGAAAGAGGAGTTTGAAAAGATGCGCGCCCCTTTGAAGTTTGATGAAGTTGTCTCAAATTTGCTTCGCCTGGTTGAGCTTCGTGACGAACTAAAAAGCACGGCAAAGATAATGGTCGCCTGCTGTAGCACTACGGACAAGTCGAAAACAATGAAACTACTCGAATCGAAAGCTGATGGTTTCAGTTTTGGAAAGATTCACAACTGGGGAGGAGAGGGGGAACAAAAACAATCCGGTGTACGCAAGCCGTGTTCTCGCCTGTGGAGAACATTTACCATTCTGGCCGACGGGAATGTCAGCCTGTGTTGTCTTGATTACGATGGCCAGGTCAATTTTGGAAACATAGAGGATCTAAGCATCGCCGAAATATGGTCTTCTGGAAAATACAACCTGGCACGACGATTCCACCGTTCAGCCGATCAAAAGAAAATTTCGCTTTGTGGCAATTGCTCAAAGGCATATCTGTAGGGCCTTGTTGCATGAATAAGGCCCGCTGCTGCCGATGGGGCAGCGCGGCATCTCGCCCATGAATTTGGCGCCGCCCCTCTGTAAAACCTGCCCGATCGCTGGTCATGAAGAGATGCATCTTGCCCGGCAGTTCGGCGCAAGGCAGCGTTGCGAGTCCGCTTCAGATCTTTGCAGGCTGCTGCCTAAATTGCTCGAATTGCTCCAACGGTAGCGGACGACTAAAGAGATAGCCTTGGTAAATGCGGCAATTGTTTCTGGCAAGAAACAGAAGCTGTTCTTCCGTCTCCACGCCCTCGGCAATGACATCCAAACCCAGGCTGTGAGCCAAGGCAACAATGGTTTTTGCAATGCTGGCGTTATTTGGATCAACCATGACATCCCGAACAAAGGACTGATCGATTTTGAGTTGATCAAGAGGTAATCGCTTGAGGTAGCTCAACGACGAGTAGCCCGTGCCGAAATCGTCCAGCGAGAATCCAACACCGCGGGCTTTGAGCGCCTCCATTTTCGAAATCATCTGCTCGACATCCTCGAGCAGCAGGCTTTCCGTAATTTCGAGTTTCAGTTTGTCGGCGGCTATGTGGTGGTACTCGATGGCCGAAATGACTTGCTCGACAAAGCCCGGTTGATAAAACTGCAGCGCGCTGACATTGATAGCCAGCGTCAAGTGAGCCGAGTCAGGCCGCTTGGCCCAGGCGCTTAGCTGCGCACACGCCGTATCCAGCACCCATGAACCGATAGGCAGTATCTGCCCGTTCTCTTCGGCCAGCGGGATGAATTCCCCTGGCGGGATCATGCCGCGCACTGGATGCTGCCAGCGCAACAATGCTTCAGCCCCCAGAACATGACCGCTACGATCGACTTGTGCCTGGTAGTGGAGAAGATACTGATTTTCCCGCAAGCCTTGGCGCAGGTCGGCTTCCATGGCGACTCGCAAGGCTAGCGCGGATTGCATTTCGGGATCGAAGAAGCGCAGCGCATTTCGCCCGGAACTCTTCGCCTGGTACATCGCGAGATCCGCTTGTTTTAACAACTCATCGACGGAACTCTGCTGATCGCCAAACAAGGTGACACCGATGCTCGGTGTGCTGCGCTGGACTAATCCGTCGAGAACATAGGGTTCATTCAGTTTTTCAAGAATTTTTCTGCCGACCGCTTCGGCTTCGCCACTAGCTTCTATCGGATCGTCGCTCAAACCTTCCAGCATGACGACGAACTCGTCGCCACCCAGGCGGGCGACCGTATCCCCGTCCTGAACACAGTCAGCAAGGCGCTCTGCAACGAGTTGCAGCAAATGGTCACCGATGTCGTGACCACGCGTGTCATTGAGGTATTTAAAATCGTCGAGGTCAATGAAAAACAGGGCGGCCAGCCACTGGTTGCGCTTGCTGGTGGCCAGCGCGTGCTGAAGTCGATCCAGCAAGAGCCGCCGATTGGGAAGATTGGTCAATGGGTCGGTAAAGGCCAGCAGGTGAATCCGCTCTTCATTTTTCTTCTGCTGGCTGATGTCCGAAAAAGTGGCAACGTAATTGCTGATTTCGCCTGCCTTGTTTCTGACGATGGAAATGGAGTCCCAGCACGGAAAGATTTCACCATTTTTGCGCCGATTCCAGATCTCCCCCTGCCAGTGCCCGTCTCTGGCGATGGTGCCCCACATCTCCTGAAAGAAGCCTTTGCTATGACGCCCGGACTGGAGAAAACGCGGGTTCCGTCCGATGACTTCACTTTCGCTATAGCCGGTGATTTCGGTGAATGCCCGATTGCACGCGACGATGGCGCCATCGGGGTCGGAAATGATGACCCCTTCGGCCGAACTCTCGAACACCTTGGCCGCCTGACGGAGGCCGTTTTCCATGCTTTTTCGCTCGCTAATATCGAGTATTACGCCAACCAGACCGCCGATAGTGCCATCCGGCTGCGTAAAGCATGCCTTGTGGAACATCACGTCACGCAACTCGCCACTGGCGTTGCGGAGCTGGCTTTCGAAAATCTGGACGCCGCCGCGCCCAAGTAATTTCAGATCGGCTTCCCGATACTGGGCCGCCAGTAATCCCGGCGCGATGTCCTGGGGAACCTTGCCGATCAGTTGCTCGGCCGAGACCCCGATAAACGTTTCAAATGCACTATTGCAGCCGAGGTAACGCCCTTCTGCATCCTTATAGAATATGGGGCCGGGGATCGCCTCGATCAGCTGTTTCTGGAAATGAAGCTGCTGGGAAAGTTCGGCCGTTCGGTCGGCAATGCGTGCCTCCAACTCTTCGTGGCTACGGCGCAAGGCTTCATCGGCCTGCTTGAACGCCGTTCTGTCTTCAAGCAACCAGATCGTGCTTCGCTCGGTGCTCTCGGCGCTACATGCATAGCCAATAAGGTTGATCCATAATCTGGTGCCATCCTGTCGCCTCATATACCCTTCGGCGTTGAAGGGTTGTCCTGCGGAAAACAGTGGCGTTGCCAAGCTATTTACGCGGTCATAGTCACTCTTGCTGCCAAACAGCATACTGGCTCGCTGTCCGATCGCCTCGTTTTCCTTGAAGCCGAACAATTGCCCGAAGCGGGCGTTATAACGCGTCACGGTCCCGCCATTGACGAACAGGATGCCGACCGAGGCGTTGGCCATGAAGGCTTCAATCGTCTCCACCGATTTCTTGAGTTCATCCGTCCGCTGTCGTACCTGCTCTTCCAGGAGAAAAGTGTTCTGCAGGAGACCGTAACTGGAACTCATCGAGTTCAGATTTTGCTCAACCTGATGGATCAGCGAGCCAATGATTTTGTCGCGCCGGGCGATTTCCTTGCGGAGGCCGGCCGCATCCTGCGGATCACAACGCAGTTCGAGCATCTCGGTCACCGCCGTCTCCCTTGGCCAATGGCGATCCCGGTGAAGGTCTGGTTGATGTGCATGCCACCGTACTGTTCACCGTAGGTGCTAAACCCCGTCACGTGGTTTTTGGCGAGAAGCGTCCCGACCTCGTCACGAAAGCCTTTTTGTTTGGCCTCCAGATCGCGCAGGATGCAATTGCAGCCCAGTATCAACGATGGCTCTCCGATCCGGCGCGCAACGGCGTCAAGCGTCTGACTCAGGTTGTCCTGCATATTGACGCCTTTGGCAACCCTGAAGACGATTCCTTCATCGATCGCGCAATAGAAAGTCAGCGAGCCATCGGGATTCATCTTCTGGATGGAGCGTACAAAATCGGCATTGCCAATTCTGACGACCACTGGATGAGCAGCGAAAACCATTGAATTCAACAGATCGAGTTGGACGCCAACCGCTAAGGCATACTCTTCGGCAGCAGGGCAACCATTGATCTCGGTAACGACGCGTTTATCCGGGACGGCTTGCGTTACGACCATCCGCGCATCCGTGCTGACGAAATGCTGGGTCTTGAAAACATCGAATACAAATGGAGTCGTCGCAACCAGCAGCAAAGCGGCATTGCTGACAAAACGTCCGTCATATAGCAGCCAGGTCTTGTTGAACTCTCCCCTGTCGCCGGCCGATCCGCCAATCAGGGCGATCCCGCCCAGACCGTCGTAGAAAGCTCTGCAGACGACTTCTTCGCAACCGCACAGACCATCGATCAGCATCAAGGAGAATGTATTTTCCGGTGCCAGGTCGGGCACTTGCCGGCGCAGGTCCTCCTTCAGTTTATGGGCGAAGATCTGGCCGGCTCGGACATTGAATGTGGGTAGAACGTCGATGAGCGCCACCTGAAACGCCAGGTCGTCCTTGTGAATGCTGACGCCCGAGATGCTGTCGTCGAGATAGCCTGATGGGCCAATTTCACCGGCCGTCGTGCACCCGATTACAGTTGCTTCGCCGAAACGTGTTTTCAGCGCTGTGGCCAGTTGGTCGAGATCAAAATGGCTGGATACAAAGATGATGACCAGTCCGATATCCGGCTGTTCAATGGCTTCGGCCAATTCTCCGACAGCAGCTTCGGAAGATGTCTGACGACTGCTTCCTTGTTTTACGCGCGGCCCTGCTGCAAAAGCCTTGCTTGTGCTTGTGTCCATCTCCATTCCTCATCCGTGCGTTTTATACGCATCCTTATTAGCGAGGCCTTCTTCGAAAGTTGTGCAACGAGCCTCGGGTTTCTCTTGCGAACCATCCACCTTGCGTTAACACTACAGTTCCAAAATGGCTCCGTACTCGCTCTGCTGTTGGGGCGACGAATAGCCAGGCCCCGTGTAGGCGTTCTGCAAATACTACAGCGTTCCGTATCCTCGGTGGCCACGCGCCACACGGTCGCAGTGCTGGCTTCATGGCGTACCGGCAAGCTGCACTTGCGTCGATTATTGTACGCCCACTAGAAGCCCGTAGTGCCTGCATCGGCAGCAGTTCCGACGCTCCCGTTTTAAGTAGCAGGGGTGGTTGGCCTCTGAGTACCCTCCCCCTGCGCCGCCCCCGGAAAATCAAACAGGCCGGTCGCCCCGCAGTTCCGGCAAGGTCCGGTTGCGGCCACCGGCCTTGGCTTCGTACAGCAGGCTGTCGGCGCGCTGGAGCAGGCTTTGCGGGGTCTCGCCCGGCTGCTGCTGGGTCACGCCGAAGCTGGCGGTAACCGTCATGTCGGGAAGAGTCGTCGCCAAGCAATCGGTCAGGGCCAGGCGCAGTCGTTCGGCGGTCGCCACGGCGGCTCCCAGCGAGGTTTCGGGAAGTACGACGACGAATTCCTCGCCGCCGTAGCGGGTCACCCAGTCGATATGCGCCCGCAACTCGCGGCGAAAACATTCGGCTGCTTCCTGCAGCACCCGGTCGCCGGCCAGGTGACCGAAGTTGTCGTTGATCTGCTTGAAATGGTCGATGTCGCAGAAAATAACCGAGAGCGTCCGCCGGTAGCGCTCCGCCCGCTCGAGTTCTTCCTGGATTCTTTCGTTGAAGTAGCGACGGTTGAAGCAACCGGTCAGCGGGTCGAGGGTGGACAGGCGGCGAATCGAAGCCAGCGCCGATTCCAGTTCGGCGGTGCGCTGGGTCACCTGCTCGTCGAGGTTGGTAATGTGATTGTTGATCCCTGTTTGCAGGACCGAGAATCCTTCGACCACGAGGTCGATTTCGTCGCGCCCGTGGCCGGGGCCGCGTTCGAGTTCGAGGGGCACGGTCAGGCGATCCGGCGTCAGTTCGGTGGCGAAACGGGCCAGTTGACGCAGAGGCCGCTCCAGTTCGCGTTTGAGGAGGTAGGTGATCAGGATGCAGATGAGCGCGGTGAGAACGCCATAGCCCAGGAGGGCCAAACCGACCGTGTGGAGGACCGCGCTTAGGAAGGCGTGCGGATTTTCGACAATTTCGAGACGGCCGATCGCGCCGCCGGCACGCCCCGGCGGCGGTATCTCGAATTGCCGACCCGGCCTGCTGGCCAGATCGTTGTTACCGGCGACGAAGACCTGCCCGGAAGTGACCGTCAGGCGGACGAACCCGATTTCCTGGCGCGCTGCGACCACCTCGATTTGTCGCCGGATGGCTTCCGGTTCGATATCCCAGATGTTGACCGAGAGCAAGGGCACGTTGGTCTGCCCGATCTCGCGCACCGCCGTTTCGAATTCATCCTGGACGTGGACGTAGGTGTAAGCAGCCTGGATCACGCCGATAACCAGTGCGCACAGCGTCGCCCACAGAAAGACGCTGCAGATCAGGGTTGTCGCAATGGGTCGAAACAGGGGCTTTTTCACCGGCCGTCCCGTCTTCAATGCAGCAGTTGCCGAAAGTTGAAATCATAGCGCTTCAACTTCGGATTCAGCACCTTGCTGAAGCGACGGAAATTCACCTGTTCGAAACGCAGATCGCCGAAACGGGCCAGGAAGCGGTCGGCCTCTTTCGGCGTGAACAGCGTAAACATCGACTGGTTGAGCTCGACACCTTCGTCCGCTGCGAAATCGCGGCCCCGATCATAATCATAGAGCATGACCAGCGCCCAGGCGCCACAGATGAAATGGCCGCCGGCCAGTGCCGTCAGTTGGCCCGATTTGATGGCGGCCATTGCTTCGCGCGAGGTATTGACGGCGCTGAACCAGGCGTCCCTACCCGGCTTGCCGCCGCGTCTTTCCCAGACCTGCATGGCGCCGAAGGCCATCAGGTCGTTCCCGGCCCAGATCAGCCGGGCATCGGGATAACGCTGATAGAGCCATTCGCTTTGCTCGGCCGCCTTGTCGGTGCTCCACCCGGAAAAGATTTCCTGATCGAGTACCACGTCCACCGCCTCGGCGACGGCCCGACGCATGCCTTCGCCACGCCGGATCGAAGCCGGGGTCGACCGATCGCCGCTGATGGCCAGCATGTGCAGACGTCCGTCACCGGCTTGGGCATGGGTGCGACGCCCCTGCTCGATCAGAGCCTTGGCGGTAAGATAGCCGGCGTCTTCGGCCCGCGGTTCGAGCGAACCCAACCAGCCCCGGAAACGTTCCCGTGGCCGGCCGGTCAGCGCCCTTTCCGCCGCCTCGGAAATGCCACTGAAGGCCAGGAAGGTCTTGATCCCGGCCGCATCGAACTGGCGGAGCAACTCGGGCCCGGTCGCGTAGTCATTGCTAAATATCACGTAATCCGGTCGTTCCGCCGGCGGACGGGCAATGATCTGGCGGGCGAACTCGAAAACACGGGGATGCTGCCGCTCGGCGTAGAAGACTTCGAGGTGGATGTCGAGATCCTTGGCCGCCGCTTCCATCGCCCGGGTTGCCGTCAGCCAGTAGATCTCGTCGAATTTTCCCGGATTGATGAAGACCACCGACATGGCGCAGGCCGGGTTGGCGAACAGAATCAGAACGGCGGCGAGGAGACCGGCAAGACGTTTCATGGCAGCTCATGAGTTAATGGAAAAGGCAGTCTAGCGCAGAACATCGGGGTAACGGCAGAAAACCCGGCACTCGAATCCAGGGATCAACGGCCTCCCGCCCGACAGTTGTTTGCCCCAAGTGGCGTGGCGTTGTCGTCTCGGTACCTAGTCGAGGGACTTGCTGAATCGCAATATCGCCACGCCGAAGAGGCCGAACCCCAGGGCCGCCAGCGTTGCCATTTGCGGCCAGAGGATGTCGATTCCGACCCCTTTGAGATAGGTTGCACGAATGATGATCAGGAAATAACGCAATGGATCGACATAGGTAATCCACTGCAGGGCCTGGGGCATGGTGGCGATTGGAAAGCTGAATCCGGAGAGGATGAACATCGGGTTGAGAATGAAGAAATTGGAGGCGAAGGCTTGCTGCTGCGTCTTGCACAGGGTGGATATGAGCAGGCCGATGGCGAGGACGCTGATCAGGAAAAGACAGGTGCCGAAAAGCAGGACCAGCAGATTTCCCTCGAACGGCACGCGAAACCACCACATGCCGACCGCCGTGACGATCGAAACTTCAAGCAGGCCGATGAAAAAGAACGGCAAGGTCTTGCCGATGATGAACTCGACCGGCCGGATCGGCGTAACGAGTATTTGCTCCAGAGTGCCGACTTCGCGCTCGCGAACGATGGCGAAGGCAGTGAGATTGACGATGGTGATCAGGGTCAGCGTGCCGATCACGCCCGGGACGAAGAACCAGCGGCTGTTGAGGTTCGGGTTGTACCAGTAGCGCTCCTCCAGCTTGACGCTGACCAGAGGCCGCCCCAGGGCCCGGCCGGTTCGCTGCGCCAGATCCTGCGCATAGGTTTGCCCGAAGGCTCCGGAAATCTGGCCGGCGTAGCCGAGGGCGATCAGTGCGGTATTGGAGTTGGTGCCATCGACGAGTACCTGCAGGGGTGCGCTCTGCCCCTTGCGCAGCAGTTCGGCGAAACCCGGCGGGACGACGATGCCGAGCTGCGCCTTGCTGCTTTCGACCGCCGCCTGGACCTGCCGGCGGTCATCGGCGACGGCGACCAGTTCGAAGCGGCTGCTATGCACGAAACTGTCGACCAGGGCCCGGCTTTCCTGGGTATGGTCCTGGTCGAGCATGACGGTCGCCACGTTGAATACTTCGAATGTCGCGGCATAGCCGAACAGCAACATCTGGACAATCGGCGGTATCAGCAGGCGGAAACGCGCCGACCTGTCGCGCCGGAGCTGGAGGAATTCCTTGAGCAGCAGTTGGATGATGCGCTGGAACACGGCGGCCTCAGTCGAGTGTCTTGCGGAAGGCCCGCGAGGCGAAGAAGACCATCACCAGCGCATACAGGGCCAGGCAAAGAATCGGCGCAAGGAGCGCGGTCCAGGCCGAGCCTTTGAGGAAGAGCGCCTTGATGATGGTGACGTAGTAACGGGCGCTGACGATATAGGTGACGGCCTGCACCGCCGGCGGCATCTGATCGATGGGAAAGGTGAAGCCGGAGAGCAGCGTGGTCGGCAACATGGTGAGCAGCAGGGCCACCTGGCTGGCCCCGACCTGGCTCCGAATGGCGACCGAGACGTAGTAGCCGATGCAGAGCACCACGGTCAGGAACAGCCCGGTGGTGAGGAACAGGGCGGTCAAGGTGCCACGGAAGGGAACCTCGAACCAGAATACCGCCAGCGCCAGGCAGATGGAGGCATCAACCATCCCGACCAGAAAGTACGGCAGCAATTTGCCGATCATCAGTTCCATCGGTTGCACCGGTGTCGATATCAGCAGCTCCATCGTCCCCCGCTCCCATTCCCGGGCGATGGTCAGCGAGGTGAGCTGGGCGCCGACGATGGCCATGACCAACGCGACTATGCCGGGCACGATGAAGTTGCGGCTGACCAGATCTTCGTTGAACCAGACCCGCGCCTGCATGTCGACCGGCGTCAGCGTCTGGACCGTACCGCCCCTGTTTCGGATGAATTCCATCTGCACCCCGGCCGAATAGGCGGCGACCACCGAGCGGGCGTAGTTGGCGGCGATGTTGGCGGTATTCGAGTCGGTCGCGTCGAGCAGCGCCTGGACGCTTCCGCCACCGTTATCGGCAAGGCCCTTGCTGAACCCGGCGGGAATCACGATGGCCAGGTTGCATCTTCCCGAATCCAGGCTCTTCCTGATTTCCGCATCGCTCCCCATGGGCGCCTGCAGCGAAAAATAGGGCGAGGCGGCAAACTGGTGCAACAGGCCCTGGGATGCCTGGCTGCCTTCCCGGTCATGGACGCAGAGCGGGATGTGCTGGACGTCGAGATTGACGCCATAGCCGAGCATGAACATCTGCAAAAGCGGAATCAGAAGCACGATCATCAGGCTGCGAGGATCGCGCACGATCTGCAGGCTTTCCTTGACGACTATCGCCTTGATCCGGCGCCATTTCAAGATGCGACCTCCGTCGGCGGCAATTTGGCGGCGACCAGGTGCACGAAGCTGTCTTCGAGCGAGGGATCGATGCGGCGGCCCCGCCCGTCGGCAATCCCCGAACCGGCGAGGAGCGCCAGCAAGGCCGGCAGGCGTAGCGCCGCCTGGTCGACCAGGACGTGCAGCGCATTGCCGAACATCGCCACGTCCCGCACGCCGGGCGCCCGGGCCAGCGGGGCGATGGCCTCGCCGATGCGCTCCCCCTCGAGCGCGAGAAGCTCGCCGCCGAGGGAATGCTGCTTCAGTTCGAGCGGCGTGCCGAGCGCGACCAGTCGGCCCCGGTTGATCAGCGCGATGCGGTGGCAGTATTCCGCTTCGTCCATGTAGTGCGTGCTGACCAGAATGCTCACCCCCTCCTCGCTCAAGGCGTGGATGAGGTTCCAGAAGCGGCGGCGCGACCCCGGGTCCACCCCCGAGGTCGGCTCGTCGAGAAAGAGGATGGCCGGCCGATGCAGGATCGCCGCGCCGAGCGCCAGGCGCTGCTTCCAGCCGCCGGCCAGGGTTGCCACCAGGGCGTCTTCCCGCCCCGTCAGGCCCGCCATGTCGACGGCGAAGCGCAGTCTTTCCGGCATCTCGGCCTCGGATACGCCATAGATCCCGCCGAAGAAACGCAGGTTCTCGACCACGCTCAAATCGCCGTAGAGCGAGAATTTTTGCGACATGTAACCGATCCGGCGGCGGACCGCTTCCGGGTCCCCGGCGACATCGATCCCGGCCACCAGCGCGCGCCCCGCGCTCGGCCGCAGCAGGCCACAGAGAATGCGGATCAGGGTGGACTTCCCGGCACCGTTGGGCCCGAGAAACCCCATGATCTCGCCGTGGGCGACGCCGAAGCTGATACCGTCGAGCGCCGTGAATGCGCCGAAACGCTTGACCAGGCCATCGACCACGATCTGCATCGGGCTGCTGTCGGCCATCAGCCCCCCTCCCCCGCGCCGTCCTGTTCGAGCAGGGCCAGGAACAGATCCTCGATGCTCGGCGCGACCTCTTCCAGAGACTCGATGCCGATGCCGGCCGCGGTCAGCGCGGCGGCAATCTGCGTTCGCCTTTCGCCGCTGTCGACATGGACATGGATGCCGGTGCCGACCATCAATACTCCCCGGACGCCGGGCAGGCCACGCACCGCGTCGTGCGCCGCGCGGGGGTCGGGCGTGATGATTTCGAGCATCGCGCCGGGCATCCGCTCCTTCAGGGCGGCCGGCGTATCGCAGTACATCATGGTGCCGGCATTCAGCATGGCAATCCGGTCGCAGCGTTCGGCTTCGTCGAGATAGGCGGTCGAGATCAGCATGGCCACGCCTTCACTGCGCAGGGAGTAAAGAATCTGCCAGAATTCCCGGCGCGACAGCGGATCGACGCCGGTTGTCGGTTCGTCCAGCAAGAGGACCTTCGGCGTATGGACCAGGGAACAGGCGAGTCCGAGCTTCTGCTTCATCCCGCCCGACAACTGGCCGGCCAGCCGCCGGCGAAACGGCGTCATGTCGGCCGCCGCCAGGAGTTTCTCGGCCCGCGCCTGCCAGACCCTTGCCGGTACGTCGAACAGGTCGGCATAGAAACGGATATTCTCGTCGACCGTCAGATCCTCGTACAGGCCGAAGCGTTGCGGCATGTAGCTGATGTGGGATTTCGCCTGCTCCGGCGAGGCCAGGACGTCGATACCGTCGATCACGATACGGCCGGCATCGGGTCGCATGACGCTGGCCAACATGCGCATGGCCGTTGTCTTGCCCGCACCATCCGGTCCGACCAGGCCGAAAATCTCACCGGGGCGGACGGAAAAACTCAGGCCGGCGACGGCGGTCAGCGCACCGAAACGCTTTTCCAGTCCGTCCACTTCGATGGCGACGGCAGCGCAGGCGCTCATCACGACCCCGTCGCTGGCAGTTCGATTCTCGCGTCGGCCGGCATGCCGGGGACCAGTTCGTGTTCGGGATTGTTGATATCGATCTTGATGCGATAGACCAGGGAAACCCGTTCGGCATGTGTTTCGACGCTTTTTGGCGTGAATTCGGCCTTATCGGCGATGAAGGAGATACGGCCGGCATAATGCTTGTCCGGATGGCTGTCAGTGCTGACCACGACCGCCTGCCCGAGGCGCACCCGTCCGAGATCGGTTTCGTTCAGGTAGGCGCGCAGCCAGATGTGATCGAGATCGGCCAGCGTCAGGACGGGCGTGCCCGGCACCACGACTTCGCCGAGTTCGGCCTGGCGAACGCTCACCACCCCGTCAAAGGGTGCCGTCAAGGTCGCGTAATCGACAACGACCCGCGCCAATGCCGCGGTCTCCTCGCCGCTCCGGACATTGGCCCTGGCCACCTCGATGTTGCGCGCGACCACGGACTCCTGCGATCGGTCCCGCGCCAGCACGGCGGTCGATTGCGCCATGGCGGTTTCCGCCTGGTCGAGCCCGGCCCGGGAAACGAATCCCCTTTCCTGCAGGCTTTGCGCTCGCCGCAGGTCGAGCTGTCTCTGCTTCAGGTCGGCCCGGTCGACCTGTAAGGTGCGAGCGGCCGTTTCGAGGCCTTGCCGTGCCGATTCGAGCTGCTGCCGCTGTACGGCCAGGTTGGCCTCGGCGATGGCCTGTTGCTGCCGGTAGTCGCCGGCGTCGACACGAGCCAGGACCGCCCCCTTCCTGACCCATTCGCCTTCATTGAACGGCAATTCGATAATGCGCGATTGCACGGTCTTGAAACTGAGCACGCTTTCATGCGCCTCGATATTGCCGGAAAGCAGCAGGTGCCTGCCATCGCCCTGTTGGGAAAAATAGGCCAGGAGCGGCGTTCGCAAGAGGATTGCCGCAAGGACGAGCAAGAGGACCGGAACAGCCAGGAAGATTCTGCTTCGTGTGTTCATGATTCGCCGTCAAATAAGAACGAAGGTCTGCGGCGGACGCAGGGTCGACAAGCGACGACGCCGCGTACATCAGTATATTCCCCTATTCGCGAAGAGATATCCGAATCGCGCGGATGAAGCAGGATTTAGTTCAGGCCCGCCGGCAGTTGCCAGCAAGCCACGCCGGAACGCGACAATCCCGGCACCCCCTCGTTTCTTTCCAGGTTTTCGCCGCGGCTGCCCAAAACGGTGAAATACTGTATATTTACACAGTCATGAAAGCAGCCATCGTTCGCCCCCACCCCACCGCCCGCCCGACCCGGCAACGGCCGGCCGATGTCGCGCCGCTGGTCGGGCGGCGAATTTTTATCAGCACCATGGGTAGTGCAATCGAAGGGCGGCCCGCCCGGATTCCCGGTCCGACATGAACGACACTGCGCATCGGCCCGGCAAGCGCCGCATCGCCCATCTCGACATGGACGCTTTCTTTGCCTCGGTGGAGTTGCTGCATTACCCGGAACTACGTGGCCAGCCGGTGGTAGTCGGCGGCCTCGGCGCGCACCGGCCGCTGCGCCAGGCGGACGGCACCCATCGCTTCGCCAGGCTGCGTGATTACGTCGGGCGCGGCGTCGCTACCACCTCGACCTATGAAGCCCGCGCCCTCGGCATCTTCTCGGCCATGGGTTTGATGAAGTCGGCGCAACTGGCGCCGGACGCCATTCTGCTGCCCGCCAATTTCGATGCCTATCGCGATTATTCCCGACGCTTCAAGGCTGCCGTAGCCGCCATCGCGCCCTGCATCGAAGACCGGGGAATCGATGAAATCCATATCGACCTCAGCGACCACCCCGAAGACAGCCTGCCGCTCGCCAAGCGCATCAAAGAAGCCGTTTTCGCGGCGACCGGCCTGAGCTGCTCAATCGGTATCGCGCCGAACAAGCTGCTCGCCAAAATCTGCTCCGACCTCGACAAGCCGGACGGCATCACCCTGCTCGACCTCGGCGAGCTGCCCAGCCGAATCTGGCCGCTTCCGGCCAGGAAGATCAACGGTATCGGCCCCAAGGCCAACGATCGCCTGGCACGGCTGGGTATCCGAACCGTCGGCGAACTTGCGGCTGCCCGCATCGAAGACCTGATAAGCCATTTTGGTCCGAGCATGGGAAACTGGCTGCATCAGGCCGCCCACGGTATCGACGAGCACCCGGTCAAGACCAGCCGGAAACCCAAGTCGATCAGCCGGGAAAGCACCTTTCAACGCGACCTGCACGCCAGGCTGGACCGGGCCGAACTGTCGGCCGCCTTCACCGACATCTGCCGGCGGGTCGCCGACGATCTGGCGCGCAAGGACTATGTCGCACGCACCATCGGCATCAAGCTGCGCTACGCCGACTTTCAGGCTGTCACCAGGGATATCACCCTGCCGACGGCAACCGCCGACGCCCAGGCGATCCGCAAGGCGGCGGGCGAATGTCTGAAGCGGGCGCCCTTGCAACAGAGAATCCGACTTCTGGGCGTCCGGGCCGGCACCCTGCTCCCCGCTTCCGTCGCCGCAACACAGACAACTGCCGTCCAGGGCGAACTGGCGTTCTGAACGCGGGGCACCGCTTCAGTCCGGCATGGCTGCTGAAGGCGAGGCATTCAACCATATTGCCAGTGTGGCGCTTAGATTCGCTACCTGGATGGGTTTCGTCAGGACATCGTTCATTCCCGCATCGATGCACCGCTGGCGCTCTTCTTCGAATGCGCCTGCCGTCAGCGCGATGATTGGCAGAGGTGAAAGCCCCTGTTCGCGCTCCCAGCAGCGAATTTTTTCTGTCGCGGCAAAGCCGTCCATGACAGGCATTTGTATATCCATCAAAACGAGATCGATTCCTCGTTGCTTGATTGTTTCAACGGCTTCCGCCCCGTTCTCGACACTTTTGACCTGGAACCCTTGTTTTCTGAGTATCGCTTCGACCACTTTGCGATTCGTCGCGTTGTCGTCCACCACCAAGACCTGTTGGCCGCTGCTGGTCGCTGCCCCCGAACCCGGCTGCGGCACCGCTTCCAATCGGTGCGTATCGTTTTGATCGATTAGGTCGGCTTTTATCCGAAACCAGAATCGCGCACCTTTTCCGGGCGTACTTTCAACACCGACGCTTCCGCCCATCAAACCGGCCAGGCTGCGAACAATCGACAGGCCCAAACCCGTTCCCCCAAATTCACGGGTAATCGAACTATCCAGTTGCGAAAAAGACTGAAACAGCTGGGATTGCTTATCCGGATCAATACCCATTCCGGTATCGGTCACCGAAAACTCCAACAGAACAAGCTGGCCGACACGTTCCACTTCCCTTGCTTCGACGCGAACCGATCCCTGTTGGGTAAACTTGATTGCATTGCTGATCAAATTTGAAAGCATTTGCCGCAGGCGAATCGGGTCCGAGACGTAGCGCTGCCCGCTTGGACCCAGCCAGCCCATCGCCAGGTCGATCCCTTTGGCGGATGAAAGCTCGGAAAACAGGAAGAAAATCTCTTTCAAGATTGCTTCTGCCCCCCATTCCTCACACACCAGCTCGAGCTTTCCTGCTTCAATTTTCGAAAGGTCGAGAATGTCGTTGAGCAAGGTCAATAGGGTCTGACCTGAATTGAGGATGGTCCCGGCATAGTCGAGCCGTTCTTCTTCCCGCAGATCAGGTGACAACAGAAGTTGCGCCATGCCGAGCACACCATTCATGGGCGTCCGGATCTCGTGGCTCATGGTGGCAAGAAAAGCGCTTTTGGCTTGATTTGCCGCCTCGGCCGCTTCCTTGGCACGCTGCAATTCATGGGTACGCTGCGAGACCAGGGCTTCAGCATGGTCTCGCTGGCCGGTTCCCAGTAGAAGCAGAACGCCCAGCAGCCCCACGCCGAGAATACCCGTGGTGAGCACGGCCCAGCTTTGCCAGGCCCGATGCGACGCAAGATAGCTCGCCGTCGGCGCCATCTGGAGTTTGTATTGCCGCGCCCCGAAACTCAATGTCTCCTCCGACAGCGGTACCATTGAAGAAGAAACAAAGGAGTCGAAAACGGAACGTTGCGTTTCAACATCGATTAATCTGACCTGGGCTTTCGATTCGGCAAATGTCAAGGTCTTCGATACGAAATCACCCAGGCGCAGCACGGTAAGCACAATATCGCCGCGTCTTGGCCCGCCCTCGACGGGCCGCATCAAGAGCACCCCTGCCTGCTCCTTTTGTTCCTGAACCAGCTTCAGGGGAGCCGTCGCGATTGCGCTGTGTTTCTCCAGGGCACCCAGCAGGGAGGAACGCCGTTCGGCGTTCGAAGCCAGATCAAAGCCTACGGCCGGTTCGTTATGCAACAACGGCTCGACATAAGTTACCGGATAATAGAAAGGACGTTCGCCAGCAATTTGCAGCCGACCGTTCGCGTCGCGTTCGCGGATCCTGAAATCGGGAAGATCGAGTCTCTGCTCTGCCTCGAACGCAGTACGCGCGGCCGATGGAATTCTCGGGGCCCACTCCACTGCCTGCAGCATGGGAAAGCGCTTTAACGAACTCTGGACGAAATGCTGGAACTCCGGGCGCGTCACCTGGTGCGCTGCATAAGAAGTCAATAGCCCCTCAAGCTGCTCAAGCAACCATTCCTGCTCATCAAAGCGCCCCTGCAACTCGTCGGTCGCCTGCCGCGAAATAGCCCTGAACTCGCTGAGCGAATCTTCGTTTTCCCAGTGGCTGGTAGCAACGAAGGTCAGGGCAACCAGAAAAAACGATGCCACCATCGGCAGGGCGACCGTCGTCAGGCGACTACGCCACAAAGCTCTCGGTTCGCCGACGGCGATTAGGGTCAGAGGAACAAGGACCAAGACGCCCAATGAGTCGCCCAGCCACCAGGTGACCCAGTTCGCCATCACCCCTTCCGGAGGAATGATTCCCGACAGGGTAAGCGCCCCAACCGAAAGACTCGCGCTCGTCATGCAAAAAATCGGCGTCCGTCCGACAAAAGCGAGCAGATCTCTACCATTGTCGAGGGTAACCGGATGACTCAGGCAACGTCGCAACCAAATGCCACCGAACCCCGCCTGCAGCATCGAGGCTGCGGCAATCAGCAAGGCGCTTGCTACAAGGTCGCCATTGATCTGAGCAGATGAGCCCAAACCAACCCAGAAATTCAGAAACAGGGACCCCGCGAAAGTCCAGGGCAAGGTTCGATTCCCGGCAACGAGGGCAGCTGCGACGGCAATACCGGCCGAGGGAAAAATCGCCGATGCATAACCAGGAGGCAAGGCCAGCATGAGGCCCAATTTGCCACATACGACGTAGGCAATGACCAGAAAAATTCCCTGAAAAATATTTTTCCGTCGTCTTGGGTGGCAGTCGATCATCTTGGGATGGTTCTGGATACGGCAATCAGGCGATTGTAACCCCGGCGGGGCGGCGAAATATTTATTAAATTCAATTAAACCTACAGAACCTCAATAACTGAGTCGTGTATTAATTTTCTGGCAATCGAGCGACAGTTCCACTCTTTCTCCTGCCGTAAGGGTACACAGGTCGCAAAGGGCAGCGAACTGCCTGTGAGGTGGAATCAGGATTGCGTCTGCAGCTTGTCCTGTGTGCGGGTCTCGAAATCGATCGCGTCGTGGCGTTCATGC
>JAJXVG010000255.1 GCA_021782315.1 Pseudomonadota bacterium | reverse complement strand
GAGCCGGATGAAATCCTTCTTCTGGCGTTCGACCTGTTCGGCGGCGTAGGCGCGCGACAGTTCGCGCACCTTGTCGGCCGGAATGTTCTTGCCGTGCAACTTTTCGATCTGGTGTTCGATGGGCAGGCCGTGACAGTCCCAGCCCGGCACATAGGGCGCGTCGAAACCGGAGAGGGTCTTCGAACGGACGATGATGTCCTTCAAGACCTTGTTGACTGCGTGGCCGATGTGGATGTCACCGTTGGCATAGGGCGGGCCGTCATGCAGCACGAAACGCGGTCGGCCGGCACAGATTTCGCGGATGCGCCGGTAGAGCTTCTTCTCCTGCCACCGGGCGACCCATTGCGGTTCGCGCTTGGGCAGGTCGCCGCGCATCGGGAAAACCGTATCCGGCAGGTTCAGGGTGTCTTTGTAATCAGCCATTATGCGAGCTCGAAAAATGCCCGGGCGGCCGCGGCGTCGGCCGCGATCTGCGCCTTGAGGGCGTCAATATTGGGAAAACGTTGTTCGTCGCGCAATTTATGGACGAAGCGCACCGCCATGTGGGCGCCGTAAATATCGCGGTCAAAATCGAAAAGGTGCACTTCCAGCAACGGCCGACTGCCATCGACGGTCGGCCGCACCCCGAGATTGGCCACGCCCGGCAACGGCCTGTCCCCCAGGCCGCTGACTTCGACGGCAAAAACGCCGCTCATCGGCAGGGGATTGTGCTTGATGCGCAGGTTGGCCGTGGCGAAACCGATCTGGCGGCCGAGTTGCCTGCCATGCGAAACCTGGCCGTCGATAATATAGGGTCGGCCGAGCAGGCGAGCGGCGCGCGCCATATCGCCAAGCAGCAGGGCCTGGCGAACGGCCGAACTCGAAACCCGCTCGCCATTCACCGTCACGCTGCCCATGGCTTCGACGGTAAAGCCAAAGCGCCTGCCGGCGGCCTGCAACAGGGTGAAATCGCCGGTCCGGCCTCGCCCGAAGCGAAAATCGTCGCCGATGATCAGATGCCGTACCCGGCAGGCGCGAACCAATACCTGTTCGATGAACTCATCGGCCGAGAGGGCGGCGAAACGGGCGTTGAACGGACAGATCATGGCCTGCCGCGCACCGCACTCGGCCAGTAGTTCCAGCTTTTCGCGCAAGGTCGTCAGTCGTGCCGGCGCCGACCCCGGCGCAAAGAATTCACGGGGGTGGGGCTCGAAAGTCAGAACGGTAGGCGCCAGCCGGTTGGATGCAGCCACATCGGCCAGGCGTTTGACCAAGGCGGAATGCCCGAGGTGAACGCCGTCGAAATTGCCGATGGCGAGCACGACTGGATCGGGGACGGGGCGCGAGTGGCCGCGAAAGACACGCATGGGAACACTGCTGGGAAAAACCTTGGATTATAACGACCTAAGGCAGCCAGCGGATAAGTGAAGCATGACCTCGCTCCGTTCGGTATGTTGTACTCTGCGAAACATGGCCTCCCAGTTGTTGCTATACTTGCCAAATTTAATAAAACCGCATCCAACAACCCTTGATGCTTGAACTGATCAGACACGTAGTCCAGATTTCAGCGCGTCGCGACCGCACCGAAATCAATTCGGCCATGGTCGATACCCTGCTCAGTCTGTTTCATCCGCAACAACTGACCGTTTTCCGTTGCTACGTGGGCAACAAGAAGGCCATGGTCTTTCCCTGCGCCGGGGCCGGTCCAAACGGCCAGTTCCTGCGCAACGCCTATCTGCCCGAACAGCGCTACTGCTACCCGATCGAACGCGACCCGCTGCTCGATCGTTGCCGCAAGGAAGTATCCGCCGTCATCGACTTTCTCGACGACGGCTCGCATCGCATCGTCTTTCCGGTCGTCCGACTCGACGAGCCGGTCTACCTGATCGACCTGACCCTCTCCGAAGACATCTCCGCCGACCAGCGCGTCGCACTGATGGGCCTGATCGAATATTTCGGCAACCATATCTCGCTGCTCGACTATGGCGAAGCCGATACCTTGACCGGACTGGCCAGCCGCAAGACCTTCGACAAACACCTTTTCGAATTGCTCGGCGGCAAGGAAAATCGGCGGCGCGGCGCAAACAGTACGAGCGCCAGCCACTGGCTGGCGGTCTGTGATATCGATCACTTCAAGCGGGTCAACGACAATTTCGGCCACCTGATCGGCGACGAAGTCCTCATCCTGCTCGCCCAGGAAATGCGCCACTCCTTCCGTTTCGACGACCAGTTGTTCCGCTTCGGCGGCGAGGAGTTCATCGCGCTGCTGCAGCCGACGGAAGAGCAGTTTGCCCTGGCCACCCTCGAACGCTTTCGCCAGAATGTCGAAAACCAGCTGTTCAGCCGGGTCGGCCATGTCACGGTCAGCGTCGGCTTCAGCGCATTGCAGCCGAACGACACGCCGACCGATGTCATCGACCGGGCCGACGAAGCGCTTTATTACGCCAAGCATCACGGTCGAAACCGGGTCGAGTGTTATGAAAAACTGGTCGCCGCCGGCGAGGTGACCGTGAAGGAAATCGCCAAGGGCGAAATCGAGCTATTCTAGTGTAGCGTTGCACGCTCTCCGGTACTTAAAACCTTGTCTTTTCGGCCATGGCGGCGTTGCAAATCCTCGCGATACCACTGGGCATCGCTGTGGTTTGCGCCTTGCCATGACCCAAAATCCGTCGCTTTTAACTGTGCCGAGTGCAACCCTACACTAGCCGAGCGCGGCGAGCTTGGCCTTGGGTCCGGGCGGATGCTTGATGAAGTACTGCCGGATGCCGCGAACAATCGCTCCCGCCAGCTTTTCCTGGTAAGCATCGTCGTTGAGACGGGCCTCCTCCTCGGGATTCGAGATGAAGGCGGTTTCGATCAGGGCCGACGGAATGTCCGGCGCCTTGAGCACGGCGAATCCAGCCTGCTCGACACTCGCCTTGTGCAGCGAGTTGATCGTTCCGATCTCACTCAAAAGGTACTTGCCCAACTTCAGACTATCGTTGATCGTCGCCGTCTGCGACAGGTCGAGCAGGGTACGCGCCAGAAACAGATCCTTGGCGCCAAGATTGACCCCGCCGATCTGGTCGGCCCGGTTTTCGCGCTGGGCCAGCAGCCGGGCCTGGGTACTCGAAGCCCCCTTCTCGGAAAGGACGAATACCGACGAACCGTGGGCGTCCGGGCTGATCCAGCCATCGGCGTGAATCGACAGGAAGAGGTCGGCCTGCAGACGCCGCGCCTTCTGCACGCGCATCTGCAGCGGCACGAAGAAATCGGAATCGCGAGTCAGCACGGCGCGCATGTTCGGTTCGGCATCGATCCGCGTTTTCAGACGACGGGCCACTTCCAGCGTGACGTTTTTTTCGTAGCTGCCCGCCTTGCCGATGGCGCCGGGATCCTCGCCCCCGTGGCCGGGATCGAGCGTGATGGTGACCAGACGGTCGACAATCGGCTTGCCCGATTTCTTGCTGGTTTGAATTTCGGGGGCTTCGATCGCCGCCCGCTCGGTCTTGTTGGCGACCGGTTCATCCGGCTGCCTGTCGGCGATCTGAAAATCCTGATCGCTTTTCTGCGGCTCGACGGCATCCTTGCGGCCTTCAAGCAGGGCCATCATCGGATCTGGCGGATTGGCCGGATAGATATCCAGCACCAGGCGGCGCCCATACTCGCCAGCCGGTTCCAGTGTAAAAACCTGCGGATTGACCTTGGTCTTGAGTTCCATGACCAGGCGCACGACGCCCGGCTTGAAACGACCTGCCCGCAACAACTTGATATTCGGATCGTCGGACGTCACCTTGCGGGCCAGGCTGTCGAGCACGCTGTTGAATTCGACCCCCTCGATATCGACCACCAGACGATCCGGGTTCTCGATCATGAAATGCGAGAATTTTAGCGGGGCATCGTATTCGAGCGTCACCCGCGTGTAA
>JAJXVG010000254.1 GCA_021782315.1 Pseudomonadota bacterium | reverse complement strand
AAGGTGGCTGTATGGTTACGGCGGGGTCTTCTCATTGCTTCTGCTCCTTGGCAGGCGATTTCCATCGCCCATTGAAGCAGAGAATTCACTTAACCGGATGTCCTGTTTCGCGGAGCCACCTCTCTTACATCCGGTTTGTCGGCACAAGCGCCTGTTCCGGGACAGGGAATATGGGCCCGGGGAATCCATTCAGCGAGGAACGGCCCCGATTGGCCGGATAATGCCAAAGGCCTTGATCAAGCAATCGAGGGCGCGCAAACTGGATGCCAGCACATGAAAGAGGAATCGGATCATGAACGACGATCAACTCAAACAGGCCATCACGTCCTCCCTGCCGTTTTTCGGCGTGACCAGGCAAGGCGACGTGCTGGCGCGTTACGTTCCCTATGGCCTGGTGTTCCGCTGGAGCTGGAACCAGATGGTTCCGATGCCGGTGCAGGGCAGCGATCTGGTCTGGTTGCTGCATGCGGCGGACCAGGAAGAGCACTCGATAAGCGAGACCGAAAAACCCCGCCGCCCGGGCAAGGCCGGGCCGGCCGGCGCGCCCTAGGCGCTTCAGCCGTTGTCGATTGCCCGCATGCGCTCGGCCAGCCAGCGACCGATGGCCTGTATCTCTTCCAGGCAAACCGAATGGGGCATCGGGTATTGCTGCCAGTCGACCGCGTAGCCACGTTCGGTCAGCAGTTTTCTGGCAGCCAGCCCGAGACTCGGCAACACGACGTCGTCCTGCGTGCCGTGCGCTGCGAAGATCGGGATGTCGCGATTGGCGATGGCGCTTTCTTCGGTTAACAGCGCCGGCGAGGGAATGTAGCTGGACAGGGCGATGAGGCCGGCCAGCTTTTCCGGATGGGTCAGGGCCGTCGTGTAGGCAACCGCCCCGCCCTGCGAGAATCCGACCAAAAAGACATGGTCGGCCGGAATGCCGCGTTCTTTTTCAAGGTCGATCAAGGCACGGATGCTTTGCCGCGAGGCGACGATGCCCGCTTCGTCGATCCGGCGGCTGTCGCTGTCCAGCGAAATGATGTCGTACCATGCGCGCATGACGTAACCACCATTGCAGGTCACCGGCAGGTATGGCGCATGCGGGAATACGAAGCGTATGCCGGGTTGCGTGGCGAGGCCGAGTTCCGGTACGACGGACAGGAAATCGGAACCGTCGGCGCCCAGGCCGTGCAGCCAGATGACGGCAAATTTCGGGAATCTCGAAGTTTCGACTTCCAAGGGTGGCAAATGGGCTTCCAAAATTATATCCTCGTGCGCGGCTCGGCCTGCCAGTATGCGGAAGACCACCCCGACTGGCCACAGATTTCGACCCCGGGGCCCGGGCATCGTTTCGTTTTAACCACGGGGAAAAAACCTTTCCCCCTTTGGCATCGGCCCTCTGAATATTTGCCCGCGATGAACGTCAAAAACCTCACCCAATCGACATGGCTTCCGATATTGCTTCTGCTCTCGCTGGGCATGGGCGGATGCAGCAATCTGCCCGGTTGGATGCTATGGCAACGCAAGGCGGCTGTGACCGATTTCCAGCATTTCGACAACGCGCCTGTCCTGCGCGCCGAACAGGCATCGGAGTTGCCGCCCGCCGGCAAGGAAAATCCCTTGCGCCTGCCGGCCATGGCCGATGGCGAAATTTTTCCAAAAATGCTCGAACGCACGGGAACCACTGCCTTTATCGTCATCCGCCACGGGCAGATTGTGATGGAGCAATATTTCAACGGCGGCGCACACGACACGGTCATGCCGTCTTTTTCCGTGGCGAAATCGATCGTTGCCACCTTGCTCGGTATCGCCTTGAGCGAAGGCAGCATCGGCAGCATCGACGACGCCGTGACGCTTTACCTTCCCGAACTGGCAAAGCGCGACGCACGTTTTTCCCAGGTCAGGCTAAGGCAATTATTGGAAATGCGCAGCGGCATCGATTTCGAAGAAGAATACAAAACCCCCTGGGACGACGCGGCGGTGTTCTATCTGACCGAGGATATCGCCGCCGAAGTCAGGGATCTGGGCATTGAACGCAATCCCGACGAAGCTTTTCACTACAGCAGCGGCGACACACAAATCCTGGGACTGGTCATCCAGCGCGCCACCGGCATGCCGTTACCACTTTACCTGCAGCAAAAAATCTGGCAACCGATGGGGGCCGCTTACGATGCCAGTTGGAGTCTGGACAGCAGAGAGCACGGCAATGCCAAGGCGTTTTGTTGCCTGAATGCCAGCGCCGTCGATTACGCGCGCTTCGGGCAGTTGATCCTTCACGAGGGAAAACTGGGCGAGCGCCAGATCGTTCCGGCCGAGTGGATACGGAACAGCGTTGCCGTACGCCAACATCCAGGAAGCAATACCGCCAGCCGCTGGAATATCGAGAACCCGGGAACGCGCAAAGCTGCCTTCTATACCTGGCATTGGCGTCGCTTCCCTCTTCCGGATGTAAGTGCCGACTCCGGCATGAAACCTTCGCCAGACATTTACGCGCAGGGATTATTGGGACAATACGTCTACATTGCCCCCGAAGCGGACATGGTGATCATCCGTCTCGGGAAACGAAACGGCAAGACCCGCTGGCCCTCGCTCTTTCACGACATTGCCGAACTCAATGCCGGCAGGAAGGCCGCCGCCGAAAATCTTACCTTCGGCGACAAAACAGGCCGCTGAACCGAACGAAATTTCCGACCGCGATGCGCTGGGTGGCGGCTCCGAAATCACCACGGACGTTACAGATCGCTACAAAAGGGATGTCATCGCAAACCCCTGGCGGATCGTTATCTGGGCGTAGCCACCTGAAGCCTATGGAAAACACCATGATCCGCAACCCGAATATCGAATCCACCCAATTCATTCAATCGCTGAAAGGGGCTGGCGTCGCCATCAGCAAGGAAGGTGAAGTGATTGAACGCCTGGAGGAGGCACGTGAATGGCACTATGCCTTCACGACCCTCGTCAAACTGGGTCAGCGCATCGGCATTACCTTCCTCGCCAATTCCGAAATGCGCTCGGCAGATTTGCGGCGTCTCTTTGCCCAATACCGGTTTGCCGACGATGCCGAAGCCTCGTTCGAAGCATGCCTGCAGCACTGACCACCCGCCTTGCGGGACGGCGTGTGGAACGCCAGGCAAAAAAATCAATCGCCATGACAACGCAAATCGGTCTGATGCGTTAAGCCTCATTCCCGACAATTTACTGGTATATCGGTGCGCAAATTCCTTCTCGTCGTTTTGACCTTCCTGACCGCCCTGTCGGCCCACGCCTGGGAGGCGACGACCCCGGACAACCAACAGGACGAGGTGATGACGCAAGCGTCGTACGCCGAAGCCTCGGTAACGATCGCACCGGTGCCGATGCCTGCCATGGTCGTCGAATTGGCGCATTACGCTCCCAAGAACGCAGGCGCCGGACAGAGCAGGAGAGCCAAGGCAAACAAGGTGGCGCGGGCAAGGTCCATGCTTTCCCGCTCGGCCCGCGAGCAAATTGCCTTGGGCACTGCGCCTGCCAAAGCTGATGAGCGCGCACGCCTGACAGCATCGGATGACGAAGACGACGATACCGGCCTCGACGACCTCGATCTCCACCGTTCGTTCAGTCAGCCCAAACTTGCCAAGAACCCCGATCAGGCGGATGACGATGGCGCCGTCATCGACCTTCCCGACCACGTCAAGCTGCGCCTGTTGATGGCCCGGGCCAAGGCCGTCGACGCATACGTCCTGAACGAGGTTGGCAAGGCCTCCGGCCCGGCGGACGAGGCGCTCTCCGAGGTAGTGAAAGTCCGACTGTACATCGCCCGAACCCGGGCGTTGAAGGTGCACGGCGAGAAATTCGGGGCTGCCTGAATCGGCTCGCCGGTGACCTTCCGGCCGTCCGCGCCATGCACGGACAACCGGGATGCCGGCGGCCAT
>JAJXVG010000052.1 GCA_021782315.1 Pseudomonadota bacterium | reverse complement strand
ACCTTATTTGCATATTTGTTATTCGCCCGTAGTTCGCCACAAACTTTCGACGAATTCGGCAATTGTGGCAATAGAGCTTTGTAAGTAGCGCAAATGGACAGTCAGGCCTGCAATACCAGCATGGAGCGCCCCGCTCGTTGCCGACCTCGATACAGCACATCGACTTGGCCGCTGATCGAGGAGTGCCCACCGGCTCACCGCCCGACCCAAGTTTCGCCGGACTTATCTTCCTTTTTCCCCGCCAATCAACGCTCGCCGACGTTGCGCTCCATCAGGTCAAACAGTGCCTGTGCCGCCGGCTGAAGCCGCCCCCCCTTTCTCGTGATCAGCCCGAGGGTGCGGGTTATTTCCGGCTCGCGCAGCGGGATGCTCACCAGGCTAGGGAGAAGATCGCCGGCGATGGCCAGTCCCGGCAGTACGGCGATACCCAATCCCGCGGCCACCAGGCTGATGGCCCCGGTTACGTGGTTGATTTCGTACTGGATGCGGGGACCTTGCGCGACCCTGGCGAGTGCGTTATCGATCAGCATCCGGTTGCCGCTGCTCTGCGACACCGAGACCAGGATTTCACCAGCCAGTGCGCCCCAGGTAACGGACTGCTCGCACGCCAGGCGATGGTCGCTGCGCGCCACCAGGACATAGCGTTCGCTGTGAATGGCTTTGAAATCGATATCGGCTTCCTGGGTGCCGATGAAATTCACACCGAAATCGGCGACACCGGCGACGACACTGTCGAGAACATCGCGCGCGCTCTCGTCGATGATCTTGACGCGGACGGCCGGATGGCTTGCGGCGAATTCCTTCAGGACCTTCGGCAGCAGATGATTGGCCACCGAGGGCACACAGGCGACGGTCAGATGCTCATTGCGCATGACCGTCCGTTCCGCCAGGCCCTGCATGGCCATTTCGAGTTCCTCGATAACCGCTTCCGCATGGGCCAGAAACAGGCGCCCGTCATCGGTCAGCGAGACGCGCCGTGTCGTCCTTTCGAGCAGACGGGTCTGCAGGCCTGCTTCCAGTTTCTCGATGCGCCGGCTCAAGGCCGGCTGGGATATGAACAAACCCTCGGCGGCCGCCTTGAAGCTCGATTTCTCCGCCACGGCGATAAAGGCCTGTAGTTCGCTGATTTCCAGATTGATTCGCATCGATCATTAATCCATGAAATAAAAACAATTAACTTTTTAATGCCTCAAATGCATTATTGCCACGAAGCAAAACAAATACAAAGGAGACAAACGATGAGGCGCCTGTATTCAGGCCGCAGGATTCCGTACTGGATCATGGCGGCACTCCTCGGCCTGCTGTTTTCACTCGCCATTGCCGACGAGATCCATGTCGTCAGTTCCGGCGGCTTCGCCGCCGCCTACCGCGCGCTGGCGCCCGACTTCGAACGGCAGACCGGCCACCGACTGGATATCGCCTGGGGACCATCCATGGGCGAAACCCCCCAGGCCATTCCCAAGCGACTGAGCCGCGGCGAAAACATCGACGTCGTCATCATGGTCGGCGACTCTCTGGACCAGTTGATCAAGCAGGGCAAGGTGCAGGACGCCGACCACCAGCTCCTGGCGCGCTCCAGGATAGGCATGGCCGTCAAGGCGGGCGCACCGAAACCCGATATCGCGACCCTGGAGGAACTGAAGCAAGCCCTGCTGACGGCTCGCAGCATCGCCTATTCGGATAGTGCCAGCGGCGTATTCCTCTCGACCGTACTTTTTCCCCGCCTGGGCATCGCCGAACAGATCAAGGAGAAGAGCCTGATGGTTCCGGCCGAACCGGTAGGCCAGGTCGTAGCCAGGGGTGAGGCGGAAATCGGCTTGCAGCAGGTCAGCGAGTTGCTGCCCGTTGCCGGAATCGATTTTGCCGGGGTCCTGCCTGACGAGGCGCAACAGATCACCCCGTTCTCCGCGGGTGTCGTTGCGGGCAGCAGGGAAACCACCGCCGCCAAGGCCCTGATCGATTATCTCGCCTCGCCGGCCGCTGCACCGCAGATCCGTCAAACCGGCCTGGTTCCGGCCCACGACAACCTCCACTAGGAAGAAGGCCATGCAAGACACCAAGGCATCCCGCGCCTCGAAACTCTTCACGGTGCTGCGCGTCACCAGCGGCAATTTCCTGGAGATGTTCGATTTCTTCCTGTACGGCTTCTACGCCACCTATATTTCAAAAACCTTTTTCCCCAGCGACAACGAATACGCCTCGCTGATCCTGACCTTTGCCACCTTCGGCGCCGGCTTCCTGATGCGTCCGCTGGGCGCGGTCCTCCTCGGCAGCTACATCGACCGCATCGGACGGCGCCGGGGACTGATCCTGACCCTGGGCATCATGGCGTTCGGCACCATTCTCATCGCCTTCGTGCCGGGCTATGCCACGATCGGTATCGTAGCGCCGATCCTCGTCCTGGTCGGCCGCCTCCTGCAAGGATTCTCGGCCGGGGTCGAGCTCGGCGGCGTATCCGTCTACCTGTCCGAAATGGCCACGCCCGGTCACAAGGGCTTCTACGTGAGTTGGCAGTCGGCCAGCCAGCAGGTGGCCATCATGGCCGCGTCGGCCATCGGCTACCTGCTCGGCCAGTGGCTCCTGCCTGGCCAGATCAACGACTGGGGATGGCGCATTCCCTTCTTCATCGGCTGCATGATCATTCCGGTCATTTTCGTCATTCGCCGCTCATTGCAGGAAACCGAAGAATTTCTCGCGCGCAGGCACCATCCCACCTTTCGCGAGATCGTCCGCTCCATCGTTCACAACTGGCGAATCGTCATAGCCGGGATGATGATGGTGGTCATGACCACGGTCTCCTTTTACCTGATTACCGTCTATACGCCGACGTTCGGCAAAAGCGTGCTCAAGCTGAGCTCGGCTGACAGTCTGCTGACCACCTTCTGCGTCGGCATGTCCAATTTCTTCTGGCTTCCCGTCATGGGCGCCGTCTCCGACCGGTTCGGACGCCGCCCGGTACTCCTCGTCTTCACCATCCTGCCCATCCTCACCGCTTACCCTATCCTTTCCTGGCTGGCTGCCAATATCAGTTTCGAAAACCTGCTGGCCACCGAACTTTGGCTGTCCTTCATCTATGCCAGCTACAATGGCGCCGCTGTCGTCGCCCTGGCCGAGGTCATGCCGAAAGAGGTGCGCACCGTGGGTTTCTCCCTGGCCTACAGCCTGGCCACGGCGATTTTCGGCGGCTTCACGCCGATGGTCTCGACCTGGCTGATCGAAGTCACCGGCGACAAGGCGGCCCCCGGGTACTGGATGAGCTTCGCGGCGGTCTGCGGCCTGGTTGCCACGATCATTCTGTATCATCGGGGAGGGATAGCCGAGCGAGGCGTGCCCGCCCTGGCAAATGCACAAGGAGGGCCTGGTTTCGTGCAATGACGAAAACGGATCGCAAAATGCCGCAGCCCGTGCAACACGGGGCGTCAGTCGATCGGCCAAAGCGATTTCGCAGCGAGCCATTGTTCGGCGCCGCGCCGGTCAGCCATCCTGCATCATGCCGGATGAATCCCTTGCATTCATCCCAATCGTCGCACTCGTAATTTGCCGGAATCGCGGGATACAATTGCCTTTTCGCTTGGATTAAAGGTCATGGGTCTGCCTGCCGAACTCCTCGTCGGAGTTCATGAAATCGACGAACAGCACGGCATGCTGTTCGACATTCTCGAGAAACTGCAAGGCATGGTCAAAGGTCGGAACGACTGGTCCGCAGTGTATTTCGCACTCGACGAATTGGCCCATTTCACCCGCACTCATTTTGTTGTCGAGGAAGCCTTGATGCGGGTTCACGACTATCCAGAGCTGGAACAGCACCGGGCAGAACATCGATTATTTTCCGAACGCCTTGCCCAATTGGCCGCACAAGCGGTGCGAGAGGATGTCAGCCTGTCGGTCATCGGCTTCATCGAGGACTGGCTCGTCAATCACATTGGCGCCAGCGACAAAGCCTATGTCGCCTGCTTGCGCACAATGCCCCTGCGGGTCGCCGCCGCATGAATCGCCTCTCACTTCCGGGACCCGATATCGCAAGCCTCAGCATCAGCAACTGGTCGCCGGACAATGCCGATTGTCCGCTTCCGCCTCATGTCGGAGAAACACGGCGTCAACCTATTCGGCCTCACCACGTTGAGTACCATAGGCAATCGGCCTTCCAAACGACAAGGATTAAGCGATGAACAAGATTATTTCCGGATTAGTTGCAGGTCTGTTTGCACTCACCTGCCCCCACGCTCAAGCCCCCGCCGCACCGGCCCAAGCTGCCGCACCAGCCAAGCCCGCAGCAAGCGCACCGGCCGCCGCCAACTGCGAAACCCAGGCTGTCAGCAAGACTGGCAAACCTTTGGCAGGCGCAGCGAAAGCGGCCTTTATCAAGAAATGCGAAGGCAGCGCCAAGGTCGCACCTGCAACGGGCTGTGCGGAGAAGGCCGTTGGCAAGAACGGCAAGCCGCTGGCGGGTGCCGCCAAGGCTTCATTCATGAAGAAGTGCGAAGCCGACGCCAAGTAAGTTCATTGCGGCGATTCACGACAAAGCCGGCACCATGCCGGCTTTTTTGTTTCAAAGTGCAGGCTTGGATGCCGTAAAAATCTACCCATGACAGTCTTTTCCGACAGCCTCTGCTATCCAAAATTTCCCGGCCGTGCGAAGTTCGAGCGAATATCGGAGTAACATTAACGGTTGCTAATATTGATTTTCCCGTCATGTCCGTTTTCCGCCTTCCGGCCTGGCTCGCTCACTATCCCCGTCGTTTCCTCGCCGACGACCTGGCGGCCGGCGTTATTGTCGCCGTACTCGCTTTGCCGCAGAGCCTTGCCTATGCCTTGCTAGCGGGTTTGCCGCCGCAGGCGGGGCTATACGTCAGCATTCTGCCTGCCGTTGCGTATGCCTGGATCGGCAGTTCGATGGTGCAAGCCGTTGGGCCGGTGGCGATTACCGCAATCATGACTTTCAGTGTACTGCAACCGATAGCCACCCCTGGTTCGGCCGAATATGCTGAACTTGCAGCCAGCCTGGCCCTGATGTCGGGATTTCTTTTGTGTGCCGGCAGCCTTCTGCGCCTTGGCTTTCTATCTCAATTGCTCAGCCGGCCGGTCATCCAGGGATTCATTTCCGGGTCGGCGATGCTGATCGTGGCCACCCAGTCTCGCCATCTCCTGGGGATGGAAAGAAGCGGTAACGACCTGTCCGCATTCGCGACAGCGCTATACGGACAATTTTCCGAAGGGGTTTCGTCGGCGGCCGTCATCGGCCTGACATCGCTTCTCATCCTGATCTTTGCGCGCTACGCGCTCGCCGGTGTGTTGACTCGTTGCCGCCTGAGCAACACACAGGCGGCATTCATCGTCCGCTTGATACCCCTGCTTGTTGTTGCTGGGGCGACAGCTGCCGTCGTTCGGTTCGACCTCGAACGGAGCGGTGTCTCCGTAGTCGGTCCTATCAGTTCCGGGCTGCCGGACTTTCATTGGTTCCTACCGGATGCAGCGCTGATTGGCCGACTGGCGGTGCCGGCCATGCTGATGGCCCTGATCGGCATGGTGCAGAACATTGCCATGGCGCAGGCACTGGCAATCAAACGACGGGAGCGCGTCAATGCCAATGACGAGCTCCTTGGTCTCGGCTCCGCCAATCTGGTTGCCGCAATTTACGGAGGCATGCCGGTTGGCGGCGGGGTGTCACGCTCCGCACTCAATGTTTCGGCGGGCGCGCAGTCGCCGCTGGCCACCATCGTATCGGCTGTCGCCATGGCCGCCATCGTGGCCGGACTGGCGTCCTCCTTTTCGCATCTGCCGCTGGCCGTACTGGCGGCAAGCATTATCGTCGCCGCCTTTTCGATGATTGACATCAAGTCCCTGCGCGAGGCGTGGACCTACGATCGCGCCGATGCGGTGGCCTGGCTGGGGACGGCAGGCGGCGTCGTTTTTCTGGGGCTGGAGCGCGGCATCGAGCTGGGAATATTCTTGTCGCTCGTCACCTTGCTGGTTCGGGCCAGCACGCCCCATATCGCGCGTCTGGGGCGCATTCCCGGGACGGAGCATTTCCGGAACGCATCTCGCCATCAGGTCGAGACGATCCCGGGGGTTATTTTTCTGCGTATCGACGAGAGTCTTTTTTTTGGCAACCTGGGCGCCATCGAGGCCCGCCTGGCCAGCGAACTAGTTGAGGTTGCGGCGATCCGGCATGTCGTGCTGGTCATGAGCGCGGTCAATCGAATAGACACCACGGCCATGGAAATGCTGTGCGACGTGAATCGAGATCTCGGTGACCGCCAAATCGATTTGCATTTGGCCGAGGTCAAAGGGCCGGTGCAGGATCGTTTGAGCCGGTCTCGACTATGGCCGACATTATCGGGCCAACTCTTTCGTTCGGCCAATGATGCTTTCGAAACACTGCGGGCCCGCCAATCTCCGGCAATACCGCAGCCGGGAAACTTACCGCCGGAGTGATGACCCCCCTCCTCCGTCCAGGTGACACCTGGCTATGGATACATAGCCATCAAGAAAACACCTCGCCCCGGAAACGCGAGGACAGCTTGGAGTGGGTCCGGTGCCAAGAGAAGTCTCACCTTCATTTGTCGCTTGGGCAGACTCTTCTGACAGCACCGAGTAAGACGATCTTTTTCTTACGGGAGCAATGTCAAAACGCGTGCGAACTTACAGTGAGTGCGCCCTGCCGGGCGCACCAAGGAAAAAGGCCGCTCCGAAGAGCGGCCTTTTTCCTTGGTATTCTGGTGCGCCCGACTGAATTCGAATCAGTGACCCCTGCCTTCGGAGGGCAGTACTCTATCCAGCTGAGCTACGGGCGCCTGGGAGGAGGCATTCTACTCCTGGTGCCACCCGGCGTCCATGCCGCAGGAAAGATTAAACCCGGCCGCTCGCCTTCATGCCTAAAGGCATCCGCCTCAGTCGAAGAGTGTGCGCGCCGCCTCGAAGCGTTGCGCATAGTAAACATCGCTCAGCCGGTCGATGCGAACCTTGCCGTTGGATGATGGCGCGTGGATGAAGCGTGTCTCGCCGATGTAGATGCCGACATGCGAGAAGGAACGGTTCAGGGTGTTGAAAAAGACGAGATCGCCCGGACGCAGTTCGCTACGAGGAATCGGCCTGCCCCTGCGGGCGATGTCGGCCGCGCTGCCCTGCACCTGGAGGCCGGTGGCGCGACTATAGATGTAGCTGACCATGCCACTGCAGTCGAGGCCGGCATCGGGGTTCTTGCCGCCGAAGCGGTAACCGGTGTCGATCAGGCCGAGCGCATAGAGAACCACTTCATTGCCCTTCTCGCTGACCGGACGCGAGGCTTGCGTTATAGTTTCCGTCGAATCGGACGAACGCTGCACCGGGGCGCTGCAAGCCGCCAGCAACAGGATGGACAGGAAGGTCGAGAAACGGAATGGAAGGCGCATTCTTTTGAAGCATTTTCTTGGAACAACTCGTAACTTAACGTTTTTACAGGAATTTTCAAGACCATGAAACTACAAAACCCAGATTTACTGCGCTCGAAGACTCTGCTTGGCGGCGATTGGATCGACGCCGACGATGGCGCCAGGCTGGCCGTGATCAATCCGGCCAGCGGCGACAAACTGGGCGAGGTGCCCCTGTGCGGCGCCGCCGAGACGCGCCGGGCCATCGCGGCGGCCAATGCCGCGTGGCCGGCCTGGCGGGCGCTGACTGCCCGGCGCCGGGCGCAGGTGCTGCAGGCCTGGTACCGGCTGATCGTCGACCACGTCGAGGACCTGGCGCAGCTGGTTACCGCCGAATGCGGCAAACCCCTGCCGGAAGCCCGGGGGGAAGTGATCTACGGCGCCTCCTTCATCGAGTGGTTTGCCGAAGAGGGCAAGCGGACCTATGGCGAAAGCATACCCAGTCCGGCATCGAACACGCGCCTGATCGTCGTCAAGCAGGCGATCGGCGTCTGCGCGGCGATCACCCCTTGGAATTTCCCGCTCGCCATGATCACCCGCAAATTGGCACCGGCCCTCGCCGCCGGTTGCCCGGTTGTCGTCAAGCCGGCCGAAGCCACGCCGCTGACTGCGCTGGCCCTGGCGGTACTGGCCGAGCGGGCGGGCTTCCCGCCGGGTGTCTTCAACGTGGTGACCGGAA
The DNA here is from genome assembly GCA_021782315.1 of Pseudomonadota bacterium. Lineage (GTDB taxonomy): Bacteria > Pseudomonadota > Gammaproteobacteria > Burkholderiales > Rhodocyclaceae > Azonexus. The sequence continues at coordinate 10,320 of JAJXVG010000052.1, read as the reverse complement.
AGCCGGCCGAAATCGGCGGCGAACTGTGCGCCAACCCGATCGTCCGCAAACTCTCCTTTACCGGATCGACCGGGGTCGGCCGCCTCCAGAGGGCGCAATGTGCGCCAACCATCAAAAAGCTGTCGCTGGAACTGGGCGGCAATGCGCCATTCATCGTTTTCGACGATGCCGACCTCGATGCGGCGGTCGACGGCGCCTTGACGGCGAAATACCGGAACACCGGCCAGACCTGCGTTTGTGCCAATCGCATCCTGGTTCAGTCGGGCATTTACGAGGCGTTTGCCGCAAAATTCGCCGACAAGGCGCGCCAGCTGACAGTCGGCGACGGCAGCGAGGCGGGCGTCGCACAAGGCCCGCTGATCAACGCCGCCGGCCTGAGCAAGGTCGAGGCCCACGTCGCCGACGCCGTCGGCAAGGGTGCTCGCCTCCTGTGCGGCGGGGCCCGCCACGAACGCGGCGGCAATTTCTTCCAGCCGACCGTGCTGGCCGATGTGACGACCGCCATGAAGGTGGCGCGCGAGGAAACCTTCGGGCCGGTCGCGCCGCTCTTCCGTTTCGATACCGAGGCCGAAGCCGTCGCCATGGCCAACGATACCGAGTTCGGCCTCGCCGCCTATTTCTTCACCCGCGATGTCGGCCGTTGCTGGCGCGTCGGCGAGGCGTTGGAATACGGCATGGTCGGCATCAATACCGGCTTGATTTCAAACGAAGTGGCGCCTTTCGGTGGCATCAAGCAATCCGGACTCGGGCGCGAGGGTTCGAAATACGGCATCGAGGACTACCTGGAAATAAAATACCTCTGCTTCGACGTCAATAGCTGACCATGGGCAAGTTTATCCTGGTCGCGATACTGCTGCTGGTAGACGTCGTGAGGGGAGCCGCCAAGACCGCTCGAAGCACGTCCTGAGCTATCCCTGTCGGCGCTTTCTCGACCAGAGGCTGGCCGGCCGCCGACCGGAACTGGCGAGGGGTGTGGCGGCGGCGACTAAAGCGCCTCGTCGAGGCCCGGGGATGCGACGACAACCCGGTTTCGGCCCTCGTTCTTGGCCACGTACAGCGCCATGTCGGCCGCATGGGTCAATTCATCAGGCATTGCACCGTGATCGGGGTAGGCCGCCACACCGGCCGAAGCGGTGAAGGAAAGTTCGTAGTTGCCGAAGGGAATGCGAATTCCGGCGACCTGTCGGCGCCAGTTTTCGGCGCGCTCGGCCGCTTTCGCCAACGGCATGCGCGGCATGAGAATGACGAATTCCTCGCCACCGTAACGACAGAGCACGTCCTCGTGCCGAATGTCCGCCTTCAAGGCCTTGGCAAGGATGGTCAGCGCCTGGTCGCCGGCCTGGTGTCCGTAGGTATCGTTGATACGCTTGAAATGATCGAGGTCGAGAAAGACCAGGGAAAGCGGATTGCCTTCGCGACGCGAACGCCATAACTCGCGCTCCAGCGTTTCATCGAGATAGCGCCGGTTGAAGCAGCCCGTCAGGCTGTCGCGGATGGCCTGCTCCCTGAGCGCCGCCTGCAGTTTCTCGTTGGCCTCGAGCTGGCGGCGCAGTTCGTCGTTGACGCTGCGCAGTTCGGCCTCGACTCGCCGACGCTCGGAAATATCCCGGGCAACGCCCAGAACGCTCTTCGGCTTGCCTTGCTCATCGAGCAGGAAGCTGGCGACGATTTCGGAACTCATGACGCCGTCCGTCTTATGCGGCTGGTCGACCTCGGTCATCGCCGACAGGGCGGTCATGTCGCCGGCCGCTATCCGCGCGACATGCTCGTCGACAAGCGAGGTGACCCGGGCATGGGATTCTGGCGTCAGCGCGTCGGCCAGCGGCTGATTGATCACTTCCTCGGCCGTGAAGCCGCGTGCCTTTTCTACCGACGGGCTGACATAGGTAAAGCGCATGCTGGCAAGGTCCAGTATCCAGATGACGTCCTTGCTCTGTTCCGCCAATTGGCGATAACGCTCTTCGCTTTCGCGCAGGGCGCTTTCGAAAACCCGCCGCGAAACAATCTCGCCTGTCAGGCGCTGGTTGAGACGGGCAAAATACAGCGCAGCCCCGGCACCGACAAGAACGAGCAGCGCGCCGCCGCCGAGCGCATAAGCGAACCAGGATGGAAGCCGGCTTTCCTCGGCCTCGAATACCAGGCCGTTCAGCGACTGGGGCGACAAGGGCGGCAACATGCCGAGCTCGGTGTAGGTCTGGGCAATTTGTTGCCAGCGGCTGGCGGACTGCTGCCCGATTTCAACCAGATCAGGCTGGATCAGGCGCCTGAGCTCATCTGCTTCGTAGGACAGGTGGGCCCGGCTGTGGCGCGTCGAATACTGGCGAAGAATGAGGTCCACCATTTCGTCCGGATGCGCCATGGCATAGCTCCACCCCTTGATGGCCGCGGCACGGAATGCGCGAACCCGCGCCCGTGACTTGTGAACAGTATCCTCCGTGGTGAACAAGGTGTCGCCGTAGAAATTGATGCCGGCCGCCGAAGGGCTGAATGCCAGGTAGGGGAAGCCGCGCTGGCGAAGAACGAAGGGTTCGTCGGTGACATACCCCGAGAGGGCATCGACACGACCGGAAATCAGGTCGTCGGGGTCGAAACTGTGCGTCACCGAGGTGTACTTGGTGATTCCTTCGCGGCGCAAATAGGCGAACAACTCGGTTTCGTGCGGCGCCAGCATGATGCGACTGCCGCTCAGGGCCTCGACATTGGTGATCTTGCGCCGATTGACCAGCAGTACCAGCGGCGAATGTTGAGCGATGGCGGCCAAGGCCACCACCGGTTTGCCCTCTCCCCGATAGAGAACCAGTTCCGATGCGGCAATGCCGAAGTCGGCCTCGCCGGCCAGGACAAGGTCGACCGGACTTTGCCCCTCGCTCAATTCACGCAGCACGACATCGAAGCCGGAGTCGCGAAAATAGCCCTTTTCAATCGCGGCATAGTAACCGGCAAATTGAAACTGGTGTTTCCAGTTCATTTGCAGCACAACCCTCTCCAGGGCCGAAGCGGGGGAAAGGATCAAGGAGAGAAAAAGAAGGAAGGCAAGGCGCATGGACGCCATTATCATTCAAATCGAATAAATTAATTGCTCATGATACGCCATGCGGATTTTCGGGCCGCCGCGCACCCTATCCGCAAGCTTGTCGAACATGCGCCATTCCGTGGGAGCGTGGTGAAATCCTTCGGGATCACGCCGTTCTTCTTGAACGATCGGACAAGGCAAGCGGACCACAGTCGAAACTCCTCATCACGCCAAGCATGATGACGATGGATCGTCGCCGCTCGCCGCCGTTTGTTCAAACCTCCTCCGCCAGGCGCGCCAGACCTTCCATCGGCAGATTGTCCACCGAGCGCCAGGGAATGCCGAGATGCGGCGCGAGGTCGACCGCATTGCCGCCGGACAGCAGGCAATGCTTGTCGATATCGCCCAAGCGCTGCCAGGCTCGCTCGATAGCGCCGACCTGAGCTTCGATGGTGCCGCTCACGATCGCGTCGTCCGTGCACCGGGGATAGTCGGCATGCACGCCTGCGGCAAACGGCAGGCCCGCCGTTTCGCTGGCCAGTGATCGCCGCATCAAATCAAGCCCGGGCAGAATCAGCCCGCCGAGAAATTCGCCGGCGGCATCCAGGGTATCGATGGTGGTCGCGGTGCCGGCCATGACCACCACCGTCGCCGCCTTGCTCAGAGCCCTGGCACCGATCAGCGCGCACCAGCGGTCGACGCCCAGTTTCTCCGGATTTCGGTAAGCGTTGTCGACGCCGCAGCGCCGCCGCTCCGAACGCACCTCGCAAAAAACCGGCAACCACGCGGCAAGTTGCTGACGTATGCGGTCGCCGACCGCGCTGCCCGCCACATTGGACAGCATGACCCGGGTCGGACGAGGCCATTCGCCGGGCAGGCGGGCCAGCAGGTCAAGCTCGGCCTGGGTGAACGCACCCTGGGCCAGCCATTCCGCGCCTTCGCGCACGCCCCATTTGATACGGCTATTGCCGCTGTCGAGACAGACGATCATGCGCGTCGCAGACTGACATCGCCCGACAATATCCGCTCGATGCCGACTGCGGTTTCGAGCAGAAGCGCACCGTCGGTATCGACACCGAGGCAACGGCCGTCCAGCCCCCCGGCGCCATCGCCGAGGAGGCGAACCGGCCGGTCCTGCCAGGCGTGATAGTGCTGCCACTCCCTCTTCAGCCCGGCAAAACCGGTCAGGGAAAAATCATCGAATACCCTGGCCAACTGGGCGAGTATGGCCGCCAGGACGACATGGCGGTCGGGCAATCGGGCGCAGGCCTGGCTCAAACCGGCCGCTGGCTGCGGCAGATCGCCTTCCGGCGGCAGGAGATTGAGTCCGATGCCGATGATCGCCTGCACACCGCGGCGATCGGCTACGAGTTCGACCAGGATACCCGCCAGCTTGGCGAAATCGTCGTCGAAACGGAGCAGGACGTCGTTCGGCCATTTCAGGCAAATGCCCCCTGCCTCTATCTCTTCCAGCGCCCGCGCGAGACCGACGCCGACGGCCAGCGACAATCCGCTCAGGTCTCCGGCACGACCGGGAAAGCGCCACAGCACCGAGAAAGTCAGGCCGGACTCGGGCGATGACAGCCAGTTTCGCCCTCGCCGACCGCGCCCTGCGCTTTGTCGGTCGGCGACAATCACCGTGCCGGCGGGCGCGCCGCGCTCGGCCCGGCGCATCAATTCGCTGCTGGTCGAATCGCACTCGGCCAGTGCGTCGACATCGAAACGACCGGCCAGGCCAGCCAGCCGCTCCTTGAGCAATACGGGGTCGATCAGGGTCATGCCGGCGATTCTACTCCGCCGCGTGCTCCCTGCCGCCATCGATGCCCAGTTCGGCAATCTTGCGGGTAATGGTGTTTCGCCCGATACCCAGGGCCTGCGCCGCCTCGATCCGCCGACCGCCGGTATGGGTCAAGGCACGCGAAATCAGGACCCGTTCGAAAACCTGCGACAGGACGCCGTGGATATCCGGCACACCACGCGCCAGCATGCGATTGACCTCGCCGCCCAGGGCGCTTTCCCAATCGGTTGCCGACGACACCGGCACCGCATCGCGCAGCTCGCCGGGCAAATCGCCGATCTCGACCTGCTGCCCCGGCGCCATCACGGTCAACCAGTGGCAAAGATTCTCCAGTTGGCGGACATTGCCCTGGAAATCGAGACCGCTTAAATACTTGAGGGCGGAATCGGACAGCCGCTTGGCCTCGACGCCCAGTTCGCGCGCACTCTTCTGCAGGAAATGACGGGTCAGCAGGGGAATGTCCTCGCGCCGCTCGCGCAGGGCCGGCAGGCGGATACGGATGACGTTGAGGCGGTGGAACAGGTCTTCGCGGAACAGGCCGTCCTTGACCCGGGTGTCGAGATTCTGGTGGGTCGCGGCGATGACCCGGACATTGGCCTTGATCGGCGAATGGCCGCCGACCCGGTAGAAATGACCGTCCGACAGGACGCGCAGCAGTCGGGTCTGCAGTTCGGGCGGCATGTCGCCGATTTCGTCGAGAAACAGCGTACCGCTCTCGGCCTGCTCGAAGCGCCCGCGCCGCTGGGTCTGGGCACCGGTGAAGGAACCCCGTTCATGCCCGAAAAGTTCGGATTCGAGCAGGTCCTTGGGAATGGCCGCGGTGTTGATCGCTATGAAGGGCTTGTCGGCACGCGGACTGTGGCGGTGCAGGGCGCGCGCCACCAATTCCTTGCCGGACCCCGACTCGCCGGTGATCAGCACGGTGGCATGCGACAGGGCAAGGCGGCCGATGGCCCGGAATACCTCCTGCATGGCGGGCGCCTGGCCGAGAATCTCGGGAACCAGGCCCTCTTCCTCGGCCGCACCACTTTGGTGCATGGATTCATCAATGGCGCGCCGAATCAGTTCGACCGCCTGGTCGACGTCGAAGGGCTTGGGCAGATATTCGAAGGCGCCGCCCTGGAAGGCGGCGACCGCGCTCTCCAGATCCGAATAGGCGGTCATGATGATCACCGGCACCGATGGAAAACGGGTTTTGACCTCCTGCAGCAAGACAAGGCCCGACTGGCCGGGCATGCGGATGTCGGAGAGCAGGACCTGCGGCGGCTCGATTCCCTGTTCGAGCTGCGAAATGGCCTCGCTGGCCGATGCATAGCTCTTGAAGGGAATGTTTTCGCGGGAAAGGGTCTTTTCCAGGACCCAGCGGATGGAGCGATCGTCGTCTACGATCCAGACCGGTTTCATGTTTTGGTGGCTCATCTCGTGATCAGAATGGCCATGATCAAAGCAAAACTCAAGCCTGCTCAACCGGAAGGTTCAGCGTGAATACCGTATCTCCGGGTCGGCTGCTGCACTCGATCGTCCCGTGGTGGTGCTGGATGAAGTTCTGGGCGATGGTCAGCCCCAGGCCGCTGCCCCCCTCACGGCCCGAAACCAGCGGATAGAACATTCGTTCGCGGATTTCATCGGGGATGCCCGGACCGTTATCGATCACCTTGATCTCCATGGCCAGGCGATAGCGTTTCTTGGCCAGGGTCACCTGCCGCAAGGAACGCGTCCTGAGAACGATCTCGCCCTCGCCGGCCATGGCCTGGGCGGCGTTTCGGGCAATGTTCAGGACGGCCTGGATCAGTTGTTCGCGATCACCGACCAGTTCCGGCAAACTCGTGTCGTAATCGCGCCGGACGCGCAGGGAACCGGGAAATTCAGCCGTCAGCAGGCTGCGCACCCGTTCGAGGATTTCATGGATATTGACCGTCGTCGGCAACATCGCCCGATGCGGCGTCAACAGGCGCTGCATCAGATCCTGCAGACGGTCCGCCTCCTTGATGATGACCTGGGTGTATTCCTTGAGCGAAGGATTGGCCAGCTCATGCTCCAGCAACTGAGCGGCACCGCGGATGCCGCCGAGCGGATTCTTGATTTCATGGGCCAGGTTGCGAATCAACTCGCGACTGACCTGCTGCTGTTCGATCAGACGCTCTTCGCGAGTTGCCGACAAATGGTGCTGAATCGGCTGCAATTCGAGCAGCAGGCGTACGCCGGGCGCGATATCCGGGCGCAGCGGCGTCACCGTGCAATTGATGTTGAGCACCTCGCCGTCGCTGCGCTTCAACTCGACATCCTGGCCGGTGTAGCCCCAGTTGTTGAAGAGACCGTTGTCGAGAGCGCTCTGCAAGGTCGCCGAACAGGTGCACACGGTCGCCAGCGTCTTACCGATGACGACACGGCTGCTGACCGCCAGCAGGTTTTCACCCGCCGCGTTGATGTAACGGATGGCTTGCTGTTCATCGATCAGCAATACGGCTGAGGCCAGCAGATCGAGGCCGGCGAAGGAGGCATGGGTGACGTTCATGGCAAGCATTGTAGCGATTTGAAGGCCAGCTCTGACGACAACTTGCCTTACTGACCAATCGTTCATTATCATGCGAAACCGACCATCGGATACGGAACCATGTACACCACCGTCCGCTTAATATTGTTGCTGCTCAGCATGCTCGGCCTCCTCGCCGCCTGCCGGGGAGAGGCTCCGCCGCCGCCGAAGGCGCGCGTCGTGCTGGTCCGGCCGGCCGCCGAGGCTGCCGCCGGCAGCGCCGTTTTCACCGGCGATGTTCGCGCCCGGCACGAGGTCGACCTGGCGTTCCGCGTCGGCGGCAAGATTGCTGCGCGACTGGTCGATACCGGGTCCGAAATCAAGGCCGGCCAAGCCCTCGCCCGGCTCGACCCGAACGATCTGGAACTCGCCGCCGCGGCGGCTCGCGCCCAACTGGACGCCGCCGAAAGCGACTATGCAACCGCCCTGAACGAACGGGAGCGCTACGCCGCCCTGCTCGCCCGAAAATTCGTCAGCCAGACAGCATTCGACGCCAAGGACAACGCTTTCAACAGCGCCCGGGCCCGCCTCGAGCAGGCCCGTTCGCAAAGCCGGATGAGCGGCAACCAGGCAGCCTACGGTACCCTGAGCAGCGAATTCCCGGCCGTTGTCACCGCCATCCTGGCCGACGCCGGGCAGGTGGTCGGCAGCGGCCAGCCCGTGCTGCGCGTGGCCAGACCGGAGGAAAAGGAACTGGCCATCTCGGTCCCGGAAGGCCGTCTGAGCGAGTTGAAGGCGGCAAAGAAATTCCACGTGAAGCTGTGGGCCGATCCCCGAATCGCCATGACCGGGGAGTTGCGAGAACTTTCACCGGCCGCCGATCCGACCACCCGCACCTACGCCGCGCGCATCCGCATTCTTGCCCCGCCGCCGGAAGTCCGTCTCGGCATGACCGCACGCGTCACGCTCGACGACACCGGAGAAAGCGCCTTGCAGGTACCGCTGAGCGCGGTCATCGACCTCGGACAGGGTCCGCTGGTCCGCGTCGTCAAGGACGGCAAGGTCGTCTCCCGCCCCGTCCGGGTGGACCGCTTCGGCGAGGAAGGCGTCACCCTGTCCGGCGGCCTGCAGGCTGGCGAGCAGGTCATCGTCAGCGGTGCCGGCCAGTTGGTCGACGGCCAGGAAGTCGAAGCCAGCCCCCTGACCCCGCCGGACCGGCAGCGTTAAGCCGTGAACCACCGATTCAACCTGTCGGACTGGACCCTGCACCACCGGACGCTGGTCGGCTATTTTCTGCTCGCCATCGCCATCATGGGCGTCATTGCCTTCGGCCGTCTGGGCCAGGCCGAAGACCCGCCGTTCACCTTCAAGATCATGGTCGTCCGCAGTCTCTGGCCGGGCGCCACGGCGCTCCAGGTCGAGCAGCAACTGACCGACAAGATCGAGAAAAAGCTGCAGGAAACACCCTACATCGACCGGGTTTCCAGCTTCTCGCGGCCAGGCGAATCGACCGTATTGTTCTTCGCCAAGGACAGCACGCCGCCCGGCGCGGTACCCGATGTCTTCTATCAGGTTCGCAAGAAAATCGGCGATATTCGCCACACCTTGCCGGCCGGCGTTCAAGGGCCGTTTTTCAACGACGAGTACGGCGACGTGTTCGGCAATATCCTGGCCCTGACCGGCGACGGACTCGATTACCCGCAACTGAAGGACCGGGCCGAGCGGATTCGCGACCAACTCCTGCGCGTGCCGAATGTCGGCAAGGTGGAAATTTTCGGCGTCCAGGATGAAAAGATCTATATCGAACTGTCCAACGCCAAACTGGCAACACTGGGCATCGACCAGGCGACCATCGTTCAGGCACTGAACCAGCAGAATACGGTGGCCGGCAGCGGCTATTTCGAAACCCGAAGCGAACGCATCCAGATCCGTCCCGGCGGCGCCTTCGACACCGTGCAGGCGGTGGCCGACACCCCGATTCGAGCCAACAACCGCAGCCTCCGCCTCGGCGACATCGCCAGGGTGCATCGCGGCACCGTCGAGCCACCGGCCACCCAGGTCCGCTTCGGCGGCAAGCCGGCGATGGCCATCGGCATTGCCATGACAGCGGGGGGCGACATCATCCAGTTGGGCAAGGATATCAACAAGCTGCTCGCCAAACTCCAGCAAACCCTGCCGGTCGGCGTCCACATCGGGGTGGCGGCCAGCCAGCCGGAAGCGGTCGAGCGTTCCGTGCAGGCCTTCACCCATGCCCTGGCCGAGGCCGTGCTGGTCGTACTTCTCGTCACCTTCATCAGCCTTGGCATTCGCACCGGCATGGTCGTCGCCGTCTCCATCCCGCTCGTGCTGGCCGCCACCTTTCTCGCCATGTACCTGTTCAACGTCGGCCTGCACAAGGTATCGCTAGGCGCCCTGGTGCTGGCGCTCGGCCTCCTCGTGGACGATGCGATCATTGCCGTCGAGATGATGTGGGTCAAGATGGAACAGGGCTGGGAGCGCACCCGCGCCGCCTCGTTTGCCTACAGCAGCACGGCCGGCCCGATGCTGTCGGGCACCCTGGTCACCGTTGCCGGTTTCATTCCGATCGCACTGGCCAAGTCGTCGACCGGCGAATACGCCTTCGCCTTTTTCCAAATCAATGTCGTCGCCCTGCTCATCTCCTGGCTGGCCGCCGTCATCGCCATTCCCTGGCTTGGCTACAAGCTGCTGCCCGATCCGCACGCCGCACGCCGGCCCGGCCTCATTGAGCGGCACCTGCCACGCCTGGCCCGATTGCTCGGCAAGCTAGGCATGAATGGCCCGGCCCATGCCGAAGACCACGATGTCTACGGCACTCCCTTCTACATCCACTTTCGTCGGCTGGTCGGCTGGTGCGTCGCTCAACGCTGGCTGGTGATCGGCGTCACCGTCTCCCTGTTTGCGCTCGCCATCGTCGGCATGGGCAAGGTCCAGAAACAGTTCTTCCCGAACTCGACCCGCCTCGAACTCAACGTCGAACTCCGCCTGCCGGAAGGTTCGTCGATCGCCGCCATCGAT
>JAJXVG010000051.1 GCA_021782315.1 Pseudomonadota bacterium | reverse complement strand
TACTGCGCTTCTATCTGCTGGCCCTTAAAGCCGAAAGCATTGTCCTGCTCCGTCTCGGTCGCATCGCCGAATCACGCGAGCGCCTGCGCAAACTCGCCGCACTGGATAGCCGCGACCGTCTCGGTGCGGCCAAATTGCTTGAAGTCGTCGACCAGTTCCAGGGCGAAAACCTGGCAACCGAAAATGCATCACTCACCCTTGTCGCAGCCTGAGGAGGCCATCATGGAAGACACTGCTAGCCTTGCCGAAGCCATGGAAGAGCTGGTTTCGGCCGAAGATTTTCTGGAATATTTCGCAGTTCCTTACGAGCCTGCCGTCGTCCATGTGAACCGCCTGCACATCCTGCAGCGCTTCCACGACTACCTGAGCAAGCAGGCTCCCAACCTGCCGCCCGAAGCAAGCCAGCAGCGCGGTATCTACCGTCTGTGGCTGGAACGCGCCTATCAGGACTTCGTCACCTCCGATTCGCTAACCGAAAAGGTCTTCGCAGTCTTCCAAACGGTTGCCAGGCCCGAAGGCGGCATGAGTTCGTTTGTCTCGCTCGACAAGGTCTTCCGCCCATGATGAACGCTCAGTGGGAGTACGGAGAGGCCGTGCGTCTCACCCGCAACGTCCGCAACGACGGCACCTACCCCGGCCTCGACCCAGGGGCGCCGCTGGTTCGCCGTGGCAGCATCGGCTACGTCGTCGATGTCGGCACCTTCCTGCAGGACCAGATCATCTACTCGGTCAATTTTCTCGACGAAGGCAAGATCGTCGGCTGCCGCGAAGAAGAACTGATCGGCGCCGACGATCCGTGGACGCCATCCCGATTTGAATTCCGTGAGAAGGTCGTGGCAACCAAGGGGCTGTCGGTCGCTGGCAATATTCTGGTCGAACCGGGTTCGGTCGGCGAAGTGCTCAAGGTGATTCGCGATGCAAGCGCTGGCGTCGCCTATCACATCCACTTCGACCGCCTGCCGGGCCGTCTCCTGCAGATTCCCGAACCCCTGCTGGAACCGATCAGCAGCGGGGAGTGAAAACATGCAGCACGCTTACCTTGAATTAAAGCTGGCCTGGGAACTATTCAATAAAGCACCGGAAACGCTCAGCGAGCCGGAACGCAAGCGTCTTGGCAAAATCGCCGGCCAGCAGGGCGGCATCGAGCAACGCATCCTGGCCAGTGCAGCCGCCGCCAACGTCCTCGTCCCCGCTGCGACGCTGAATAACCGACTGGCTGAAATCCGCAAGCGCTACCCCTCGGACGAAGAGTTCATGCAGGATATGGCCCGCATCGGCCTCAATCAAAATGAACTCGAAAGCACCGTCGAACGCGAGCTGCGTATCGAATCGGTACTGGAAAAAGTGGCCTCGGCCGCCGCGCCGGTCAGCGCCGTAGAAGCCGAAATATATTACCGCCTGCACCCGGAAGCCTTCGATCGCCCCGAGGCCAGGCAACTCCGCCACATCCTTGTTACCTACAACAATGGGCAGGAAAAAGCCAAGGCCGAAACCAAACTCGAAGCGCTACGCTCAACGCTGAAAAGTCCCGAAAAATTTGGCCAGGCCGCGCTCCGCCATTCGGAGTGCCCCACTGCAATGGCGGGTGGCCGACTGGGCATCGTCAAGCGCCATCAACTCTACCCGGAACTCGAAGCTGCAGCCTTTGAACTTGGCGAGCGAGAGATCAGCAGCGTACTTGCTTCGCCCATTGGCCTGCACATCCTTTACTGCGACAAGATACTGCCAAGCGGCATGCTGGCTTTCGCGGAGGTTTGCGAACGGATCATGGAGCGCCTCGGCGACAAGCGCCGCCGCGAATTACAACGCGAATGGGTCAAGAATTTGGGGACCGCTCTTGACAAGTGATCATCATGCGGCACGGCCTGTAAAAACAGCAAGCTGCCATTCAATAGACGAGATTGCCAACAGCAAAAATACGTCACCATAAAGGTGTTCGATATTACGGCACGTAAGTTGCTAAGGTTTCAATGCTGAGAGATGGGTATTTCCCTATGCTTCCAACCATTCTCCCGGATTCTGAAACTTGACATGGAGAACAACATGAACGTTAGTGCCCGTAATGTGTTTGAAGGAAAAATTACCGAATTAACCGACGGTGCAGTCAATGCCGAAGTGGAAATCATCCTGGCGGGTGGCGATAAAATCATTGCCATTGTGACTGAAGCCAGCGTCAAATCATTGGGACTTGGCGTTGGCAAAGCGGTTGTCGCTTACGTCAAAGCGCCGTGGGTCATGCTGATGACAGGTCTTCAAGATGTCAAATTCTCAGCCCGAAACCAATTGGCTGGCAAAGTCAGTGCCGTCAATAGGGGGGCCGTCAATACCGAAGTTGCCGTCACGCTAGCCGGTGGTAGCGTGGTGCATGCGGTAGTAACCAACGAAGCTGCCGTTGAGCTTGGTCTCGCCACAGGGGTGGAGGCGACCGCCCTGATTAAAGCCAGCAACGTCATTCTGGGCGTTCCGGCTTAATTTCCACGGTGCGGATTTTTGCGGCGGAAATGCGGCACCCGCACCAATGTCGTGTCAAAGGACAGCCCTCCGCTCCACGGGGGGGCGCGCCGAACGAGGTTTCAAGTCGCAATCCCCGCATCTTCCGCCATCCTCGCCAACCTTCTAATGTGCTTGATTGGTGTGGCAGACACCCGGGCCCGGATATCGTTATGTCATATTGTCCAATTCTCACCCTGCCCGACCGAAGCGAATCCCAGTTCCCATCAACGACTGGGAAGGCCGCAAAATAGGAATATTCCTATATCAACCGTTCTCCGCACTCTGATAACTTAGCGATCAAGGATTTTGTCAATTACCGGCGAGATAGATCGCCGTCCGATTCTCGCTAAACGAGCGTTTCGCTCAGGGGGATGTGTAATGTATTCGGTACTTAAAGGGTGCGGCAAAACGGCCGCTAAATTGGTGGCAATCGCACTGCCCGTGCTGGTCGCAAGTTACGCGCCCGATACCTTGGCGATTCCCGCGTTTGCACGGCAAACCGGGCAAAATTGCGTTGCCTGCCATGCTGGCGGGCAGTTTCCGGAACTGACACCTTACGGGCGCCTGTTCAAATTGACGGGCTATACGATTGGCGAGCGGAATATTCCGATATCGGCCATGGCGGTTGTGACCGATACCATGGTGCGCAGCCGGAACGATCCCAATCCCGGCGGTTTCGCCAAGGGAGATTTCCCGGCTCAAAACGGGACGCCGATCTTCAATACGGCCAGTATTTTTCTGGCCGGCAAGGTTACCGACAACATCGGCGGATTCGCTCAATGGACGGTCAACCAGTACGATCATCTGGATGGCGGCGGAAACTGGCAAAGCAATACCGTGTCGGACAACGCCGACATACGCTACGTCGACCGCTTCATCAACGCGAACAATGACGTGATCGTCGGCCTCACGTTCAATAACAACCCTTCGGTCCAGGATGTCTGGAACAGCGCACCGGCCTGGGGCTTCGATCTGGTTCCGGGAAGCAATCCGGCCGGTTTTCCTGCCAAACCGCAGTTAGGTGGCGCCCTGGCGCAGCAGGTCGTCGGCCTTGGCGCTTATGCCTACTGGAACAAGACGGTCTATGCGGAATTGTCCGTCTATCGGACCGCCGACAAGTTCTGGTCTTTCATGAGCCAGGGTTTTGATTCGACGGATGGCACACGAAGCCGTCTGGTCAACAATACGCCCTACGCGCGTATTGCACTGACCAAGGAATGGGGTGCCCATAATTTCATGGTGGGCGCGATGGCCATGGCGCCTGAAGTCTATAACGACCCTACCCAGCCTCCGGGAAGCCCGACCACCAAGTACCGGGATATCGGGATCGATGCACAGTATCAATATATTCTCGACCCCCATACGGTGACAGCCCAGTTCAGCTACATCAACGAACGCATTCATTATGATCCGTCGGTAGCAGGAATGCCCGGAGCGTACGACTCGTTGATGGGAACGGCCAGCCAACCGCTGACGAACACCACCGACAGGCTCAATTTGTTTCGTGCCAAGGCCTCTTACGTCTACCGGGCAAAGTATGGCGGCAGCCTCTCTTACTACAATCTGAGCGGCAGCTACAATTCCTTGAACCAAATGGGCATTCCTGGTGATTTGACCGCCGGAGGATTGAACAACTCGGTATCGAGCAACGTCACCGGCAAACCCGATACGGTTGCCTGGATTCCGGAAGTCTTCTGGATCCCTGTGCAGAATGCTCGGGTTGGCATGCAGTACAGCATGTTTACAAAATATCAGGGGGCGAAGAATAACTATGACGGTTGGGGAAGGAATGCCAAGGACAACGACGCCCTCTTCCTGTATGTCTGGGGAGCCTACTGATCGTGAAGCCATGCAAAAACTTGAACATCGTTGTGTTTAATGACTTTACGGCAGTATGGGGAGATGGAAAATGAATAAACTGCTTACCCTTGGAATTGTGGTCGGCACCATGAGTGTGGCCGCCTGTGTCAATCTGGACCGTTCGCGGACATTGGGTAATCCCTCTGTTTCGGGAAGCGTTCTGGCGATTCAGGTTTGTTCGAATTGCCACGGCGTCGATGGCAACTCTACTTCACCGGCCATCCCTCGTCTTGCCGGTCAGCAAGCGACGTACATCGTCAACCAGATGAAAACCTTCCGCGGTCATGAACGTTCGGACCCGGCCGGCCAGGAATCCATGTGGGGGATCAGCCGTCATCTGACCGATCAGCAAATTACCGATCTCGCGGCCTATTTTTCAAAGCAGAAGGCGCAGCCCAACCCTTCAGCCGATACGCCTCAGTTGATAGCTCAAGGCAAGGAAATTTTCGAAAACGGCATCCCGGATCAGAACGTGATCGCCTGCTCCGCCTGTCACGGCCCGACGGCTCAGGGAATCGAAGCCTTCCCTCGTCTAGCCAATCAGCATGCAGACTACATCGTCAAGCAACTCAACGTATTCCAGAACACGCAAGGGCGCCCCGGAACGCCGATGGAAGCGGTTACCCACCCGCTGACCGGTGCTCACAAGGCGGCGGTTGCCGCGTATCTCCAGAATTTTCCGAACTGAGTTGGCCTGCCTGAATTCAAGAAAATGGAGTTTGCAATGAAAAAACATTTTGCAGCTTGTGTGTTGGCAGGATTGTCCGCCATCCCGGTATTTGCCGCCGACACCTATACGATGGATCCGGAATACACGGTTCCCGTCTTCGAGGTGGAACATTTGGGATTCTCGACGCAACGGGGTCGTTTCGACAAAACCGAAGGCAAGGTCATGTTGGACATCCCTGCCAAAAAGGGCATTGTTGAATTTACCGTTTTCACAAACTCCCTCGATATGGGCTCGCGAGCCTGGACCATCCATGTCAGTTCGCCAGGACTGTTTAACGTTGAAGAATATCCAACAATAACCTTCAAGTCGGACAAACTGCTATTCGATGGCAATAAGGTTGTGGGAGCGGAAGGTCAGTTTACACTGCTAGGCGTTACCAAGCCGATCAAGATCGTGGTTAATCGTTTCAGTTGCGGAAACAATCCGATCAACAAGAAGGCGATGTGCGCCGGCGACATCTCGGCCACCATCAAGCGTTCGGATTTCGGAATGGTGAAGTACATTCCCACCGTAAGCGATGAAATCAAAATCAACGTCCCGGTCGAGGCTTATAAAGACTGAGATTGACTTACCCGTTAAGTTGCTTTGCCATGTCGATTCATCGATCATTGTGGATGCGCCTGGGAAGAAGAGCCATTGCCTGCGCGGCAATGGCTCTTCTTGCTCCGGCAGCGGGCGCCGACACCTATACGATGGACCCGGCCCATTGCCTGCCCGTCTTCGAATTTAGGCATTTGGGAATGACAACTCAAACGGGCCGCTTCGACAGGGCGAGTGGCACCATCACCCTAAATCGGACGCTGCACAGCGGTAGCGTCCATTTCGAGGTTGATACCAGTTCCTTGAACATGGGTTTTGGTACCGAGACACCCGACTCGCCGGGGTATCACCTTTTTGAAGTGACCAAATTCCCCACCATAAGCTACGAATCGAATGAGCTTTTTTTCGACGATGACAACAATGTCATCGCGGCGCAGGGGAATCTCACCCTGCTGGCGGTGACCAAGCCGCTAACGGTTTGGGTCAGTCGTTTTAAATGCTCGAAGAGCCCGATGAACAAAAAGATGATGTGCGCCGGAAATATCACGGCCACCGTCAAACGCTCCGAATTCGGGATGATGAAATACATACCGGGCATTAGCGACGAAATTAAAGTCAGCATTCCGGTTGAAGCATACAAGGACTGAGGGCGATCTCACTGCATCGCTGGATCGCAACGGAGTCTCCTCCACAACACCCCGCTATCGGTTCTCCACAATAGGCGGCATCTGGCCTTGCTCATAGAATGGCGCTCAGCAATCTGCACTGTGGCGGCAAATCGACCGCTCACCGGCATGATGTTGTTAAACAATAAGGGATAGCGCTCAAGCGCAATCATCCGGAGGAGTCGATCATGAAACGCGTAACTGGTCACCTGTATTTCTGGGTATTACTGGCAATTCTCGCCGGTGGAACGTTCGGTTATTTGGACTCGAGCGCCGCGGTAAAATTGAAGCCGCTAGGCGATGGTTTTATATCACTGGTCAAAATGCTGATCAGCCCGGTTATTTTTTGTACCGTCGTGCTCGGCATTGCCGGTGCCGGTGACATGAAAAAGGTGGGCCGCGTCGGCGGCAAGGCGCTTTTATACTTCGAAGTGGTGTCCACTTTTGCGCTGGCCATCGGCCTGGTGGTGATGAACTTCCTCAAGCCCGGCCAAGGCTTCAACGTCGACCCCGCGACCCTGGATGCAAAAGCCGTCTCCAATTACGCGAAGGCGGCAACCGAACAAAGCTCGATCGATTTCATCCTGCACATCATTCCCAAGACCTTCACCGATGCATTCACTGGCTCAGGTGATCTTTTGCAGGTATTGCTGGTGGCAATCCTGTTCGGTTACGCCATGATGCACATGGGCAAAACGGGAAAAGTCGTTCATCTCTTCATCGAAGAGGCATCCCATATCTTTTTTGCGATGATGAATACGATCATGAAGCTTGCCCCCCTGGGAGCCGGCGGCGCCATGGCGTTCACCATCGGCAAATACGGCATCGCCGCCCTGAAGCCGCTGGCCGCTCTGATGGGCAGCTTCTATCTCACCTGTTTTCTCTTCGTCATTGTCGTGCTCGGCCCCATCGCCGCCTTGATCGGATTCAATATCTTCCGTTTCATTTTCTACATCAAGGACGAATTGCTGACCGTTCTCGGCACTTCCTCGTCGGAGTCCGCCCTGGTGCCGCTGATGGAAAAACTGGAGAAGCTGGGCTGCTCGAAATCCGTTGTCGGCCTGGTTGTTCCCTCCGGTTATTCTTTCAACCTTGACGGCACCAACATCTATTTGACCATGGCAGCTCTTTTCGTGGCCCAGGCGCTCAATATCGACCTGAGCCTGACCCAGGAACTGACCATGCTTGGGGTGGCTATGCTGACCTCTAAAGGCGCATCGGGCGTGACCGGTGCAGGGTTCATTACACTGGCGGCAACTCTTGCCGTCGTCCCTTCGATTCCGGTTGCCGGACTGGCATTGATTCTCGGTATCGATCGATTCATGTCGGAAGCGCGCGCCTTGACCAATTTTGTCGGCAACGGCGTCGCCACCGTCGTTGTTTCCCATTGGGAAAAAGAACTGGACCATGCGGTTCTCGATCGGGAACTCGGGGCATAAACAGGCAACGCGGGCGTCGAACCCCACCCACAAGGTGGGGTTTTTGTTTAATAATGACGCCATGAATACTGCAGAATCCATCGACGACAAAGACAAGAAAGGCGAAGCGTTAAAAAATCAACGCTTTGCGATGCTGACCGACATTGCCAAGGAGCTTTCCGGCGAGGTCGTCTTTCCGACCTATTTCGATGCCGTGCTGCGCTTGCGTAAGGTATTGAACGATCCGGACGAGAGCATTGCCAATATTGCTCATGCCGTGTCCGTCGAGCCCCTGATTTCAGCCAAGTTGCTACAGCTGGCCAACTCCGTGGTCTTCAACCCGGATGGGCGAGAACTGGTCGATCTCAAGTCGGCCATTTTACGGCTTGGGCTCAATACCGTCCGCACCTCCGCACTCAGCATCGTCATGGCGCAACTTGTTCGCGCCAAGGGCATGGCGGAATTTTCCGAGATTACCCATCGGCTGTGGGAACATTCGATCCAGACCGCCGCAGCGGCCAATGTCATTGCACGCCGACTGACCAACAAAAATGCCGACGAGGCGATGCTGGCCGGCCTGATCCATGACCTTGGCGCTTTTTACATGCTGTACCGTGCCACGCAGTATCAGGAATTGCGCCATCGACCCGATAGCGTCAAATATCTGATCATTCAATGGCACGAAAGCATAGGCGTTTCCCTGCTTAATGCCCTGGGGTTACCCAACGAAATTGTCGAGGCGACGATCGATCACGATCATATGCGGGCAACGCCGAAGACTATCCGGACGCTTACGGATGTCATCTACCTCGCCAACATGCTTTGCGGTGGACATTTCGAATGGTTGATGCAGGGCCAAACGGAATTACCGCTCGAGCTTGCCGCCATCGAAGAAAAATATGGCCACCTCCGGCCGGAAATCGATGCCTTGGCTACGGAAATGGCCAGCAGTTTTGCCTGATAATCCGATCAGCCCTTGCATCCGTGCCTGGTTTTGACCTGGGTGGCGGCCAGCACACCCCGCAGGATATTGATTTCATCCCGCTCAAGGCGTGCCCGGCCGAACAGGCGGCGTATTTTTTGCAGCAGGCGCCCCGGTTGTTCGGGATTGAAAAACCCGGTATCGGTCATCACCTTCTCCAAATGGGCATAAAGACCTTCGACCTCGTCGTGGGTCGCCGGCGGCGATGAAAATGGCGTAACGCCTTGTGAGACGACCGGCGGCCTGGCGCCGAAGGCCGCCATCCGGCATTCGTAGCAAAGAACCTGAACAGCCGATCCCAAATTCAGGGAGCTGAATTCAGCATTGGTCGGAATCGTGACCGCGGCATGGCAGTGAAGAATCTCGTCATTGCTCAGGCCGACCGTTTCGTTACCAAAAACCAGGGCAACCTCCCCTCGCCCGGCCTCGTCCAGCAGGCGCGCCACGGTTTCGCGAGGCGCCCCGACAGCCGGCCCGATATCACGCTGACGAGCCGAGAGGGCGACAACGAAGGAGGTGCCGACCAATGCCTCCTTCAAGGACGAAGCAAGCGTCGCCGCGCGCAAGACGTCTACCGCGCCAGTCGCTCGCGCATCGGCCTCGTGATCGGGAAAGAGTTTTGGCTCGACCAGATACAGGTTCGACAGTCCCATTGTCTTCATTGCCCTGGCCGCCGCACCGATATTGCCGGGGTGACTGGTGCGGCAAAGAACAACTCTGATACGTGAAAGCAGGACTTCTGGGTTCATGGTGTAAAATTCGTTCTTTCAAATATATTTCGGGTGGCCTCGCCACCCGTCAGCTCTTTAAGCTCATGCATCCAACACTGAATATCGCCATCAAGGCGGCGCGTCGTGCCGGCCAGATCATCAATCGTGCTTCCAACGACCTCGATCTGATCAAGGTTACCGCCAAGCAGCCCAACGACTTTGTGACCGAAGTCGACAAGGCGGCCGAGGCCGCAATCATCGAAACCCTGACCGACGCCTACCCCGGGTACGGCATTCTAGCAGAGGAGTCCGGCACGACAGCCGGCGACGGCGATGGCGAGTACCAGTGGATCATCGACCCGCTTGACGGCACCACCAATTTTATTCACGGCATGCCGCAATACGCCGTATCGATTGCCTTGGCCAAAGGCAAGCTGATCGAACAGGCTGTCATTTTCGACCCCAACCAAAACGAGATATTCACCGCCAGCAAAGGCGCCGGTGCCTTTCTCAACGAACGCCGCATTCGCGTATCGAAGCGCACCAAGTTGCAGGATGCCCTGATTGGTACGGGATTTCCTTATCGGATGTTTGATCATATCGATACCTACATCGCGATTTTCAAGGAATTGAGCCAGAAGACCGCTGGCCAACGCCGCCCGGGAGCCGCATCGCTTGACCTGGCCTACGTCGCCGCAGGGCGTTACGACGGATTTTGGGAGTTTGGCCTTTCGCCTTGGGACATGGCTGCAGGCGCCCTGCTTATTTCGGAGGCCGGCGGACTGGTCAGCGATTTGCGCGGCGATGCCACCTATCTGGAGTCCGGCAATCTTGTCGCCGGCTCACCAAAGATATTCGCCCCGTTGCTCAAGCTGATCCAGGACAAGTTGCCCGAATCCATTCGCGGCTGAGCGCCGACGGGCATCCGAATCGATCGTCGGCGGCCCGCCGGCATACCGCGGAACCGAAGTTCCGCTATTTTCGGCTGCTGGCGCTCAGATCGGGCAAGGTGCCGAAGACGCGGACCTCCGTACGCTGACTGGCGACCGAAGTCCGCATGGTGACGGCCATGCTGCCATCCACCTGCCCATTGCGTCCGGCGACAAACCTGCCGCTGGCCGTCACCATGCCGGCATCCAGCTCGACATCGCGACCGAGGACCTGCGTCGGGGTGATATTGAGCGTCGAGCGCAGACGATCAAACTTGGTAGCCCCGGCCCGGACTTCAGAGACACCGCTGCGCCGAACGGCTTCGCCGAGGTCTATGCCGCGAAGTATTCCACGGGTGATTTCCGTGCTCAATTCGGCCTCCGTGTTGGCCCACAACCCCCCCCAGTCTCTCCCTGTCGAGCGTAAGCGAATGGTGCCATTCATATCGCCCTCGATTTTCAGGGACGGTACGAATGCGGCACTCACCTGACGGCTGTCGAGTCGGCTGAAGCTGCCCTCGCCAGCCATCGACAATCCGTTGCCCCACTCCAGAAGCCAGTTTCCACGCAGAATACCGCCGAGAAATGTGGTGTCGATATTCCGGATCAGCAGTTTGTCTTTCTGCAAAACGCCCTTGGCCTGCAAGGCGGAAAAAGAAACCGCCGAACCTTCGGGTTGCCAGGCCCGCCCTTCGATGTTGAGCTGCACCCCTTGACTGTCCGGCTGCAGTGTAATCAGCAAGCTGCGATCGACGGTTTCGAATGCCGCCTTTTCCATCGAGCCATCCGGACGAAAATCCAATTCACCCGACAACTCGCCGCTAACGATATTTTCGCCCAGCGTCGCCCGGGACCGATCGACGACGATCTTCCGGAACGCGAGCACCGGTTCGCCCGCTGTATTTCCCGTGAACATCGGGATGCCAAGCAGCCGATTGATCGCCATCTCGGCGCCGGTAAGGCGCAGCGTCGAAATGCGATACGGACCATCGAGCAGCAGGGAGAGCGGGGATCCGACATCTATCTCGGCAATATTGCTGTCGGCCGATGCACCGATGTGAACCCCCGATAATTTCAGGTGCGGGCTTGGCCACAACGCCACGCCAACCCGATCGATCCTGACCGGGGCCTTCAGCAAGCGGGATGCATTTGCCTCGATACCCGGTTTGAACCGCTCAAATGGATAAAAAACAGCAATAGCGGCGAAGACGACAAGTATCAGGGCGAAGCCGGAGATCAGTACGGATTTGACAGACAGGCGACGTCTCTCCGGGCGAGACATCGCATCCCTTTCGCTTTCCTTCGCCCTACCGGATGCCTTGCTCCCCTCCCTCGCCGAAGAGCTGACAGCCGCTTGCTCGAATGAAGAAAAACGACTGACCCTCTCCTCGCCGGGCTCTTCTGCCGGGTCTGGATATCTTGGACCGAATGTGGAGAATTGGGACATGATCGACGGGTCGGGCAAGCGGCCTTGACCCCCCTCCTCCGTCGCCGGTTTGCTTTCTTCCCAAACCGAGACAGCCGCCAAGCTCGGTGTGATGAATCCCCCCGCCTCCAAGTCGCGCAAGGCAGACTCCACCAGCTGTCGATTTCCAATTTTCGTGGACAACTCCTCGACGCTCATTTTCCCGTCAACTTGAACCAGCACCATGCGCAAATTACGCTGCACGACACGGGTGCTTTGGCGTACCGCCTCATCGCCGATCGGTGTCTTGGCAAAAACAAGCTTGGCTTTCATAAGCTAATATTTTCTTCTGGAAATACCGTGAAATGCTTGACCATGGCGGATTCTACTACTATAATAGTCGCCTCTGTTCCTCGATAGCTCAGTCGGTAGAGCGCCGGACTGTTAATCCGTAGGTCCCTGGTTCGAGCCCAGGTCGGGGAGCCAGAGAACGCCAGGGAGCCCAGCCAATTCGGTTGGGTTTTTTGCTTTTCGGGCAAAAAAACCCCTTCCCGGGAAGCCCCGGGCCATTTTTCGGTGACTGCCTATCGGTCTCTTCGATAGCGGGATTCCCCGGACTGCTGTCTTCAGGTATTCGTGAATTAATTCGCTGACGAGCAGGCAGGTTTCTTCTAGTTTTGAGTCTCTTCATGAAAAGAGCCTGCACGATGTCCTATTCTTTTACCCGGGACAGCCTCGCCGCCCTTGAGGTAACGGCAAGAACCGCGGCGGCTTACCTTGACGCCTGCGATACAGGCCTTGTTCGCCGGGATCCTTCCTATTATCTTGCTTGCGGAAACCTGCTGGTCAAGATACTGTCGCTGGTCAATGTGCAGGAATCCTTTCCATCTCTGCTGGAACGTTCCCCGGCTGTTCTCAGCATTACGGAATCCATTCAGATCGGACGCCGCCTCGAATTGGACACTCGGCTCTTTTACCCCGAACTGGCAGCATTGTTGAATCGCGCCGCAAGGCTGTGAGCGCGCCAGCCCTTCCCGGCAGGGAGGAGGCTGCCGGCGGCCCGAAAAACCATGGCAAAAGATATCCGAGGGCGAGAAACTTTTTCCGTTTTTGATCTCTCTACTTGTTCAGTCATCATCAGGCGTTGATAATCGGCGCCCAGACGACAGCCTCTTCTTGCCCGCAGCCACCATCCGCCATGCAAAACGAAACTCCAAGCTCGGAATTGACCTCGGCCGGCCCGGCCGATTTCAGGCCAGGCATTGTGCCCGGCCCGGGAAAGCATAAGGCTGGCACATTGCTCGACAAGTACGGGCGCCGGATCACCTATATCCGCCTGTCGATTACCGACCGCTGCGATTTTCGCTGCACCTATTGCATGGCCGAAAACATGAGTTTTTTGCCGCGCCGGGAAGTGATGAGCCTGGAAGAGTGCCTGCGGGTCGCCGAGGTTTTTGTCGGTCTCGGCGTTACCAAGCTGCGCGTTACCGGCGGCGAACCGCTGGTGCGCAAGGACGCCATGTGGCTCATCGAGCGCCTGGGGGCCCTGCCCGGCCTTGAAAATCTGGTACTGACCACCAATGGTTCCCAGCTTGAGCGCTTTGCCGTTCCCTTGCGGGCGGCGGGGGTCAAGCGCATCAATATCAGCCTCGACTCCCTGAATCCGGAACGTTTCAGAAAAATCACCCGGATCGGTGAACTGAGCAAGGTACTGCAAGGAATCCAGGCGGCTCGCGACGCCGGATTCGCGCGCACCAAGCTGAACGCGGTCATGATGCGCGGCGTCAATGACGATGAGTTCGTCGATCTCGTTCGCTTTGCCATCGATCACGAACTGGATATTTCCTTCATCGAGGAAATGCCCTTGGGTGAAATTCAGGGGCGTCGCAATACCTACATTTCGTCCGAAGAAACCCGCGAACTGCTGGCCGGCCATTTCGAACTGCTTCCCTCGACCGAGAATTCCGGCGGTCCGGCGCGCTACTGGCGGACACCGGGCAGCGAGTCGCGGATCGGATTCATTTCGCCGCACAGCCATAATTTTTGCGATACCTGCAATCGTGTCCGGATCACGGCCAAGGGCGAGCTTTATCCCTGCCTGGGCCAGAACGATGCGGTCAATCTCTTGCCCATTCTCCGTGCCGACAACGACAATGCCGGCGTGCGCCAGTCGATTGTCGACAGCATGGGGATCAAACCCTACGGCCATGATTTCACTCGGCAAATGGATGCCCCGCAGGTTGTCCGCTTCATGTCGATGACCGGCGGATAACACCCTTTCCGGCGTGCCGGCAAACAAAAAGGCGACCCATCGGTCGCCTTTTTGTCCTGGCGCCAGCCTCGAAAAGGCTGGCCGGTTTCACCGATGCCGGATTACAGACCGCGAACGGCTCGCTTGCGCTCGATTTCGGTCAGGTAACGCTTGCGCAGGCGAATCGACTTCGGCGTCAGTTCGACCAGTTCGTCTTCCTCGATGAACTCGACGGCCGCTTCCAGGCTGAGCTGAACGGCCGGCACCAGGCGAACCGCTTCGTCGGTGCCGGAAGCGCGCACGTTGGTCAACTGCTTGCCCTTGATCGGATTGACCACGAGGTCGTTTTCACGGCTATGGATACCGATGATCATGCCTTCGTACAGTTTGTCGCCGGGTACGACGAACATGCGGCCACGGTCCTGCAATTTCCACAGCGCGTAGGCGACCGCTTCGCCGTTGTCCTGCGAGATCAGCACGCCATTGCGGCGCTCGGCGACGCTGCCGTCCTTGACCGGGGCGTACTCGTCAAAAACATGGCTCATCAGGCCGTTGCCGCGGGTCAGGTTCATGAACTCACCCTGGAAGCCAATCAGGCCGCGGGCCGGGATACGGTATTCGATGCGGACGCGTCCGCGACCGTCCGGCACCATGTCCGTCAGGTCGCCCTTGCGCATGCCGAGGCTTTCCATGACGCCGCCCTGGGTGTCTTCCTCGACGTCAACCGTCAGCAGCTCATAGGGTTCGCACTCGACGCCGTTGATGGTTTTCTTGACGACGCGCGGACGACCGACGGCCAGTTCGTAGCCTTCGCGGCGCATGTTTTCGAGCAGGATGCCGAGGTGAAGTTCGCCGCGACCGGAAACGTCGAACACGTCGCCATTGCCCGTGTCATGCACGCGCAGCGCCATATTGGTCAGCAATTCCTTGTGCAGACGGTCACGAATCTGGCGGCTGGTCACGAACTTGCCTTCGGTACCGGCCAGCGGGCTGGTATTCACCATGAACTGCATGGACAGGGTCGGTTCGTCGATCTTCAGCAGCGGCAGGGATTCCGGCTGTTCCGGATCGGTCACGGTACAGCCGAGAACGAGATCTTCGATACCGGTAATCTGGACGATATCGCCAGCGTGGCCCTCTTCCAGTTCGACCTTGTTCAGGCCCTTGTAGCCGAATACCTGGCCTATCTTGGCCTTGATCGGAGTGCGTTCGTGTTCGATCGCCTCTTCTTCGGTGCCGAACATGACCAGTACGTTCTGACCGGTCTTGACCTTGCCGCGATTGATCTTGCCGACGCCGATGCGGCCGACGTAGGAGGAATAATCGAGCGCGGTGATCTGCAACTGCAGCGGCGCTTCGATATCGGTGTCCGGTGCCGGCACGTGGCGAAGAATCGTATCGAACAGCGGAATCATGTTTTCGCGCGGCTGATCCAGTTCCATTGCCGCCCAGCCGTTCAGGCCGGAAGCGTAGACGATGGGGAAGTCGAGTTGTTCGTCGGTGGCGCCCAGCTTGTCGAACAGGTCAAAAGTCAGGTTGACCGCCTGGTCGGGATCGGCGCCATCGCGGTCGACCTTGTTGACCAGGACGATCGGGCGCAGACCGAGGGCCAGTGCCTTCTTGGTGACGAAACGGGTTTGCGGCATCGGGCCTTCAGCGGCATCGACCAGCAGGACGACGCCATCGACCATGCCCAGCACGCGTTCGACCTCACCGCCAAAATCGGCGTGCCCCGGGGTGTCGACGATGTTGATATGGACGCCCTGGTATTCGACCGCGGTGTTCTTGGAAAGAATCGTGATGCCACGCTCTTTTTCCAGGTCATTGGAGTCCATGACGCACTCGACCAGTTGCTGGTGAGCGGCGAAGGTGCCGGACTGGCGGAGGAGCTGGTCGACCAGGGTGGTTTTGCCGTGGTCAACGTGAGCGATAATGGCGATGTTGCGGATCGGACGAGCGGACATGGGAAGGCCTGAAAAATCAAAGGCGTGATTCTATCACCGATGGTGCGCCGCAACATCATCGGGCGCGGTTTTATCCTTCTTTATTTCGCATGAAATCAGCGGTATGAAAGAAATTGTCCAACAATTTTTTGCTCAGCCCCTGGTCGATGCCGACATCGTCCATGGCCAGGACCATGCAGGCAACCCACTGATCGCGTTCGGCCAGGCCGATTTCGAAAGGCATGTGCCGGCCGCGCAAGCGCGGATGGCCGTATTTTTCGACGAAAAGGTCCGGTCCGCCCATCCAGCCCGACAGGAACATGTAGAGCTTGTCCCTGGAGCCTGCCAGGCTGGCCGGATGCATGGCGCGAATGCCCTGAAACTGGGGAGTTGTGTCCATCAGTTCGTAGAAACGGTCGCACAGTTTGCCGACGGCGGCAGCGCCGCCGATTTGTTCGTAGGTGGTGGTGGTTTCCATGGCTATTTCGACTGGGTTGTTTTTTAAGGCTTGCGTCCCGACGGGCGGGCGCGTTGCGGCAACGTCGGTTTGCCCGGCCGGGCAAACTGCCCGGGCTGACGCGCGGGACGCTGCCCGAGGCGGGGAGCAGCAGCCGGTTTCTGGGCCTTTGCAGTCTTTTCCGGTTGACCGCAGAATTTGCCGGGAACGCCGGCCGGTTGCCAGGCCGGGATCAATTGTTTCTTGCCGTTGCCGATCAGGTCGGCCCGCCCCATTTCCTTGAGTGCTTCGCGCAGCAGCGGCCAGTTGGCGGGATCGTGATAACGCAGGAAAGCCTTGTGCAGCTTGCGCTGCCGGCCGTTGCGGACAGTGCCGACGATTTCGCTGCCGCGATTGACCTTGCGCAGCGGATTCCGCTCGCTGTGGTACATCGTCGTCGCCATTGCCATCGGGGTCGGAATGAAGGTCTGCACCTGATCGAGGCGGAAATTGTTCTTTTTCAACCAGAGCGCCAGATTCAGCATGTCCTCGTCTTCGGTGCCGGGGTGGGCGGCGATGAAGTAGGGAATCAGGTACTGCTCCTTGCCGGCCTCGCGGGAGAAACGGTCGAACAACTGCTTGAAGCGGTCGTAGGTTCCGATGCCTGGTTTCATCATCTTGGACAGCGGCCGCTCCTCGGTGTGCTCCGGTGCGATCTTCAGGTAACCGCCGACGTGATGGGTAACCAGTTCCTTGATATATTCAGGGGAACGTACGGCAAGATCGTAGCGCAGGCCGGAGCCGATCAGCACCTTCTTGACCCCCTTCAACGAGCGCGCCTTGCGATACAGCGAGATCAGCTTGCTGTGATCGGTATTCATGTTCTCGCAGATATCCGGATAGACGCAGGACAGGCGGCGGCAGGCGGACTCGATTTTCTCGTCCTTGCACTTGAGGTGGAACATGTTGGCGGTCGGCCCGCCAAGGTCGGAAACGACGCCGGTGAAGCCCGGGGTCTTGTCGCGCATTTCCTCGATTTCGCGGATCACCGAATCTTCCGAACGGCTCTGGATGATCCGGCCTTCGTGTTCGGTGATCGAGCAGAAGGTACAGCCGCCGAAGCAGCCGCGCATGATATTGACCGAGAAGCGGATCATTTCCCAGGCCGGAATCCTGGCTTCGCCATAGGACGGGTGCGGACGACGGGCGTAGGGTAGTTCGTAGACCGCGTCGAGTTCTTCGGTGCTCAGCGGAATCGGCGGCGGATTAAGCCAGACGTCGCGCTCCCCGTGCGCCTGGACCAGGGCCCGGGCATTGCCCGGATTGGATTCCAGGTGGAAGGTGCGCGAGGCATGGGCATAGAGCACCGGATCGTCCTTGACCTGCTCGTAGGACGGCAGGCGAACGACGGTGTGGGCGCGCCGCTGCCGGCGACCGGCCAGTCTTTCCTCGCGGGAGACGATGCGCACCGCGTGCTCGCCGGGGGTCGGCGCCGGCGCCTGGGCGGCTGTGTCCATGGCATAGGGGTCGGCATGCTTGACCAGCGGCCCCGGGGTGTCGACCGAGGTCGAATCCATGGCCTCCCAATCGTCGGCCGGCAGCCAGCCGGACGGCACCATGAAGGCCGTGCCGCGCAGGTCGCGGATCTCGTTGATCTTCTCGCCCCGGGCCAAGCGGTGGGCCAATTCGACGATGGCGCGCTCGGCATTGCCGAAAAACAGCATGTCCGCCTTGGAGTCGGGCAGAATCGAGCGCCGAACCCTGTCCGACCAGTAATCGAAATGGGCGATACGGCGCAGGCTGGCCTCGATCGAACCGACGATCACGTTGCATCCGGGAAAGGCTTCGCGACAGCGCTGCGCATAGACGGTTACCGCCCGGTCCGGCCGTTTGTTGGGCTCGCCGTTGGGTGTGTAGGCGTCATCCGAGCGGATCTTGCGGTCGGCCGTATAACGGTTGACCATGGAATCCATGTTGCCGGCCGTGACGCCGAAAAACAGGTTGGGTTTGCCCAGCTGCTTGAAGGCCGCCGGGCCGTCCCAGTCGGGCTGGCTCAGGATGCCGACACGGAAGCCCTGG
>JAJXVG010000001.1 GCA_021782315.1 Pseudomonadota bacterium | reverse complement strand
CCGATGCCGGTTACCGTGCCGCCGGTGCCGACGCCGGCGACCACGATATCTACCAGGCCATCGGTGTCGCGCCAGATTTCCTCGGCGGTGGTACTGCGATGAACGGCCGGGTTGGCCGGATTTTCAAACTGCTGCGGGATGAAGTAGCGGGAATCGGCTTCGGCCAGCGCCCTGGCCTTGGCGATCGCCCCGCCCATGCCCTCCGGTCCCGGCGTCAGGATCAGTTCGGCGCCGTATGCCTTCAATAGCAGCTTGCGTTCGCGACTCATCGTTTCCGGCATGACGAAGGCGGCCTTGATGCCGCGTGCCGCGCAGACCATGGCCAGGCCGATGCCGGTGTTGCCGGAGGTCGGTTCGAGGACGATGGTATCCGGGCCGATCTGGCCGGCGGCGACGGCCGCATCGAGCATGGCGACGGCAATCCGGTCCTTGACACTGCTGCCCGGGTTGAAAAACTCCAGCTTGGCGACGATGGTGGCGCCGCCGGCTGTGACGCGGTTGAGACGAACCAGTGGCGTATTGCCGATCAGTCCGGTGACATCGTTGGCGATTTTCATGGGAAGGCTCCGTATGAGGATGAGTGATTGTAGGCGACTCCGCCCCCGCCGTGGGTAGGGAGGCAAGTCGAACGGGGCGGGCCGAACAGGCTGCCCTGGCCGAGCGCGGCATCAACGTGGCTGGCTCGCTTGAAATCCGGGGCGCTCTCGATCCCGGTCAAAGCGGTCCGGACCTCGGCCGCCCTGAGCGATGTGACATCGATGCCGAGCGGGCGTTGAAAAATATTCGGTTTAAGGTTGCGCTGTTCCTCAATGCCGAATGTCGATTCGGTTATCGCCATCGCCAGCCGATAACGGGGAAAACGGCTGATTTTGCGCATGAAGAACTCCGGACAATTTGAATAAGGTTCAGGATGATTGAAGCTTAGGAACCCATCGTTATTCTGTAAAAGAATTAATTGCCATAAAATCATAACAAAGTGGCATTGATGGGTGTTTGGCCGTCGGCAATGAGCGGGGCCGCCGGTCGGCATCGGCCCAGTCCGGGGGGGATCGGCTAGCATGTCGATTTTGCAAGGAGCGGTGGGTCGATGCCCGAACTGAAAACCCTGTTTTTCTACCCGGTTGACGGCACTGTTGATGACGGCATGGCGATGGTCATTTTCGCGCCGCGCCGGGCCTGAAGCGATGTCTACGGCCAGGCTCGAGTTTTTCGCCGGTGTGCGCGCCGAGTTGCCGCTGTTGCTGGGCGTCGTGCCCTTCGGGCTGATTTTCGGCGTGCTCGGCCTGGCGGCGGGCATGCCGGGCTGGGCGGTGGTGCTCAGTTCGTCGCTGATCTTCGGCGGTTCGTCGCAGGTGGTCTTCGCGCAACTCTGGGGGGGCGGTACGCCGCCGCCGGTGACGGTGGCGACGGTGGGCGTGGTCAATCTGCGCCACCTGCTGTACAGCGCGGCGGTGGCGGATTACCTGCGCGCCTTGCCCTGGCGCTGGAAACTGTTGCTCGCCTACCTGCTGACCGACGAAGCCTTTGCCGCGGCCATCGGGCGCTTGCGCGACGGGCCGGCGACCGCGCAGCGGCACTGGTTTTTGTGCGGGACGGGATGCACACTGTGGGTCGGCTGGCAGTTGTCGACGCTGGGCGGTGTTCTGCTCGGAACGGCGATTCCGACAACTTGGTCGCTGGATTTCTCGATTGCGCTGACCTTTATCGCCCTGCTCGTTTTTTCGGCGCATCGGCGCAGCGATATGTGGGCGGCGCTCGCGGCGGCGGCGGCGGTTCTCCCGGCGCAGGTCCTGCCGCACAAGCTGGGCCTGCTGGCGGCGGCCGGCGTCGGCATCGCTTGCGGCCTGCTGATGCGTCGCTTCGACGGGAAAAAACCATGAGCACGACACTGCTCCTGCTGTCGATGGCGGCCTGCGGCCTGGTGACTTTCCTGATCCGGCTGTCCTTCATCGCCTTCGGCCATCAGTTGCCGGCCGATCCGCGCATTTCGGCGCTGCTGCGCTACGTGCCGCCGGCCATACTCGGCGCCCTGATCGGGCCGGAAATTTTCATGGTCGGCGGCGGTTTGAACGCCACGCCGGATAATCCGCGGCTATGGGCGGCGCTGGTGGCGTTGCTGGTCGCCCGTTTGACGCGCAGCGTGCTGGCGACGATTGCGGCCGGGATGGCGGCCTTGTGGGCGATCCAGGCCGGCCTGGGCTGAGCGTCGACCGGCGGCGATCAGCCCAGGAAGAGCTTGTAGACGGGATTCTGGCTTTCGTCCCAATGGGTGTAACCGAGGTTCTTGAGGAACTCGCTGAACTGCCCCATGTCGCCCTGCGGCACCTGGATGCCGACCAGGACGCGACCGTAGTCGGCGCCATGGTTGCGGTAATGGAAGAGGCTGATATTCCAGCCGGAGCTCATCTGGCTCAGGAAATTCATCAGGGCACCCGGTTTTTCGGGGAATTCGAAGCGATAGAGCAGTTCGTGCAGGTCCTCGTCCGGTTGCGGCTGGCAGAGCGCCGGAGCGTGACCGCCAACCATGTGGCGAATATGGTTCTTGGCCATTTCGTCGTCGGTCAGGTCGAGGGTCGGGTAGCCGTGCTTCTGCAGGCTGTCGACCAGCTTCAGCGATTCCTTGCGGTCGGCGACCTGGACGCCGACGAAGACATGGGCTTCGGCCGCCGTGTGGTAGCGGTAGTTGAATTCGGTGACGTTGCGATTGCCGATCAGGGCCAGGAATTTCTTGTAGGCGCCGGGCTTCTCGGGCAGGGTGACGGCAAACACGGCTTCGCGCCTTTCGCCGAATTCGGCGCGCTCGGCGACAAAGCGCAGGCGGTCGAAATTCATGTTGGCGCCGGAGGTGACGGCGATCAGGTTCTTGTCCCTGAGCTTGTGCTGACGGGCGTATTCCTTGGCGCCGGCAACGGCCAGCGCGCCGGCCGGTTCGAGGATCGATCGGGTATCCTCGAAAACGTCCTTGATCGCGGCGCAGATGGCGTCGTTGTCGACCAGGACGATATCGTCGAGGTATTCCCTGCACAGGCGGAAGGTCTCTTCGCCGACGAACTTGACGGCGGTGCCGTCGGCGAACAGGCCGACCTGGTCGAGCCGGACGCGGTGACCCTTGGCGATGGATTGTTTCATCGCATCGGCGTCGAAGGTTTCGACGCCGATGACCTTGATCTCCGGGCGCAGGCGCTTGATGTAGGCGGCCACGCCGGCAGCCAGTCCGCCGCCGCCGATGGCGCAGAAAATGGCGGTGATCGGCCCGTTGTGGCGCGAATGCTGCCGGAGGATTTCCATGGCGACGGTACCCTGCCCGGCGATCACTTCGGGATCGTCGAAGGGGTGAACGAAGGTCAGTTTCTCGGTTTTCTCGAGTTCGACGGCGTGGGCGTAGGCTTCATCGAAGGAATCGCCGTGCAGGACGACTTCGCCGCCGCGCGATCTGACGGCGTCGACCTTGATGCCCGGCGTCGAGGTCGGCATGACGATGACCGCCCGGCAGTCCAGTTTCTTCGCCGACAATGCCACGCCCTGGGCGTGATTGCCGGCCGATGCGCAGATGACGCCCCGCTTCAGCCTCTCGGCCGAGAGGCCGGCGATCTTGTTGTAGGCGCCGCGCAGCTTGAAGGAGAACACCGGCTGCATGTCCTCGCGCTTGAGAATGATCTTGTTGCCGACCCGCTCGGAAAGGTTGCCGGCCAGGTCTAGCGGCGTTTCGATCGCGACATCGTAAACCTGTGCGTTGAGTATTTTTTCGAGATAATCCGGGTGCATTGCGCGCAATTCATCGAAGCAAAAGGGGGATTCTACGGGTGGAGTGGCTAAACGTCACGGCGGACAGCGGACTCTGGGGCCTGCTGGTCGGCAGTTTTCTCTCGGCCACGCTGCTGCCGGGTGGTTCCGAGCTGCTGCTCTGGGGTTTTCTCAAGCTGCATCCGGCCGATTATGGCCCGGCCCTGGCGCTGGCCACGCTCGGCAATACCCTCGGCGGCATGACTTCCTGGTGGTGCGGCTACGCGCTCCCACGCTGGCAAAAGCTGGACAATCTCCCATACGGGGACAGGCTCGAGCGCTGGGGCAGCCCCGCCCTGCTCCTCGCCTGGGCGCCATTGATCGGTGACGCCCTGTGCCTCGCCGCAGGCTGGCTGCGCCTGCACTGGCTGCCTTGCGGCCTGTTCATGGGACTCGGCAAGTTTGCCCGCTACTGGCTGGTGGCGCAGGGCGCGCTGGCAAACTGAACCCTCGCTGCCCGTCCGGGTCTACCTGCCCCGCGTCTTGCCCCGCAATACGCTAAAATCCACCTTTTGACGGACCCCGGCTGCTTCCATGACTGCCCGCCTGCGCGAAATACCTTACAACTACACCTCGTTTTCCGATCGCGAGATCGTCATCCGCCTGCTTGGCGCCGACAATTGGGCTGTCCTCGACGAACTGCGCGCCGAGCGCGTCACCGGTCGTTCAGCCCGCATGCTTTACGAGGTCCTGGGCGATATCTGGGTCGTGCAGCGCAACCCCTACCTGGAGGACGACCTGCTCGACAATCGCGAGCGCCGCGATGCGCTGGTCAATGCACTGCACCATCGTCTTTCGGAAGTGGAAAAACGCCGCGAAGCGACCGAGGACGAGGATCCTGTGCGTTCGACCAAGGTCAGGCGCCTGGTCGATGCGGCACGGGATGCGGTCAATCGATTTGCCCAACGATTTGGCGAAACCCACGACCTGCGCCGCAAGGTCCTGAAGATACTCGGCAAGCACACGCGCCGGGACAATATCGCCTTCGACGGTCTGGCCCGCGTTTCGCACGTCACCGACGCCACCGACTGGCGGGTCGAATACCCCTTCGTCGTTCTCAACCCGGATACGGAAGAGGAAATCGGCCATCTCGTCCGCGGTTGCATCGAGGCCGGCCTGACCATCATCGCCCGTGGCGGCGGCACCGGCTACACCGGCGGCGCCATCCCGCTGACCCGCCACGCAGCGGTGATCAACACCGAAAAGCTGATCGATATCGGCCCGGTCGAGGAATTGGTCCTGGCCGGCCATGAAACACCCTACGCCACCATCCGTACCGGTGCCGGCGTCGTAACCGATCGCGTTGCCGAAGCCGCCACGCTGGCCGGCCGCGTCTTCGCGGTCGATCCGACCTCGGCCAGCGCTTCCTGCATCGGCGGCAACATCGCCATGAATGCCGGGGGCAAGAAGGCCGTGCTATGGGGGACCGCGCTCGACAACCTGGCCTGGTGGAAGATGGTCGACCCGGACGGCAACTGGCTGGAGGTCGAACGGGTAAATCACAACTACGGCAAGATCCACGAACAGGAGAATGTCGAATTCCGCCTCAAGCGCTTCGATCCGAGCGGCAAGAAGCTGCTCGGCGAAGAGACCCTGACCATGCCGGGCGCCGCCTGCCGCAAGATCGGCCTCGGCAAGGACGTCACCGACAAGTTCCTCGGCGGCATTCCCGGGGTGCAAAAGGAAGGCACCGACGGCATCATCGTCGCCGCCCGCTGGGTCCTGCACAAGATGCCGCCGGTGGCGCGCACCGTCTGCCTGGAGTTCTTCGGCCAGGTCCGCGAGGCGGTGCCGGCCATCGTCGAAATTACCGACTACTTCAAGCCGGGTGGCGCCGGACATGCCGCCGGCGTCCAGTTGGCCGGCCTCGAACATCTCGACGAGCGCTACGTCAAGGCTGTCGGCTACGCGACCAAGGCCAAGCGCCACGGCCGGCCGAAAATGGTCCTCATCGGCGACCTCGTCGGCCATGACGAAGCGGCTGTCATGGCCGCCGCCTCCGAAGTCGTGCGCATGTGCAACCTGCGCGCCGCCGAGGGCTTTATCGCGGTCAATGCCGAAACCCGCAAGAAATTCTGGCTCGACCGCTCGCGCACCGCCGCCATTTCGCGCCACACCAATGCCTTCAAGCTGAACGAGGATGTCGTTATTCCGCTGCCGCGCATGGGCGATTATTGCGACGGCATCGAGCGCATCAACATCGAGTTGTCCACGCAGAACAAGCTGGCCCTGTGCGATGCCCTGGGCGAGTTTCTCAAGGGCGACCTGCCGCTGTACCGCGGCGACACGACGCTGGATACCGACCTGCTGCTCGGCGACCGCCGGCAGGCTGCGGTCGACTATGTCGAGGCCGTTCGCCGACGCTGGGCATGGCTGCTCGACAATCTCGACCTGCCGCTGGCCGAAGCCGAAGCGTGCTTCGCCGACTACGGCGTGGTGGCCGGCGAACTGACCAACCGGGCCGACCATCCGACCCTCTTCCACCGCCTGCAGGATTACTCGGTGCGCACCTCGTGGAAGCTGGAACTGCATGCCCGGCTGGCCAAGATTTTCGACGGTGGCGTCTATCGCCCGATCATCGAGCGCATCGAAGCCATCCACAAGGAAGTGCTGCGCGGCCGCGTCTTCGTGGCGCTGCACATGCACGCCGGCGACGGCAACGTGCATACCAATCTGCCGGTCAATTCCGACAATTACGAGATGTTGCAGACAGCCAACAAGGCGGTCGAACGCATCATGCATATCGCCCGTGGCCTGGACGGGGTAATTTCCGGCGAACACGGCATCGGCATCACAAAGCTGGAGTTCCTGAGCGAAGAAGAGCTCGGTCCCTTCCGCGCCTACAAGCAGAAGGTCGACCCGGAAGGCCGCTTCAACAAGGGCAAGCTGATGCCCGGCGGCGACCTCGGCAATGCCTATACACCGTCGTTCAGCCTGCTCGGCACCGAGTCACTGATCATGGAACAGTCCGAAATCGGCAAGATTTCCGACATGGTCAAGGACTGTCTGCGCTGCGGCAAGTGCAAGCCGGTCTGCTCGACACACGTGCCGCGGGCCAACCTGCTCTACTCCCCGCGCAACAAGATCCTGGCGACTTCGCTCCTGGTCGAGGCCTTCCTCTACGAGGAACAGACCCGGCGCGGCATTTCGCTCAAGCATTTCGACGAATTCAACGATGTCGCCGATCATTGCACCATCTGCCACCGTTGCGTCAAACCCTGTCCGGTGGACATCGATTTCGGCGACGTTTCCGTCGCCATGCGCAATTTCCTGCGCAAGCAGGGCAAGAAGCGGACTAGCCCGGGCACCCTGGCGGCGATGACCTACCTGAACCTGAAGGACCCGGCGACGATCAAGGTCATGCGCGGGGTCATGATGGATTTCGGTTTCAAGGCCCAGCGCCTCGCCCACAAGGCGGCGAAGGCGATCGGCCTGGTCCAGGACAGCCGTGCCCACCCGCCGGCGACGGTCGGGGCGCCGACCGTCAAAACCCAGGTCATCCATTTCCTTAACCGGCCGATGCCGGGCAACCTGCCCAAGCGAACCTCGCGCGCCCTGCTCGATATCGAGGACGACAAGGTCATCCCGGTCATCCGCAACCCGAAGAAAACGACCGAGGAATCGGATGCCGTCTTCTATTTCCCCGGTTGCGGTTCCGAGCGCCTGTTTTCGCAGGTCGGCCTGGCCACGCAGGCGATGCTCTACGAGGTGGGGGCCACCACGGTCCTGCCGCCGGGTTACCTGTGCTGCGGCTACCCGCAGAATGCGTCGGGTGACGAGGACAAGGGCCAGAAGATCACCACCGACAACCGCGTGCTCTTCCACCGGGTCGCCAATACGCTGAACTATCTCGACATCAAGACGGTGATTGTTTCATGTGGAACATGCATGGACCAGTTGCAGAAATACCAGTTCGAGAAGATCTTCCCGGGGTGCCGCCTGCTCGACATCCACGAATACCTGATGGAAAAGGGCGTCGGCCTGGAAGGTATCACCGGCACGCGCTACATGTACCACGATCCCTGCCATACGCCGATCAAGACCTACGCGCCGCTGGTCGTAACCAAGGCGCTGATGGGCCAGGAGGTGCCGCTGACCGACCGCTGCTGCGGCGATTCCGGCTCCTTCGCCTATTCCCGTCCGGATATCGCCACCCAGGTCAAGTTCCGCAAGCAGGAAGAAATCGAGAAGGGGGCGGCCAAGCTGCGGGCCGACGGTTTCCAGGGCGAGGTCAAGATCCTGACCTCCTGCCCGGCCTGTCTGCAGGGGCTGTCCCGCTACGATGACGATGCCGGAACGCAGGCCGATTACATCGTGGTCGAACTGGCCCGCCACCTGCTCGGCGACAACTGGATGGCCGATTACGTCGGCAAGGCGAATACCGGAGGCATCGAACGCGTACTGCTCTGATACCTGATCGGAGCGCAGCCGGCTACTGTCGGCTTGCTTCATTTGATTTCTGATGTAATCTTGCCCGGATTACGGGGGGTAGCGTGCTTACCGGCAAACAGGCTTGCGAGTTGTGTGCAAACGATGGCGGCGTCGTCCTCTGGCGCTCGGCCCTTTGTCGCGTCATCCGGGTGGACGACCCGGATTACCCGGGTTTCTGCCGCGTCGTCTGGAACGATCACGTGCGTGAGATGAGCGATCTCGACGCGGCGCATCGGGCCCTGCTCATGCAGGTCGTCTTCGCCGTCGAGACAGAGGTTCGTCGGCTCTTCCTGCCCGACAAGATCAATCTCGCCAGTTTCGGCAACATGGTGTCGCACGTGCACTGGCACGTAATCCCGCGTTGGCGGGACGATCGCCATTTCCCCGAACCGATCTGGGGGAAGGCGCAGCGGCATGGCGCGGGGGGGCGCCCGGCGGTCGGCGACGCAGTGATGTCGCAGGCGCTGGCCGGTGCCCTGGCCGATATCGAAAGGGGCTGACTTGACAACGATAATGACCGAAACCGGCCTGCCCGAGATTTCCGATCTGCAAAGCGGTACGGATTACCTCGGGTGCTTGCCCCTGGCCGATCCATTGCTTGCCGAGCGGCAACTGACGCATTTTCTCGATGCTTTGCTCGCTTCCCCGCCGGCGTCGGGTGTGCTGCGCGTCCTGCTAGAAAGGGCCAGGGTCCCCCTGTTCGTGGTCGAGGAGGAAATGGCCCGGTATTATCAGAACAAGGCAGTGCCACTGGCGAGCGACGAGGAGTCCTGCTTTCAGCAAGTACTTTCGGCATGGCGGAAGATGGCCAAGGCCTATGCGCTGAGTGCCCGGCTGGCCGATCCCGATGAGGGGAATCCCCAATTTTCGGTGCTGATGGCGACCATTCTGCATCGCTGCCTTTATTACACCGGGATGGTCATCCTGGAGCACTACCGCGCCCGTCGCGAATTGCCGCCGGGTATCTGGCTCGAACTCCACGGTTATTACGCCAGTGCCGAGGAATGGGGGGTTGCCTATACGCCGGTCGAGGATGTTCTGGAAAGCAAGCTACAGGCGACCCATTGCGCGGCGGCATATACGCAGTTGCTGCTGGTCGATATCGCCAGTCCTTATGGCAGCACCCTGCGCAACCTGGGTTTGATCCGCCGCTGGGCCGGGATGTGGGCGCCGCTGGTCTCCATCCACCGCCTGGACGACGACTTGGAAGTGCCGTCCTATGTCGTCGAATTGATGAAGGATGCGCCGCTCCATCCGGCCGCCACAGCCGACGACCCGCAGGCCGACGCCCGGCGCCTCGAGACCGTGCGCCTGGGTTTGCAGATCAATCACATGCTCAGCCAACTGCATCAGCGCATGACACCATCTCAGCTCGGCCTTGCCGAGGAAACCAGCGGGCATGTCATCGATTTGCTCGATCGACTGCTTCGCCCGTGGACCCAGTCGGCCTCCCCCAGGCGCTTCCGGCGGTTTTCGTCCCAAGCAGTTGCCCGGGTGGCGGTCGGTTTCGAGGCGATGCATTTTTACGTCACCGGCAAGACGTTCGAACAGCCGGAATCGGCGGGGGCTTTTTCGCGTGGCGAATTCGAACAGCTCTTCACCTTTGGTGATCGTGCCGAACCGGGACAGGAACTGGCGATCATGTCCAAAAAGGTTTTTCCGGTCGAAGAATGGACGGTCATCAATCATTCAGCCAACGGTTTTCGTCTCGGCCGCAGCAATGGCGGGGCGCGTATTTCACACGGGCAATTGATGGGTATTTGTCCGCATGACGGCAGTCGCTTTCTGCTGGCCCAGGCAACTTGGTTGATGCAGGACGAAAAGGGCGGCCTGATTGTCGGTGTCGCGACCTTGCCGGGGATGCCGGCCGGTATCGGCGTGCGGGTCGCGGTGGCGAAGACCGGACTCGGCGAGCGTTTCGCCTCCGCCTTTCTCCTGCCACCGTTGTCGGCGATCGGTGAAGAGGGTTCTATCGTCCTGCCACACGGCGTGTATCTGGCCGATCGCATCGTCGAAATTTTGGCTGACGACGGCAGCGTCGGGCAGGTCCGTCTGAAGCATAGCCTGCAGCGTGGTGCCGATTACGATCGCGTCAGCTACCAGACGCTTTGACCTAACTTGGCGCGGCGAGGGGGCGAGTGCGCTAAACTAGTGTAGTGCTGCGCTCTTGACGGCACAGTTAAAACTGAAGGATTTTTGATCAGGACAAGGCGCAAACCACAGCGATACCCAGTAGTATCGCGAGGATTTGCAACGCCGCCATGGCCAAAAAGACAAGGTTTTAAGTGCCGGAGAGCGTGCAGCACTACACTAGCGCCTCATCCTGGAGAAAATTATGGCAGGTATAGATCGGGATACCCCGATACCGAACGAGATCAAGCTGCATCAAAAATCCCGCCGCTTGGAGCTGATTTACGATCACGGCGAAAGTTATTCGCTGGATTTCGAATACCTGCGGGTGTACACGCCCTCGGCCGAGGCGCGCGGCCATGGTCCGGGCCAGGAAACGCTGCAGACCGGCAAGCGCGAGGTCGATATCGAACGGATAGAGCCGGTCGGCACCTACGCCCTGCGCCTGCATTTTTCCGACGGTCACGACAGCGGTCTCTATTCCTGGGATCTGCTGCACAATCTCGGCAAGCACCATGACGAGCTGTGGCAGGAATACCTGAAGCAAATCGAAACCCGGGGCTTGTCGCGCGATATCGACACCACCTCACGCCCGGCCGCTTCCGGCTGCGGCCATCATCATTAGAGCCATGAAAAACGACAAGACGCATTTCGGCTACGAATCCGTTGCCGAACAGGAAAAGGCCCGCCGGGTCGCCGATGTATTCGATTCCGTCGCCAGCCGTTACGACCTGATGAACGACCTGATGTCGGGCGGCATGCACCGGCTCTGGAAGGCTTTCACCATCCAGCGCAGCGGAGTCCGCGAAGGTTCCCGCATTCTCGACGTAGCGGGCGGCACGGGCGATCTGTCGCTGGCCTTTGCCAAGCGTGCCGGCAAGAGCGGCCAGGTCTGGCTGACCGATATCAACAACGCGATGCTGGCTCGCGGCCGGGATCGTTTGCTCGACAAGGGCTACATGCTGCCCGTCGCGCAGTGCGATGCCGAGAAGCTGCCCTTCCCCGACGACTGGTTCGACTGCGTGACGGTCGCCTTCGGCCTGCGTAACATGACCCACAAGGATGCCGCGCTGGCCGAAATGCGGCGCGTCCTGCGGCCCGGCGGTCGCCTGCTGGTATTGGAGTTTTCGCAAATCTGGAAACCGCTGGCGCCGATCTACGATTTCTACTCCTTCCAGGTCATTCCGCGGGTAGGCAAGCTGGTGACCAACGATGCGGACAGTTATCGCTATCTTTCGGAATCGATACGGGTTCACCCCGGACAGGAAGAGCTGAAATCGATGATGGAACAGGTCGGTCTGGAACAGGTCGAATACTTCAACCTGGCCCTGGGCGTCGTCGCCCTGCATCGCGGATTCAAGTTCTAAACCGGCATGAATCCGATGTCACGCGCCGTCGTGGCGCTCCTCAATCACCTGCTTCAGGGCGAGCCCTGGGCCCGGGATCGTCTGCGGGCGCATTCCGGCGCGCAGGTGTTGATCGATGCCGGCAGCCTGTTCAAAATTCGTCTGGGACTCGACGAGCACGGCCTCGTTTTGCCCGGAATCCCGGACTGCGATCCGGATGTGGCGATCACCCTGCCCCCGGATTTGCCCATGCGTCTGCTTTTTGAGCGGAACCGGCTATTTTCGGCTATCAAGCTTGGCGGTTCGGCCGATATCGCCGAGAGCCTGGCTTTCGTCCTGCGCAACCTGAGATGGGATGCGGAGGCGGACCTGGCCGGCCTGGTCGGGGATATTCCGGCGCACCGCCTGGCCGGGATGGCGCGTTCGCTCGCCGCGTCAATCGCCGATGCCGCTCGACGCCTTGGCGAAAATGCGGTCGAATACGCCGTCGAAGAGTCGGCGATACTGGTTGCGCCGCGCAATATGAGCGAATTCGGCCGCGCGCTCAACGCGCTGCGCGACGAAGTGTCGCGGCTTGAAAAGCGGATTTCGCGGCTTTAGGCGTTCCCAAATGGAAAAGGCGCGGCGGGGAAACCCCGCCGCGCCTTTTTGGCGGTGCGACTGACTCAGCGTTCCATCGATTCAACCACGGCCAGCGCGGTCATGTTGACCAGGCGACGGACGGTGGCGGTCGGTGTCAGGACATGGACCGGGCGAGCCACGCCGAGCAGGATGGGGCCGATGGTGACGCCTTCGCCACCGGTCATCTTGATCAGGTTGTAGGAAATGTTGGCGGCGTCGATGTTGGGCATGACCAGAAGGTTGGCTTCGCCCTTGAGCGGCGATTCCGGGTTGGCGGCGCGACGCAGATCCTCGTTCAGCGCCGAATCGCCGTGCATCTCGCCATCGACTTCCAGTTCGCCGGCCGACATGGCCGAGAGCAGGCCGGCTGCAACGCTCATCTTGCGCGCCGATTCGGAATGGCTCGAACCGAAATTGGAGTGCGACAGCAAGGCCACCTTCGGTTGGCTGCCGAAGCGTTTGACCTGTTCGGCCGCCATCAGCGTCATTTCGGCAATTTCCTGGGCGCTCGGATTTTCGTTCACGTGGGTGTCGCAGATGAACAGCGAGCGTCCGGGCAGCATCAGGTAATTCATCGCAGCCAGGGTGTTGACGCCGCTGCGCTTGCCGATGATCTGGCCGATCACGCCGAGGTGGTGGCCGTACTGACCGGTCATGCCGCAGATCATGCCGTCGGCGTAGCCGAGCTTGAGCAGCATGGCTCCGATCACGGTCGGCTTGCGCCGCATCGATTCCTTGGCGATGGCCGGGGTCACGCCCTGGCGCGCCATCAGCTTGTGATAGGCGGTCCAGCATTCGCGATAACGTTCGTCGGATTCCGGATTGACGATATCGAAATCGACGCCGGCCCGGATGCGCAGCTTGGCCTTTTCCAGGCGGTGCTCAATGACGCCGGGGCGGCCGATGAGAATGGGGCGGGCAAATTTTTCTTCGATCACCACCTGGGCGGCGCGCAGTACGCGCTCGTCCTCGCCCTCGGCGAAAATGATGCGCTTGCCCTGGGCCTGGCGCGCCGCCTGGAAGATGGCGCGCATGCCGACACCGGTGTGATAGACGAATTCGGACAGCTTGGCGCGGTAGGCGTCCCAGTCCGTGATCGGACGGGTGGCGACGCCGGAATCCATGGCCGCCTGGGCGACGGCCGGGGCGATCTTGACGATCAGGCGCGGGTCGAAGGGCTTCGGAATCAGGTATTCCGGGCCGAAAGACAAATCGGCGCCCGGGTAGGCCATGGCCACCTCGTCGGTCACTTCGGCTTCGGCCAGTTCGGCGATGGCCCGCACGGAAGCCATCTTCATTTCCTCTGTGATGCGCGTCGCGCCGACATCGAGGGCGCCGCGGAAAATAAAGGGGAAGCAGAGGACGTTGTTGACCTGGTTGACGTAGTCGGAGCGACCGGTCGCGATGATGACGTCCGGGCGCACCGCTCTGGCCAGTTCCGGCATGATTTCCGGCGTCGGATTGGCGAGGGCGAAGACCATCGGCTTGTCGCCCATGCTGGCGACCATTTCCTGTTTCAGGACGCCTGCCGCGGACAGGCCGAGGAAAACGTCGGCGCCGACCATGGCGTCGCCCAGCGTGCGATTGGTCGTTTCGCGGGCGTAGCGGGCCTTGGTCGCCTCCATGTTGGCGTCGCGACCGACGTAGATCACGCCCTTGGAGTCGCAGACGGTGATGTTCTCGCGCTTGACGCCGAGCTCGCACCACAGGTTCAGGCAGGAAATGGCGGCGGCGCCGGCGCCGGAACAGACTACCTTGATTTCGTCGATCTTCTTGCCGACCACTTTCAGGCCGTTGAGCATGGCGGCGGCGGAAATGATGGCGGTGCCGTGCTGGTCGTCGTGGAAGACGGGGATATTCATCCGCTCCTTGAGCTTTTCTTCGATATAGAAGCACTCCGGCGCCTTGATGTCTTCCAGGTTGATGCCGCCGAGCGTCGGTTCCATGGCTGCGATCATGTCGATCAGCTTGTCCGGGTCGTTCTCGGCCAGTTCGATGTCAAAGACATCGATACCGGCGAATTTCTTGAACAGGCAGCCCTTGCCCTCCATCACCGGCTTGGCGGCGAGCGGGCCGATATTGCCGAGACCGAGAACGGCGGTGCCGTTGGTGATGACGCCGACGAGGTTGGCGCGCGAGGTCA
The DNA here is from genome assembly GCA_021782315.1 of Pseudomonadota bacterium. Classification (GTDB taxonomy): domain Bacteria; phylum Pseudomonadota; class Gammaproteobacteria; order Burkholderiales; family Rhodocyclaceae; genus Azonexus. Next base: position 60,198 of record JAJXVG010000001.1, on the reverse strand, counting down.
TCTCGGCCGCCATGGCCGGGTCTTCGACGATCAGGTCGCAGGCGGCGGCAACGCCCGGCGAGTAGGCCAGCGCGAGGTCGCGCTGATTGGTCAGCCCCTTGGTCGGGCGAACGGAAATCTTGCCCGGGGTGGGCCAGCGGTGATATTCAAGTGCGGCTTCGCGCAAATCCTTTTCCACGGATTCTCCTCGGAATTAGGGTATTAGGGAAAACCTGTTAGGGTACTCCAAAGCGTGTTTGGCTGGAAATATAATTATGAATTATAGTCTGGTGGTCGCCAGCGCCCATGCCCGCCTTGCCACCGATCTTGTCACATGCGGAAAGCCGTTGCCGGCCGGCGCGTCAGGCGCAGGGCGGCGAAGAAGCTGAGCGTGACAATGGCCACCAGGGCAAGGCCGAAGCCGAGTTCCTTGCCGTCGCTCCAGGCGTCGACCGATGGCGAGAGCAGCCTGGCCGCCCCGAAGGCGGCGACCAGCAGGCTGACGCCGGAGACCACCAGCCCCATGACGCGCGAGGCGACCAGTGCCGCCTGATCGGCCCGGGCAATCAGGCGGGCGATCCACAGGCCATTGATGCCGTCGGTCAGCAACATGCCGAGCATGAAGAGGGTGGCCAGCATCAGCGCATGCTGCCAGCCGCCGAAACGGGTCGCTGTCAACGCGAAGAATGCCGCCTGCGACAGGGTGTCGAAGGAGAGCGCGAAGAGCGCGCCGACCAGGGTGATCAGCAGCGGGTGCGAAGCCTGCCCCAGCTTGCCGAGCCAGCGTCCCTTGAGGCCGACCGGCCGGACCATTTCGTGGGGCTCGGCGGCCAGCACGGCGGCCAGGTTGAGGCTGCCCAACGCGACCAGGAAGGCGATGGAGATCATGGCACCCAGCATGCCGAACCAGGCCGGAACCTCCCATTGTCCGGCCAGGGTCGAAACGCCGAGGGCGATGAAGATCACCACGCCGCCGTGACCGATGGAAAACAGCGTGCCGCAATAGCGGGCGAGAACTGGGTTGCGCCGGGCATTGTAGCGGGTCAGGCCATCGATGGTGGCCAGGTGGTCGGCGTCGAAACCGTGCTTCATGCCGAGTACGAAGGTCAGGATCAGCAGCGACAACCAGTCGTTGGGCAGATTTTGCATATTCGGCTCGCTCGAAAATTATCGTCTGAACGATACAAAGACCGTGCCAGCCAGATAAGTCATTGTTCCCATTGAATTCGACTCCGGCCAAGGCCCGGGAACGAGGCGCAACTGGTCATCAGCTTTCCACCGGTAGCGCAAGGATGAATTCCGCTCCGCCGGCCGGTCCGTTGCGGGCACTCAATTTGCCGCCATGGCGTTCGACGATGCCATAGCTGATCGACAGACCGAGGCCGGTGCCCTGGCCGACCGGTTTGGTCGTGAAGAAAGGCTCGAATAGCCGGCCCAGGTGTTCTTCGGGAATGCCCGGGCCGTTGTCGATGAAATGCAGGGTCACCATGCCGTCCTCCATGCGACCGACGATGCTCAGGCGCGGTTCCGCCTGGCTGGCCGTGGCATCGCAGGCATTCTGGACGAGGTTCATCAGCACCTGCTGCAATTGCCCCGACGAGCCCTTGCACAGAAGGTCCGGCGCCAGGTCGGTGTCGACCACGAAGCCGGCGGTGGCGCTTTGCACCACCCAGCGAACGGAGCGTTCTACGACTTCGTTGAGATTGACCTGCTCGGGCGTCATCTTGTCGACGGCCGAGAAGCGCTTCAGCGCATCGACAATATCGCGGGTGCGTTCGGCGCCTTCGATCATGCCGTCGATGAGGTGCGGCATGTCGGCCAGGATGCGATCAATGCGCAGTTCCCGACGCATCGTCCCGAGTGCAGCGTGGTCGGCGGCATCCGTCGCGTGTACGGCATTGAGGTAACTTTCCAGCCGGCTCTCGTAACGGCGCAGCGACAGCACGTTGCCGAGCACGAAGCTGATCGGGTTGTTCAACTCGTGCGCCACGCCGGCCACCAGGCGGCCGAGCGAGACCATTTTTTCGGCATGCAGCAACTGGCCCTGGGTCCGCTTCAGATCGTCGTGAGCCTGGCGCAGCGCGGAATAGGCGCGGCGAAGTTCGCCGACCGGGCGGCCGGTGACCACCATGCCCATCAGCTTGCCGGTCTGCGACAGGCGCGGCGTGCAGTTCATCGATACCGGCACGGTCGAGCCATCGCCGGCGCGCAGGAAGAATTCGCAGTCATGCACGCCTTTCCGGCCGAAACGGGAGAACACCTCGCGCGCCCTGCTCCGCTCGGCATCGTCGGCGAAGAGGTCGAAAACCGGCGTGTGTTCCAGTTCGTCGGCGCTCTTGCCGGAAAAATGCTGCAGGGATGAATTGACCTCCTCGATGCCGCCGTTGCGGTCGCAGACGATCAGGATGTCCGACATCGAGGTGAGCACGCTCTCGATAAACTGATGCGACTCTTCGAGCGCGGCATTCTTTTCTTCGAGGGCGACTTCGTATTGCAGGAGGTCGTTGTAGACCTCGTCCATTTTCTGGATGACTTCGATCCAGGCCTGCTCGCCCCCCGGCGGCAGGGGCGAACCGTCGGCGTAATCAGCGGGCGGAGTGCTTGCGGACATGCGCCGAGCCCCGTTCGTTCCGGATATTGCCGTCGTGGCGAGTGCCGCTGCTGTCGACGGCCGGCCTCGAAGCGGACGTCTTTGCCCGGGGCGCGGTTCGAGAAATGATGAAGTCTGCCATGTTCTTTGCTCCCTGCTAAATTTCTGCCGCGATAGCGATGCTAGGATGCTCTTCATCGCATTCTAACGTCTCGTCCCGATGACCGCTGTCCCCGATACCGAACTGATCCGCAATGCCCTGCGCAAGGTGGTCGACCCCGAAGTCGGCGCCAACATCGTCGACCTCGGCCTGGTTTACCGAATCGAATGCGAGGCCTCCCGCCTGTTGATCGAAATGACCATGACTTCGCCGGCCTGTCCGATGGGGGAAATGATCGTCGATGACGCCTATGCCGAACTCGACCGCGTGCTGCCGGCAGATTGCCAACCGGAAATCCGCCTGGTCTGGGAACCGCCCTGGGTGCCGTCGATGATGAGCGAGCAATGTCGCCTGCGGCTGGGCTGGAACGAGTAGATGGCCGATATGAAAACCGGCGGCCGATTGCCGCTGCTCTTTTTCGGCATGCTCTCGCTGTTCGGCGGCGTCATGGCCGGGCTGGCCCGCCTCGGCTGGGAGGTTCCGAGCGCCGCCGTGCAGGCGGCCGGTGTGCACGGCCCGCTGATGATCACTGCCTTTTTCGGAACGGTTATCAGTCTCGAACGCGCCGTTGCGGTCGGTCGAGTCTGGGGTTACCTGGCGCCCCTGGCAGCCGGTGCCGGCGGTATCTCCCTGTTGGCCGGCGCTCCCCTGCCCGTCGGCCAGTGGCTCGGCAGCCTCGCCGCGCTGGGCTTGATCGCAGCCAGCGTCGTTGTTTTGCGTCGTCAGGTCGCCGCCTTTACCGTCGTCCTGACGCTGGCCGCCGTTTGCTGGTTGCTCGGCAGCCTGCTCTGGCTTTCCACCGGCGATCCCGGCGCGGGCGTAGCGTGGTGGCTGCTTTTTCTGGTTTTGACCATCGCCGGCGAGCGCCTCGAGTTGACCCGCTTCCTGCCGACGCCGCCGCTGGCCCGGACGCTCTTCATCGTCATCGTCGGTGTGCTGCTGCTCGCTGCCGCATGGGCCGCCGACCGGGTTTTTGCCGCCGGCCTGATCGCCCTCGCCCTCTGGCTTCTGCGCTACGACATCGCGCGTCGCAATCTGCTGAGCGAGGGACTGAGCCGCTTCATCGCCTGCTGCCTGCTTTCCGGTTACGCCTGGCTGGCGGCGGCCGGACTGCTCGGCCTGGCCGGCGCCTTCACGCCCGGGGACGGCTGGCGCGATGCGGCCTTGCATGCTATCGGCCTGGGCTTCGTCTTCGCCATGGTTTTTGGCCATGCGCCGATCATTCTGCCTGCCGTCACCCGGATCAAGATTCCCTATCATCCAGTACTTTACCTGCCTCTGACGCTGCTCCACCTGAGCCTGGGAGTGCGCGTTTTCGGCGGACTGTCCGACAATTTCAAGCTTCGCCACGATGCCGCCCTGATCAACGCGCTGGTACTGCTCGTTTTCATCGGCACCCTGGTTACGCTGGTGAGTCGCAATCGTTCAAGAGGTACCCGATGAAACGCCATGCCGCCCTGTTGCAACTGTCACGCGAACACCACGTCGCCCTCAAGCTGGCCAGGCAGGCCCGTTTTGCCTGCGACGCCGGCCTCGACGCAGCCATCATCCAGGCTGCCGGCGCCATCCGGGGCAGCTTTCCGAAGGAACTGGAAGCACATTTCCAGGTCGAGGAAGAGAATCTGCTGCCGGCCATGGCGGCGGTCGGGGAAAACGTACTGGTTCGTCGCGTGCGGGCCGAGCACGACGAATTGCGCGATCTCAACCGTCGCCTGGCCGACCCCGACGGCGAGACCCTGGGTCGCTTCGCAGCCCTGCTCAACGATCATGTCCGCTTCGAAGAACGGGAACTGTTCGAAGCGGCGCAGCGGCTGCTCTATCCCGACGCCTGAACCGAGGCCGGTGATCAGGCGTTTTTCAAGGCCAGGAATTCGTCGATCAGGCGAACCAGAACCGCTTCTTCGTCACCATCGTGCACGCCGAGAATGGCCGCCACCTGCCTTATCTTGCCCGGATTGACCCGGGTCCGCGCCGGCCTGATCGGCTCGTTGCCGGCTTCTTCACTGGCGACGATGTCCGGCGTCGACTGAAGGGCCGCCGCCGGGGGCGGCGCAATCTCCTTTTTCTTCCGCTGCCCCCCGGTTTCGGCCAGCACCTGGTCGACCGCCTGCCGCGAAATTTTTTCACCCTCGGGCAGTCGCTCGATCTGCTCGATCAGGGATTCCGCCCGGCGCTCATCCTTCCGGGCCAGTTTTTCCAGGCGGACGGCGGTGCCGGCGCTCGAAATCTTGCCGGAATCGAGCAGGTCGGCGACCTTTTCCGACAGATTGGCGGCCGCCGTGGCTTGGTTCAACCAGGTCGGCGCCCGGCCGAAATGCCGGGCCGCTTCTTCCTGGGTCTGAAAACGGTCGGTCAGCGTCTGGATGGCATTGGCCATGTCGCGCGTGTCGAGAGCCGAACGCACGCCCTGGCCGATATTTTCGAAGACCTGCACTTCCAGCGCCTGGGCAGCGTCGCAGTCGCGCACGACGACCGGGACGCTGCGCTCGCCGGCCAGCATGGCGGCCAGTCGCCGCCGCTCGCCGACGATCACCGTGTAGCGCCCGGCCGTATCGGCCGGACGAACGATCAGCGGGTGAATCAACCCGAGCTTTTCAATCGAATGGACCAGTCCCTTGAGGCTCGCTTCTTCGATATTCCGACGCGGGTGGCCGGCATCCGCTTCGAGCATCGCCAGGTCGACGATTTGAAATTGAGTTGAAGAGTCTTTGAAGGTCATGGCCGATATCAGCGGGGAAAGGATTTCAGGCGATAAAAAAACCCCAGTCGGAAAACCGCTGGGGCCCGGTCGCGGCGCGACGGATTACTGCTTGGCGACGGCGGCCTTGAAGTTGGCGCCGGCCGTGAATTTCGGCACGGTGGTGGCGGCGATCGACAGCTTTTCGCCGGTCTTCGGGTTCTTGCCTTCGCGGGCAGCGCGGGCCGAGGCCTTGAAGCTGCCGAAGCCGATCAGGGAAACGGAGTCGCCGCTGGCGACCGCACCGACGATGGCGCCGAGAACGGCATCCAGTGCCTTGGCGGCATCAACCTTGGTGAGATCAGCTTCGGCTGCGATTGCATCGATGAGTTCGGACTTGTTCATGTGTGTTCCTTGAGTTGTAAAAAGCGTGTCGAGGGAGGGGAAAGTTCCGTCTGCCCTTGAAGGAGCGCAATTCTAAGACGATTAGCCCGCTAGCGCGAAGCCTGATTGCGAGCTTGTTCGGCGAGACGGGCCGGCGGGATGCTGGAAAGCACCTGGCCGATCATGACGAAAGACCGGCATGAGTGCTTGAAATGGCATGTCAATCGGATATCCTGGGCAGGCTGGTTTTGTATTGGGCAGCATCGATCATGCCTCGGACATGGCGATCGCTTCGCATCGCGCTGATCCGGCCATGCTTCATTCTGGGCCGACGATCAAACCCTGCCGGTGCAAAGGAAGATTCGCAGCGGGCCGGAGGGGATATCCGCTGGCGCATCAGATCAAACCTTCCTCGCGCAAGGCGGCCTGGACGGCCGGCCGCGCCATGACGCGCTGCTGAAAGGCTGCCAGCACCGGCCAGCGAGCCAGATCGATCTTGACGAAACGGGTCCAGTTAACGACGGTAAACAGGTAGGCATCGGCGACGCAGAAACTGTTGCCGGTCAGGTAGTCGCGACCGCTCAGGGCCTGGTCGACATAGGCGAGGCGGCGCTCGACATTGGCCAGGGCAGCCGCTTTCCAGTCGGCAGAAGCGGTCTGACTGAACAATGGGCTGAAGTTCTTGTGCAGTTCGGTACCGATGAAGGTCAGCCACTCCTGCACCCTCGCCCGCTCAAGCGTGCCGGCCGGCGGCAGCAGATCGGCCGCCGGTTTCCGATCGGCCAGGTATTGGACGATGGCCGGGCCTTCGGTGAGCAATTGGCCGTCGTCCAGTTGCAGGGCCGGTACATAGCCCTTGGCATTGATCGCGGTGTAATCCAGACCGTCGGCGGTCTGGTGGGTCGCCAGGTCGACCCTGATCAAGTCGTAGGGCAAATCCAGTTCGTTCAGAACGATGTGCGGTGACAGGGAGCAGGCTCCCGCGGCGTAATAAAGCTTCATGTTTTCTCCTGAATTGAACTGCGGGCGGTAAGCCGATCATCGAGATCGACCGGACGGAGGGCAACCGATGGGTATCAGATCGTTCAGATGGTACAAACGTTCCCGATAGGCATCGAAGCCTGGATGGGTTCTGATGCACGATACACAAACTTCGGTACCAGTTACCCGGGTAGCACCTGTTACCCTGCAATAGGTATTCGCATATCTATTCATTTAGGTATTCATTGCTGTGTCAGCACACGCCGATTCGATTCGAATCCAGCTAAGCCGAGGCCCGCAGAAAATCCGCCAGCTCGTTGACAGCCTTGGGTTAAGCCAGCCGACCATCTCCCGGGCGATCAATGCGCTGGGCGATGAAATCGTTCGCATTGGGAACGGCCGATCTATTCAATACGCCCTACCAGATACCAGATACCAGATACCAGATACCAGATACCAGGCGAGGCATCGGGGAAATCCAGGTTTTTCGCGTCTCTGCGGAAGGCACTACCTACGTCCAGACAGCTGATGGCCCAAGGGAAGTCATCGTCAAATTCACCCTGGCCGAAGACAACCCGGTAACCGAGCGGCGGCGCTATCCCCTCCGCCCTGCTCGAAGCGGGGATTCATGCCGACATTTCGCCGCAAGTGTGGATACGTGCCGCCCAGATCGCACAACGCTATGTGGACAGGCTGCGCAGCGAGCGGGGATTTTCCCAGGCATTCATGGCATGCATCGAAGCACTGATCCTCCATATCGATTCGGCAAACGGCAAAATAGCGCGCCTGGGATAGAAGACGGGCCGATTTACCGGCAGCGAGAGCCACGTCCAGGGAGAATAAGGCGAGAGGCTGGCCCGGAGCGTGAGTCGGTGGTGTGAAGGGGGGCGCGGGGAAAGTAATCTGACGGTCAGTTAACCGCCGGCCTTGGGGAGGTGCTAATGTACCGTGCACACCATGCAGGGATCGAAAGAGCGCACGACGTGCTGGATGGTCGGCAGGGCGTCCGGGACGGCGGGCAGTCCGATCAGGGCCTGTTCCAGCGGGCCGGGTTGGCCGTTGGCGTCGCGTGGTGAGAAGTTCCAGGTTGTGGGGGCAATGATCTGATAGCGGTCGATCTGGCCTCGCTTGATACTCAGCCAATGGCCGAGGCTGCCGCGGGCCGCTTCGACCAGGCCGGTGCCGCTGCCTTCGTCGGGCATTTCGCCATGGGCGCAGAACGGCTCGCCGGGTTGTAGCGCCTGGACCCAGGTCGCCATCGCCGGCAAAACCCGGGCCAGTTCCAGCATGCGGGCGAGGACGCGGGCCATGACGCTGGCGCCGTCGCGACGGACCAGGTCGAGCGCCAGCGGATGCGCGGCGACCAGTTGGCGGGCCAGCGCACCGACCTCACAGGTCTGTCCGCCGTAGCGCGGCGCCTTGCACCAGGTGTAGGCGCCGGGCTTGTCGGCATCGACGACGGTTTCGCCTTGTGCCGGGTGACGGGCCCGCCCGGCGGCCAGCCAGGCGCTGCTGCTGTCCTCGTCGATGGCGATCGGGTCGAGGTCGCTTATCGTTCCGTCCTGCCAGACGCCGGCGGGAAAGAGGCCGTAGGCGCCGGCGGACAGAAAGCTGTCGCCGGCTCGCCCGACTCGGTCGAGGCCGAGGTCGACGGCGGCCTGCAGGAAGGCGGGGAAATCGGCCGGCCGGCCGGCCGCCCAGGCCAGCAATTCCTCCTTGCTCGCCAAGCGGCCGAAGTTGGCGAGACTGTCTCCGAACAGGCGTTTTTCCAGAAAGCTGCGGAATTCGCGCAGCAGGGCCAGCAGCCGGATACGTTCGCCGGCCCCGATCGCCCGTGTGCTGCCGCCGGGCTGGATGGCCAGGCTGTGCGGCCAGCGCCCGGCGAGAAAACCCATCAAGCGAAAAAAGCCTGCCCGGGCGGGAAGGACTTCGGCCGCCGCATCGCCCTTGATCGCGGCGAAGCGCCGGGCGACGGCACCGTGCCAGCCGTAACCGGCGTAGGCCGGGCGGGCGAAATCGGGCATGAAGAAGAGGTAGAAATGGGTCAGGTGATCGGCCAGGTTTTCCGTTGCGGTGATCAGATGGCGCGACAGGATGCCGTTGGCCGTGGGCGCGATGCCCATGGCGTCGGCCAGCGCCGACGCGGCGGCGGCCGACTGGGCGACCGAGCAGATGCCGCAGATGCGCGGCACGATGGCCAGTGCGTCGAGCGGGGCGCGGCCGACCAGTATCTGTTCGAAGCCGCGAAACAGCGGCGAATTGACGTAGGCCGACCGGACCCTGCCCTGTTCGAGATCGAGGCTGATTTCGAGGTCACCTTCGACGCGGTTGAACGGTCCGACAAGGATGCGCGTCATTTGCCGCCCGTTTTTTTCCGGATGACCGGCAAGACCACCGGGTGATCGGCCACCGCATTGTTGCGCACCCGCTTCGGCGTCGCCGATTTCGACAGGGCGGCCAGCGCGACGAACCAGGCCTTCGGCATGTCGGTCGGCAGACCGATCGGTATGCCGGCCAGCTTGGGCGTTTGCTGAAAGGCGTGGCCGGGCGACTCGAAACCCGGCTCGGTACAGGCGATGCAGGCAAAGCCGCCACGCAGGCAGGAGCCGCTGCCGTTCCACGGCCGCAGATTGCAGTCGGCATGGGCCTGGGTGCCCTTGCAACCGAGATTTTCCATCAGGCAGCCGAGATCGGACTGCTTTTCGGCGCTCGCCTTGAATTCGTAGAATTCGTTGCGGGCACAGCCGTGATGGACGAGGCCGCCGGCGTAAAGCAGGGGGCGGCCGACTTCGTCGAGGTCGGTCGGGGCCAATCCTTCCAGGGCCGCTTTTTCCAGGGTGTCGACCACCCAGCCGGGGTGGGTCGGGCAACCGGCGATATTGATCACCGGCAGTCCGGCCGCCGAGCGGAAGTTCGCGCCGAGCAGGCCGCCCGGTGTTTCCTCGTCGTATTGCAGGCCGCAGGCCTCGAGCGGATTGCCAGGCGTATTGGCCGAAAAGCCGCCGTAAGCGGTGCATGAGCCGATGGCGAAAACCCATCGCGCATGCCGCGCCAGGCGTTTGACCCATTCGGTCAGCGGGCGCCCGCTGCCGGCCATCAGGTGAAACCGGCCGCTGCCGTTCGGGCCGCGCAGCATGGCGCCTTCGATGCATAGCGCATCGAAGGCGAGCCGGCCCTCGGCGCAGTCCTCGAGCATGGCCAGTGCCTCGTCGCCGCTGGCGAGCGAGAGGGCGGGATGCCAGAAAAACTCGATGCCGGCATCGGCCAACTCCTCGAACAACGGACGCGGTTCGGCACACAGCATGGACTGCGTGCAGCCGCCGCAGCCGCCGCTCTGCAACCAGAGCACCTTCATTCGGCCTGCTCCAACCCGTGACGGACCAGCTTGGCGCGCAGGCCGACACGCGACAGGCCGAGTTCGCGGGCAGCTCGCGACTTGTTCCAGCGGTGGCGTGCCATCGCTTCCTTGAGAACCCGCATCTCCAACTGGTCCATGCGCTCCTTGAGTCCGCCGCTCAGGTCGGCGGCCCACGCCATTTCGCCACTTGGCGTCTCGCCGACCTGTGTCCGCAACATGCGCGGCGACAGCAGTTCGGGACCGAGCAGCCCGGTGTTGCTTAGCGCCACCATGCGCAGGATTTCGTTCTGCAATTCGCGGACGTTGCCGGGCCAGCGATAGGCGGCGATGCCGGCGAGCACGGCCGGGGAAAAACCGGCCACCGATTTGCCGAGCGAACGACAACTGCTGTCGAGCAGGCGTTGAGCCAGCAGTGGCAGGTCCATGGGGCGCTCGCGCAAAGGCGGCACGTGCAGGGAGATGGTCGCCAGTCGGTAGTACAGGTCTTCGCGGAACCGGCCGATGCGCACGTCGTTTTCCAGGTCGCGGTTGGTGGCGGCAATCACCCGGATGTCGACGGTGACCGGCCGGTGGCTGCCGAGCGGGCGGAATTCGCCCTCCTGCAGAACGCGCAGCAGTTTGACCTGGAAGGCCGGGCTGGTTTCGCCGATTTCGTCGAGAAACAGCGTGCCGCCATCGGCCTGCTGAAAGAGGCCGACGCGGTCCTCGACCGCACCGGTGAACGCCCCGCGCTTGTAGCCGAAGAGTTCCGATTCGAGCAGGGTATCGGGCAGGGCGCCGCAGTTTTCGGTGATAAATGCCTTGCTCGCGCGGCGGCTTTCGTAGTGGATGGCGCGGGCGACCATTTCCTTGCCGGTGCCCGATTCGCCGGTGACCATCACCGAAAGGTCGTAGGGCGCAATGCGTCCGATCATGTCGCAAACCGCATTGATCGGGCTGTTCGCTGCGCGCGCGAAGCCGGCCAGACCGAAGCTGCTCTTGGCCCTTTCCTGCTTGACCTCGACATGCCGCTTGAGGACCGGTTCGGCCGTGCGCAAGTCGAGGGACAGCCGCTGGTTTTCCTGCTGCAGGCGCCAGACTTCGGCGGCGCGCTGCAGGGTCAGCAACAGTTGTTCGGGCTGCCAGGGCTTGAGCAGGTATTGCCAGATGCCGGCTTCGTTGACGCCGGTGATGATGTCTTCGGCATCGGTATAGCCGGAGAGGATGATGCGCACGATGTCCGGCCAGCGGTCGCGGACTTCCTTCAGGAAGCGGACCCCGGTCGTTCCCGGCATGCGCTGGTCACAGAGCACGATGCGGATGGCGGCGGTCGCCTGCTCCCGGTTGAGTATTTCCATGCCTTCGTCGGCGCCGGACGCGCACAGTACGTCGAAATCCTCTTCCAGCGTGCGGCGCAGCGCCTCCAGCGAACGCACCTCGTCGTCGATGACGAGGATGGCAGGCAGTTTTCGCAGGCTGGTTGGAGTCATTCCGGCACTTTCCAGTCGAGATCGCGGTGACGGGCAAGATGGCGCGGCGTCCACGAATGCGCCGAGCGCGAAACGAAATGATAGCGCGCGACGTGGTAGGAGGGGTCGAAACCGTAGAAATTGCGACGCATTTCCTTCAATTCCGCGGCGCGATAGGCAGCCAGGGGTCGCGCCGCCTCATCGGCCTGGCGCCGGGTCAGCTTGGCGGCAAGCCTTTCCCCGAAGTCAGCGACGAGGGCGAGTTCACCGGCCCGGCGGGCGACATCGACATGGAAGCCTGGGCCCGGCAGGCAGGCGTCGTAGAAACCCAGCCCGACCGCCTCCGCAGCCGTCATCGGCAAGCGGTGGCGCATGATGGCCCGGGCACCGTCCTCGCCGACGCGCGGTGGCAACAGGTAGGTCCAGAATTCGGAGCCGAAGAGATTGCCCATGTTCTTGTAATGCGGGTTGAGCACCGCTCCGTCCCGGACCCAGACGAAATCGGCAGCTCGCGCCAGGAAGCAGCCGCCGGCGCCGGCATTGCCGCCGACGGCGGCCACCGTCAACTGCCCCGTGCAGCACAGGATTGCTTGCGCCAGATCGTCGATGGCGTTGATATTCGCCCATGATTCGTCGGCCGGGCTGTCGGCCGCCTCGATGCTGTTCAGGTGTATGCCGTTCGACCAGAAATCACTGCCGCCGCGCAGCACGATCACCCGGGTCGGCCGGGCACTTGCCCAGCGGAAGGCTTCGGTCAGGCGGCGGCACTGTCCCGTGCTCATCGCGCCGTTGTAGAACTCGAAACTGAGAAAACCGACCCCGGCCGCCTCTTCGTAGGCGATATCCTGCCAGGTGGCGTCGGCCGCCTTCCAGTAGCCGTTCAGCGGCAGTTCCGGCAATTTCGCGGCTTCGGGAAAGGCCTGGGTTGTCGGCAGCTTGATGCCGCCGGAGCGCCGGATGTGGCCGATCCACACGGCGCCGTCGGCCGTTGCCCGACAGATGGCCGTCTCGCGCCGCCCGAGGAGGCTGCCCGGCCGGCCCTTGAGGACGGCTTCCGGCCAGGCGTCGAATAGATGGCAGGGCTGGCCGAACAGTTCGTCGGCGACGCCGGGGAATCCGTCGGCAGCATTCAGTCTGGCTATCGCCCCGGCGCTGCTTTCGACCGACCAGTCTATAGCCCGGTCGGCCTGCTTGATGACGGCATGGGCCTGCCCCGCCACACGCTCGGCGCCGATCTCGCCGCGGCCGATCCGGTCGACCGCGGCAATCACCGCCTGGACGGCCGCTTCGGTGACTTCGTTGCGATAGATCGACGATTTCTTGGCGGCGCGCATCGGAAAGGTCGCCGCCGCCCAGACCGGCCCGGCATCCATCTCCTCCTCGGCCTGCAGCACGGTCACCCCCCATTCCCGGACACCGTTCTGGATCGTCCAGTCCAGCGCCGACGGGCCGCGGTCGCCGACCATGCCCGGATGGACGATCAGGCAGCGATACCGCTTCCACACCGAGGCCGGAATGGCCCGCTTCAGGAAGGGGGCGACGATCAGGTCGGGTTTGAACAGGGCCACGGCTTCCTCGGTCACCCGGTCGGCGATGTCGAACTCGATGCTGATCTCGTGACCACGCGTCGCCAGTTCGCAATACAGGCGCTGGGAGAGACTGTTGAAACTGTGGGTGAGGAAGAAAAGTCGCATAATCTACAGATCTTTACAATTCATGCCAAAAAAATGATCCCTGTCATGCCAAGGATTTCGGGGAGGAAAAGTCCCAGGCGGCATGGGTCTATGACTTTCGCCGTATTTTTCAGCACCCTGGCTTTGGTTAGGATGTACCACTGGCATAACTAAAGTGGTACTCAACGATGCAAACACAACGAAAGCCAAGCAAGCCGCGCCATGCCCCGGGTCATCGCGCACCTCGTCCGGAGTATGTCGCCGCCATCCGCTATCCTGACGGTCGTCACGACCTCTTCTACGTTCGCAACGCCGACAACCTGGCCGATGCCCGCCAACTGGTGATTTCCGAAGTCGGTGACGTGCAGTCGGTGATGATCGCCCTGCGCCATTGATCACTCAGCATATCCGCGGCAACTGTTCACCGCTCAGCCAGTCGACGATGCGCCTGCCGCCGAAACCGGTCGTCATCTGGACAAAATGATGCTCGTCCTCGTGTACGCTTCCGACGATGGCCGCATCCGCGCCTTGCGGATGGGCTCGCATTGCCGCCAATAGTTTTTCGGCGTCCCTTTCGGCGCAAATCGCCACCAGCTTGCCTTCGTTGGCGACATAAAGGGGGTCCAGTCCAAGGAACTCACAAGCCGCGTTGACTGCCGGTTTCACCGGCAAGGCTTTTTCCTGCAGCATCATGCCGACAGCCGATTGCCGGGCGATTTCGTTCAGGGTGGTGGCCAGCCCGCCGCGTGTCGGGTCGCGCAGGACATGGATGTCGGCGCCGCTGGAGCGCATCGCCGCGATCAGGCCATGCAGAGCAGCCGTATCGGAAACGATGGGCGATTCGAAACCGAGGCTTTCGCGGACCGCCATGATCGCCATGCCGTGGTCACCCAGCGTTCCGGAGACCAGAATGACATCGCCCGGCCGGGCATGGCGGCCCGACCATGCCTGCCCCGGTGCGACGACGCCGACGCCGGTCGTCGTTATGAAGACGCCATCGCCCTTGCCACGCTCGACCACCTTGGTGTCGCCGGTGACGATCGGCACGCCGGCGGCCTTCGCCGCAGTGGCCATGCTTTGCACGATGAGCACCAGATCGGAGATTTTGAAACCCTCTTCGACGATGAAGGCGGCCGAAAGATAGAGGGGCGTGGCTCCCATCACGGCCACGTCGTTGATCGTGCCGTGTACCGACAGGCAACCGATGTCGCCGCCGGGGAAGAACAGCGGCGAGACGACGTGCGAGTCCGTCGCCATGACCAGCCGCCCGTCGCCGGTCGCCGGCAGCAAGGCGCCGTCGTCGCCCTGCGCCAGGTAGTCGTTGCCCAGGTGCTTGGCGAACAACTCCTCGATCAACTGCGCCATCGCCCGGCCACCGGCGCCGTGCGCCATGTCGATGCGGCCGTGCCTGAGGTCGAGCGGCCGAGCGTAATTTTTCCTGGTTTCAGACATCCTTGTACCGTCCGTAGGTGTAATGAGCCGCGCAGGCGCCTTCCGAGGACACCATGCAGGAACCGACGGGATTTTCCGGTGTGCACACCGTGCCGAAAATCTTGCAGTCCTGCGGGCGTTTGACGCCGCGCAGGATGGCGCCGCACTCGCAGGCTTTATGGTCGGGAACCGAGCGATAGTCGAGCGGAAAGCGTTTTTCGGCGTCAAATTCGGCGAACTGGCTGCGAATGCGCAGGGCCGAGTAAGGCAGAATGTTCAGGCCGCGCCATTCGAAATTCTTCCGCATTTCGAAAACCTCGGCCACCAGTTGCTGCGCCTTCAGGTTGCCGTCGCGGTCGACGGCACGCGAGAATTCGTTCTCGACCACGGCGCGGCCTTCGTTGACCTGGCGGATCAGCATCCTGATCGCCAGCATGACGTCGAGCGGCTCGAAGCCGGCGATAACCACCGGCTTGCGGTATTCCTCGGCGAAGAATTCGTAGGGCCGGCTGCCGATAATGGTCGAAACGTGGGCCGGACCGATGAAGCCGTCGAGCGGCACGGTGCCCCAACGGCGGACTTCCGGCGATTCGAGGATGCTCGAAATGGCGGACGGTGTCAGCACGTGACAGCAGAGAACGGAGAAGTTTTTCAGGCCGAGCGCGGCGGCCTGCCTGATCGCCACTGCGGTTGGCGGCGTCGTCGTTTCGAAGCCGATGGCGAAGAAGACGACCTGCCTGTCCGGATTCCTTTCGGCCAAGGCTACCGCATCGGCGCTCGAATAAACCATGCGGATGTCGCCGCCTCGGGCCTTTGCCTTGATCAGCGACAGGCCGTCGGAGGCCGGCACGCGCAGGCAGTCGCCGTAGGTGCACAGGGTGACACCCTCTTCCAGCGCCAGGCGGATAGCCTGGTCGACGCGGCCGATGGGCAGCACGCAGACCGGGCAGCCGGGACCGTGGATCATCCTGACATTGGCCGGCAACAGGTCGGCCACGCCGTAACGTGAAATGGCGTGGGTGTGGCCGCCGCAGAATTCCATGAAATGGTAGTCGCGTGCCGGATTCGCCTCGCCGCGGATGGCCTCGGCCAGCCCCCTGGCGACCTCGCCGTCGCGGAATTCGTCGATGTATTTCATCAGTGCAGCGTCGGGTGCTCGTCGCCCAAGGCCAACTCACCCATTTCGGCAAATAGCTTCAGGGTTTTCTCGGCCTCTTCGGGATCCAGTTTGTTCAGCGCATAGCCGACATGGACGATGACGTAATCGCCGACCGCCGCCCCCTCGATCAGCGCCAGCGAGATTTCCTTCTTGACGCCGGCCAGGTCGACCAGCGCGTTGTCGCCTTCGCGCAGTTCAACGATTTGCGCAGGAATAGCCAGACACATCCGTTTTGCTCCTCATCATTCTTGTTTAGGGCCGATACTACCTGTCGGTAGTCAATCGCGCTTGCCTGCCAGACGCCTGAAAAAAGCACGACGGGAAACGGGGGGCTTTTCTTCGGTCCCCGGCGCCGCGGTCGGCTGCGGCGCGTTGACAGTTTGGCCGAGGATGGTCTTCAGGGCATCGTCCGCCGCCTGGCGTGCCTGAGCCATGTCGGCCAATCCGCTGACCGGCGCGATCAGCGGGCAATACTGGTAGGGGCCGATGTCCGGATCGTCGTCGGCGATGAACTGCAAGGTGCCGCAGGGCAGGTTGAGATAGCGGCGCTCGCCGGCCGGAATGTCGCCCCAGAGTTGCCCGCCGCCGGAAATCAGCAGCAGGTTGAGAAACCAGGGCGTAATGACGACGCCCAGCCAGTCGCCCTGGCAAGAGGCAAAGCCGACGGCCTCGACGGATAATGCGGCGTTGACGAAGGGCAGATCGTGCATGCGGGTCTGCCAGACCTGTCGGTAATGGGCTTCGAGGAAAGCCGTCGGATCTTCGTCGCGTGGCACGGCCGGGCGGATCGGGGGCGGCGCGAGGGCGGGAGTGCGGATGCGTTCAGTCATGCGGGCGATTCAAATCCTGAAAATGCCGGTCGGGGTCGAAATGGCCCTCCAGCGAGGCCGCTAGCGCCGACAGTGCGTCTTCGATCAGCGCAAGCTGGTCGTTCTCGATCACTTCACGCGCCAGCCCCAGCGAAGTGAGCACCCAGGTGCCGAGCGGCTGGTGGCCGATCAGCATCATGTTGATGCGTTCGCGCTGGCCGTCGCGTTCGACCCAGGCAAAATCCCCGGCATTTTCGCTCGCCACTTCCCATTCGACAATGCGTTTCGGAATCGACAGACACATCAGTTGCGAACCTTCGCTTCGACGCCGAGCTGGCGCAGTTCGGCCAGCGTCATGGCCAGCAGTTCGGGCAGGCGTGCGGCGACGGCCGGCGACAATTCCATGCCGAGAGCCATGCTGACCGGTTGCATGCCGACGATGGCTATGAACTTCGGCGATCGTCCGGTAAGTTCGAGACTGGCCAGCACATCCGACAGGCCGACCTGATGCGGTGACAACTTGGTTTTGAAGAAGACCGGCACGTCGTCCCCCTTGAGCAGTACCGGGCTTGCCGGGGGCTGCCCGCTGCGGACGCAGTCGACGACGATCAGGCCGTCGAGGTCTTCGAGTTGTTCGAGCATTTCCATGCCGCAGGTGCCGCCGTCTATCACCTCGACCGTCGGCGGCAGTTCGTATTCCTGCTCCAGCCGTTCGATGACGCGGACACCGACGCCTTCGTCGGTGAGCAGAATGTTGCCGATGCCGAGAACTGTAATTCTAGTCATAGGATTTGTTGGCCGCCCGTTAATAGACAAACCGGGACGCGATGGCTTCCCGGCCTCGACGCGATGCCGCTCAAACCGCCGTCACCGTCACCACCGGATTGTTCTCCTGGTCAACGACATGCACGGCGCAGGCCAGGCAGGGGTCGAAGGAGTGCACGGTGCGCAACACCTCGAGCGGCTTCTCCGGATCGGCGACCGGATTGTCGATGAGGCAGGCCTCGTAGGCGCCGGGCTGGTCCTTTTCGTTGCGTGGCGCGGCATTCCAGGTGGTCGGCACGACGCACTGGTAGTTGGTGATCTTGCCGGAATCGATGACCACCCAGTGCGAGAGCACGCCGCGGGGCGCCTCGTGAAAGCCGACGCCCATCTGTTCGCCCTTGGGGAAAACAGGCCTGTTGAAAGTCTTCAGGTCGCCCTTGGCCATGTTGGCAAGGAGAAGATCCCATTGCCCGATCAATTCGTCGACCTGCACGGCGCAACCGACGGCCCGTGCCGCATGGCGACCGATGGTCGAATGCAGGGCGTCGACGCCGATCTTGGCGCCGGCCACCGTCGACACCAGATCGAGTGCTGTCGTCGCGTACTTCCTGGTCGGTTCGTGGCCGGCCGCCAGCATGTTCAGGACGCGCGGCAGGGGGCCGACCTGCATCGGCTTGCCGTAGAAGGTCGGCGATTTCAGCCAGCTGTATTTGCCGTCGTCCTGGAAATCGGTGTAGTTGGGCGTCGTTTCGCCCTTGTACGGGTGCAGCGACTTGTCGTTGCCGGCGCCGTAGTCGTACCAGGAATGCTTGATCGCCTCGGAAACGCCATCGGTGAAATATTTGTCGCCGAAGGTCTTGATCGGCTTGTAGCTGTCCAGCTTGCCGCCCTCGATGAAACCGCCGGGCAGCGCGAAACTCGTTCCCTTGCCGTCGAGCGGAATGTCCGGCACGCACAGGTAATCGGTAATGCCCCGGCCGTACTTGGTCCAGTCGGCATAGAAACCGCCGATGGCGCCGACGTCGACCAGGTAGACGTTCTTGACGAAATCTTCCAGCTTGAGCATCCATTCCTTGATCGCCAGCAGGCGTTCGAGAGTAAGGACCGACTGCGCATCGACGGCGAGCGGATTGGCTACGCCGCCGACTGCGACGTTCTGGATATGTGGCGACTTCGAGCCGAGAACAGCGACGATCTTGCTGGCATAACGCTGAATATCCAGGGCCTGAAGATAGTGAGCGGTGGCCATCAGGTTGACTTCCGGCGACAGTTTCATGGCCGGGTGTCCCCAGTAGCCGTTGGTAAAGATGCCGAGTTGACCGGTGCCGACGAAGCCACTCAGGCGGTCCTGTACCTTCTTGAATTCCTGCCTGCTGTTGCCGTTCCAGTTGGAAAGCCCCTGCGCCAGGCTGGCCGCCTTGTCGGGGTCGGCCTTCAGCGCCGAGACGACGTCTACCCAATCGAGGGCCGAGAGGTGGTAGAAATGCACGATATGGTCATGCACGGCGTGAGCCAGGATGATCATGTTGCGGATGTACTGGGCGTTGACCGGGATTTCCAGCTGCAGGGCATTCTCGACGGCGCGTACCGAGGCGATGGCATGTACCGTGGTGCACACGCCGCAGATGCGCTGGGTGATCGCCCAGGCATCGCGCGGATCTCGGCCGATCAGGATGTTTTCGACGCCGCGCCACATCTGGCCGGAAGCCCAGGCCTTCTTGACGCGGCCGCCATCTACTTCGACGTCGACGCGCAGATGGCCTTCGATGCGGGTGACCGGGTCGATGCTCACACGTTTGGTCATACTCTTCTCCCCTTGAGTTCAGTGGGCGGCTTCGGTGCGGGAAAGCACCGGGAAGCGGCGGGTGATGATGATGTAGCCGAGCACCTCGAGTGCGAACATGCCGATGGTGACCAGCATTTCGGCGATGCTCGGAAAGTAGTTCCAGCCGTTGTCCACGCCGAGTCCGGTGTCGTAGCCGATCAGGAAGCCGTTGATGCGCAGCAGGATGCCGGCCAGCATGATGGCGCAACCGGCCAGGAACAAGCGGGCCGGATTTCGCCTCGCCGCGGGCTTGCCGACGATCAGGAAAGGCGCGGCGAAGCAGACTGTTTCCAGCCAGAAGAAAAGGGCTTCCCGGCTGGGATTCATTGCATGACCGAGGGCGCCGCGAACGATCAGGTCGCCGAAGCGTACGAGCATGAAGACGGCCAGCACGCCGAGCATGATTTTCGCCATCGGCTGCAGCAGGTGCGTTTCGATTTCGCGCCGGTAGGCCGAGGCAGCGAGGCAGGACTCGAAAAGCACGATGCCGTAGCCGATGGCGATGGCCGAGAGCAGATAGAGCAGCGGCACGACCGGGGTTTGCCAGAGCGGATTGACCTGCGGTCCCATGACGACGAGCAGGGTGCCCAGCGAGGACTGGTGCATCATCGGCAGCAGGGTGCCGAGGGCGATGAAGAAGAAGAGTACCTTCTCCAGTTTTCGCCGCTGTACCCGCAAACCCCACTGCTCCATGAAGACCGGTGAGAACTCGATCCACATTACCGTGATGTAGGCCGAGATGCAGACCGCCACCTCGAACATCACCGAATGGGGATTGGCGTAACCCGGCCACAGGATGTGCCAGAAGTTCCACCAGCGGCCGAGGTCGAAAAGTACCCCGACCCCGGCCAGGGTGTAGCCGAACAGGCTGGCCAGCAGGGCTGGGCGGACCAAGGGGTGATAATGGCCCCGATTGAAGATGTAGACCAGCATCGCCACGGAGAAGCCGCCACAGGCGAAGGCCGAGCCGATGACCACGTCGAAGACGACCCAGATACCCCACGGGTAGCCGTCGTTGAGGTTGGTCACCGCGCCGAGGCCGAAGATGAATCGGACGAAGAGCACTGCGATCATGGCGGCGATCAGCACGCCGCAAATCAGCGTCGTCGCATTGAACAGCTTGCCGCCCACCGGGGCGGCGGCATGTTGGCCGCTCATGGCTGCCCTCCCTTCTCTTCATCCGCTTCAGGCACCACGTTGCGCCTGGCGACCCAGGTCAGGCCGGCGAGCACGACGATCGGCATGACCAGGCCGCCGTACAGCGTGTGTTGGATGGTTTCCGATGTCGCCGCCGAGGATTTCGGCGGCAGGTCGGGTAGCCCGACTTTCTGAAAGTTGACGGCCGACAGCTTGAGCACTTGCGTGCCGCCGTATTCGGTTTCGCCATAGACATGCTGCAGGTAGTTGCCAAGCTGCGCCTGGTAACTCTGGTCGGGCTCGTCGCGCCAGCCGTGGCGATGTTTCTCGCCCTTGCCGTCTTCTCCGCCGGCCAGTGCTTTTTCTCCGGCGTGGCGCAGACGGCCGCGCGGTATCGTCGTCCACTCGCCCGGTTTCAGGGATAGCCGGCGCTTCGCTTCGGCCAGCAAGTCGTCGGTCCGGCCAAATAGTGTGGCGCCGGTCGGGCAGACCTCGGCACAGGCGGAATAATGGCCGTCCTGGTGGCGATGCCGACACAGTTCGCACTTGCCGATCTTGCCGGTCGGCGAATCGTACTGGTATTTTGGAATACCGAACGGACAGGCTGCCACACAGTAGCGGCATCCGATGCAGGCATCCGGATCGTAGCCGACGATGCCGGTTAGCGGATTCTTGGTCATCGCCGAGACCGGGCAGGCCGAGACGCACGACGGGTCCGCGCAATGCATGCACGAGGTCTTCATGAAGGAGAAGCCGTTTTCCTCGGCATCCTTCGTCGCCATCGTGCCGTGACGATACATCTTGATCAGGTTGAAGGTGTGGCCGGAGGTATCGAGCGGCGTATCCCACAGGTGGTCAACCGTCGTGAATTCGGCCGGGTTTTCGTTAACCCGCTTGCAGGCGGCGACGCAGGCCTGGCAGCCGACGCACAGGGTGGCGTCGTAGAGCAGGCCGAGCGCTTCCGGCGGCCGCTGCAGGGTATCGCGGGCGCAGGCCGTTTCGGGCAGGACGGCAGTCGCCGCCGCTGCACTGCCGGCCAGGCAGCCTCTCAGAAAATCGCGTCTCGTGGTCATCTCAGACCTCCGTCGATTCGGTGGCTTTGCTGTCTTCCCGCTTTGCCTTCTCCATTTCCTCGGCCTTGTGCGACAGTCCGAGGTTCTTGGCCGCCATGGCTCCGGCTCCCGCCGCAGCGCCAGCCACGGCGGCGAGCACCGCGGCCGAGCCGAGAGTGGCGCCTATTCCCTTTTCCTCCGAGATACGCGGCAGGAAGGCCGAAGGTTCGATATTCTTCAGCTTGGCGACGGTATGGATCGGCTTGCTGAAGCCGACGCCCTGCTCGGTGCAGCCGATACACGGGTGGCCGCAGGCGACCGGCCAGGTACCGGCGCCGGCATCGCCGAACATGATCACCGAGCAATTGGCATAGGTTTCCGGCCCCTTGCATCCCAGTTTATATAGACAATGGCCCTTGCGGTGCCCTTCGTCGCCGAATTCCATGGCAAAGCGGCCGGCGTCGAAGTGGGCGCGACGTTCGCAGTTTTCGTGAATCAGCCTGGAGTAGGCGAATTTCGGTCGACCCAGGTGGTCGACCTCGGGCAGTTTGCCGAAGGTCAGGAAATGGACGACCGTAGACAGGAAATTGTAGGGATTGGGCGGGCAACCGGGAATGGTGACCACCGGCTTGCCGAGTATCTTGTCTACCCCCCTGGCGCCGGTTGGATTCGGATCGGTCGACGGCATGCCGCCCCAGGAGGCGCAGGAACCGATGGCGATTACCGCCGCCGCGTCGGCCGCGCATTCGGTGAGCAGTTCGATGGCCGTCTTGCCGCCGATCTTGCAGTAGATGCCGTTGTCACGCGTCGGAATGGCGCCTTCGACGACCAGGATGTACTGGCCCTTGTTCTCGGCCATTGCCGTTCGACGAGCGGCTTCGACCTGATGGCCGGCCGCCGCGAACAGGGTTTCGTGATAATCGAGCGAGATGACGTCGAGAATCAGCTTTTCCAGCGTCGGATGCTCGGCGCGCAGGATGGACTCGGTGCATCCCGTGCATTCCTGGAAATGCAGCCAGATGACGCTCGGCCGCTTCTTGGTCGCCACCGCTTCGGCCACTGCGGCGTCCGCCCCTTGCGGCAGTCCCAGTGTCGTCGCCAGCGCGGCGCAGAATTGCAGGAACTCACGCCGGTCCATGGACAAACGCGCGGCTGCCGCCGCGATGCGATCATCCTCTTCCAGCGCAATCAAATTTTGCTTGGCCATGAATCTCCCCTTGTTTTGCTACCGGTCGGTGACCGGCACACCCTCTCTGCTGGGGACCTGGCGTTTGTTTTATGGACAGACCATCAGCAACAAGCAGGCCAGAAAGCAAAGCCCATTGTTTACAGCGGCTTGGAAAAAGCAGGCCGAACAAGCCGCCAGAAAACTCGGCATCGCCTTTCCACTTCGAGCTTGCAGGTGGTCAGGCGCTTATCAGACTTGAGCACTAGATCCTTTGGCCGGAGCCGGGCGGGCTGTCCCGGTTTCTGTCCTCAACGCGCCGTTTCCAGCCATTTGAGGAGGCTGGCAAAGAGGTGATCCGGATCGACCGGCTTGGGGATGAAATCGTTCATGCCGGCGGCCAGGCATCTCGTCTTGTCTTCGGCAAAGGCATTGGCGGTCATGGCGAGAATCGGCACGTTTTTTCCGCCGTCCATCAACCGAATCTGCCGGGTCGCCTCCAAGCCGTCCATTTTCGGCATCTGCATATCCATCAGGATCAGGTCGTAAGATTGATGCCTGACCTGCTCGACGGCATCCAGGCCATTTTCGGCGATGTCGATACTCAGCCCGACGTCCTCAAGGAGTCCCAGGGTCACTTCCCGATTGATCGGCTCATCTTCCGCCAGCAGGATGCGCCTTCCGGCACAGCGATCCTGCAACTGGGTTTCGACTGAGGCAACCGGCGCCGCCGGGCTGGCTTTTCCCTGATCGGCCGCCCGTTTCAAACGAGCGGTGAACCAGAAGGTGCTGCCACTGCCCGGCCTGCTTTCGACGCCGACTTCGCCGCCCATCAGTTCGGCCAGTTTCTTGGTGACGGCGAGGCCCAGGCCGGTGCCGCCGTACTGCCGGGTGGTCGAGTTGTCCGCCTGCTCGAAGGTGGTGAACAAACGTTGTAAGGCATCGGTTTCGATGCCGATGCCGGTGTCGCTCACTTCAAAACGGATCAGCATGCTGGCCGGTTCTTCGTCGGCGACCAGCACGCGCAGGGTGATTTGCCCGTGATCGGTAAATTTGACCGCATTGCCGACGTAATTGATCAGAGCCTGTTGCAGGCGGGTCGGGTCGCCGCGCAGGTAGCCGACGGACGGGGCGACTTCGCAGACGATGGTGATTTGCTTGGCGGCGGCGCGCTCATGGAACATGGAGACGACGTTGGCGAGCAGGGCGCCGATGTGAAGCTCGGCATCTTCCAGAATGAATTTCTCGGCCTCGATCTTGGATAGATCGAGGATGGCATTGATGACTTCCAGCAGGTGGTGGCTGGCCGTCTCGATCTTGGCCAGGCGATCTTCCTGCTCGATGGTGACACCGTCACGGCGCATCAGGTGCGTCATGCCGGAAATGGCATTGAGCGGCGTCCGTATCTCGTGGCTCATGTTGGCCAGGAAGGCGCTTTTTGCCCGGTTGGCGATATCCGCCGCATCCTTGGCGATGGAAAGATCCAGTGT
The DNA here is from genome assembly GCA_021782315.1 of Pseudomonadota bacterium. GTDB lineage: Bacteria > Pseudomonadota > Gammaproteobacteria > Burkholderiales > Rhodocyclaceae > Azonexus. Next base: position 36,115 of record JAJXVG010000001.1, on the reverse strand, counting down.
TCTCGCCTCGACCAGTTCTTCGAGATGATCGCGGTGGTGCTCGAGTTCTTCCGTGGACCGTCGCAGTCCTTCCTCGTAGGCTCGGCGTTCGGTGATGTCGTTCAAGGTTCCTGCCGTACCGGTGATGTCGCCGTTGGCGTCGATCGCCGGACGGGCAAAGACCTCGATCCAGCGAAAACCGTCGTCGCGATGAAGGTAGCGTATCTCATGGTGGCAATAATTTTTCCTGCCCTGGATCAACTGCTCAAACATCTCCTTGTTGTCCCGGCGGTCGTCGGGGTAAACGTAATCGCCGAAAAACCTGCCCATGCTTTCCTGCACCAGGAAACCGGTGACTTCCGTCCAGGCCGGGTTGAGGAAGGTCCACAGGCCGTGCGCATCGGTCTGAAAGACCACTTCCTTCAGGCTGTTGACCACCGAACGATAACGCTCTTCGCTCATGGTCAGTGCTTCGCTCTGGGCTCGGATTTCCAGGGTCTGTTCGTCGACGCGGCGCTGCACCACCGCGACGCGGGCGGTAATCACCAGGAGCAGGATCTGCAACAGGGCGGCGAAAACCAGGCTAAGCACACCGACTGCCCAGGCCATCCAGGAACGGTGCTGTCTGACGTATTCCGCCGTCGGAATAACGCGCAGCACCCATGTCCGATCGGCCACCGTCAGGCCAGTCGTCCACATTGGAGTGCCTGGCGCGACAGAAACGCCATGTGCCGACCGGTAGAGCAGGGTGTGCTCGGTTTGGGCCGCCGGGTCGCTGAGTTCGATGATCAGCCCGGGGTCCAGGCTGCCGTGGGTTGCGATGTCGACCAGCTCATCGACCTTGAGCACGGCAACCGCGAAACCGATCAGGCGACTTGCCGGCTTGTCTGTCATTGCGTGGCGATCGTCGAAAGCCGGGATCAGAATCAACACCCCCGCCCTTTCCCTGGCTTCCTGCACCAGGCGGATGGGGGCGGTCGCTGCGGCGCCGCCCGACAGACGGGCGCGTCGTATGGCGTCGCGGCGTAGCGGCTCGGACTGGATATCGAAGCCAATGGCCTGGAGATTGCCTTCCAGTGGACTGATGTAACTTACCGCCACATAGTCGGAGCGGTCGCCGGCCCGCACGAGATGCCGCTGCTCGTCTCGTTCTTTGATTTCGAAGTGTTCCCCCGGCGCGAGCATGGCCATTCTTTCTTCGAATGCCGGCCGCTGGGCCTCTGTGACATATGGGTTGAAACTCAAGGCAAAGACATCGGCATGGTCGCGCAGTATTGCTTCGGTAAAGTGTTCGAATTGGCTTGGACCGAGGTCGGGGGTTATTTCGATGAGACGGGCCAGCGAGGCAAGCGCCTCGCGGTGCGAGGCAAAGCGGACGTCGAGATCATGGGCGATCGTCCGGCCATGCTCTTCGAGCGCGTCGTTTTGCGCCGAAGCCTCCCAAGTCGTTGCCGTGAAGACGGCAGCAGAGACCAGTGCGATAAGCGCCACGACGGACAGGGCCATGGTCTTGAGCCGCGCCTGCCAGACAGGGTCGCCGTGCTGCAACAGGCCGATGCACAGGGGGGCAACCAGCAGCACGCCAAGGGTATCGCCGACGTACCAGTTCCACCAGGCAAAACCGGACATCTCAAAAGGAATGATTCCGGCGATGCCAAGACTGGTGATACCGGTGCTTGCCGCTACCCAGCAAGCCAGCGGCCCCCCCAGGAACAGAAGGCAGAGCACGTCCCGTTCCTGTTCCAGTCGCCGCCACTTTTCCCGGGACCAGCGACAGATCAGCGCCCGGCCCAGCCAGGCCTGCCCGCATGCGCCGCTGGCGATGCCCATCGCGGCAAATAGCGAGGGCGTCGACAGGGTATGGTGGAAAAGTGCGATGCCGAGATTGAACAGCAGCGAGCCGAGCCAGATTCCCGGTAGCGAGCGGTAGCCGTATAACAGCGTGACAGCCAGGGCGAAACCGGTGGCGGGAAATACCGGGCTGACGTACCCGGGCGGTATGGCGAGCGACAAAGCGAGTCCGCCAAGCAGGATATAGATGATTGCCGCTTTCGCTGTCCAGAAGCGCGGCAAGCCTTCGCCGGGCAATAAAGCGGATTGGGCAGAAGCAATATTCCGGTGATCGGTCATCTTGCCGGGTCGCCCCCTCCCCCGGCGTTGGCCGATAGCCACTGCAACAATGTCTGGTAGAGTTTTTCGGGATCGACCGGTTTGCCGATGTGGTCGTTCATGCCGGCGGCGATGCAAACCTGCCGGTCTTCATCGAAGGCATTGGCGGTCATGGCCAGGATAGGCGTTGCCGCATAGGCCGCCAGACCGCGAATAGCCCGCGTTGCATCCAGGCCGTTTAGATTCGGCATTTGCATGTCCATCAGGATCAGGTCGTAGGCATCCTGTTTCGCCATGGCGACCGCAATCTCACCATCGTCGGCGACGTCAATCGCCAGTCCGACTTCTTCCAGGAGTTCGCGCGACACTTCCTGGTTGATCGGTTCGTCTTCGACGAGCAGGATGCGGCTACCGGCATGGTGCGCCAGCAATTTTTCGGCGGCAGTAGATCCGGGCGATTCCGGTGGCGACGAGGTTGGGTTCATGTCGCCGGACGCCTTGGCCAGACGGACGGTGAACCAGAAGGTACTGCCTGTACCGGGCAGGCTGTTTACGCCGATGTCTCCGTCCATGAGTTTGACCAATCGCTTGCTGATGGCCAGCCCCAGACCGGTGCCGCCGAATTTTCGGGTCATCGACCCGTCGGCCTGTTCGAAGGCGGTGAAGATCCGTTGCTGCGCGTCGGGCGAGATGCCGATCCCGGTATCCTGAACTTCAAAGCGCAAGAGCAACTCGCTCGGATAATCCTCGACCGGACAGATGCGTATGGTGATTGCTCCCGCTTCGGTAAACTTGACGGCATTGCCGGCAAGATTGAAGAGAATCTGCTCGAGTCGCATGGAATCGCCTCGCAGTGCCAAGCGGGTCAGGGCCGGGGAGGCTTCGATGCGCAGTTCCAGGCCCTTTTCAAGGGCTTTATGGCCGATCAGGCTGTCGAGTGTGTTCAGTATATCGTCCAGCACGAATTTGTTGGACTCCAGGGCGAGCCGCTCGGCCTCGATCCTGGAAAGATCGAGCACATCGTTGATGATGGCGAGCAGATGCCGGGAAGCATGGTCGATTTTCCCCAACTGCTCCCTGAGCCTGGGATCGGAGGCGTGACGCAGTGCCATACCGGTGATTCCCATGATGGCGTTCATCGGCGTTCGCAACTCGTGGCTCATGTTGGCCAGGAAGGTGCTCTTGGCGCGGTTCGCCCCTTCGGCCGCCTCCTTGGCGACGATCAGTTCGGCAGTTCTGGCTTCCACCAATTCTTCGAGATGATGGCGATGCTGTTCAAGTTCCTCGTCTGCCGCCTTTTTCTCGGTAATGTCGCGTGTGATGCCGAGCAGCCCGGTGATTGCACCGCTACCGTCACGCATGGGTACGGCATGGGTCTCCAGCCAGCGATGGCTGCCTTTGAGTCCTTCGATCATGAACTCGAGCGAACCCGATTCGCCGCGACCGACTCGCTCGTTCAAGGCGAAGAAGGCGGCCCGGTGTTTGGAGGAAACGATATTGACGACCGGATGACCTCGTACCTGATCGATGTTGTCCGCTTCGATCATGTCGAGACCTGCCCGGTTCATCTGAAGGAGCCTGCCATCCAGATCGAGCAACTTGACGCATTCGGGTTCGGTTTCGACGATGGTGCTTAGGTAAATTTGCTTTTCGGTCAGTTGAGCTTCCACTTTCCGGCGTTCGGCGATCTCCTTGCGAAGTTCGGAAACCATATCGACTGCCATTGCATCGAAGGTGCGCGACAGATCGCCAATTTCGTCCTGGGCGTTGCTGGCGCTGCGTACCGACAGGTCGCCTTTCGAAACAGCGGTCACCGCGGCGTGAAGCTTGGCCATCGGACGTAGTACGCGGTATACGAGCAGTGCGGCCAGGGAAAGCAGGATCAGCAGCATGATCCCGGGGACGGCGAAGGACAGAATGCGGAACTGACGCTCGATATCGAGTCTCCTGGCGGCCGTCGCATCGCCCCAGCGACGGCTTAGGTCGTTCAGGGCCTGGGTGTTGACCAGCAATTGATCGAGCAGCAACTGGATACGTTGCTGTCTCATGTCGTCTGTCGTCGCTCCTTGCATGACCTCCTCAAGCCGCTCGAAGATAACCGCCAGCGATTCCGCATGGGCGCGTGCTTCGGGCGGCAGTCCCGCGCCGTTCCGATCGACCATGCCAATCGATTCGAGCAGTGTGGCGTGACGCCTTTGCCACTGCTGTGCCGCGCGCAATTCACCGTGCAATGCGTATTCCTGGGTCAGCACCATGAGTTCGGAAACGCTGCGGTTCACCAAGAGCGCACGATCCTTTTGATCGGTAATTTCCGCCAACTTGAGCGTCATCAGCCAACTGGCAATCGCCAAGCCTGCTATCAGCGTCAGGGCGACCGAAACGGCGGTAATCAACAAGGTATTGATGCGCACGCTTACTCCACAATGCCCACGCTGGAGGGACTAAGCGTCCGCAAGGGCTGCGTATAAATCAGGTCCAGATAGTTGGGCGACTGCTTTGCCGTTACATGGCCGCTGCGCCGAGCCCAGCGCCCCTCGCTTTCGAGCGTGGTGAGCAGCGACTGGTCGAGGGTCAGCCGGTAGTTGTAACTAGGCCAGATCCATTCGATGAACGCCTGATTGAGCTTGAGCTGCGAGCGCAGGATGGCCTGGGCCATCTGTGGTTCGGTCCGGATGAAATGTTGGGCACGCGCCAGGGCATGCAGCACGCCGACCAGTTCGTCGTCGCGAATGCCAATGATTTTCCTGCTCGCCAGCAGGTTGAAGGTCAGTCGATAGGCGGGTGGACTTTTCAGTAAGCTGGCACCATCTATCCCCTGCAGCAGTTCGAAAGGAAACGGTTCCCATACGGCGACAGCGTCTATCGCCCCGCTCTTCATCGCCGCCGCCATCATTTCAGGTTGCAGGCCGACCACTTTTACCTCTTGTGGATCGACCCCCTGGAACAGTAAATAGGTATCGAGAAAATAGTGGCTGGCCGATCCGATCACGGTACCGATACGCTTGCCGACCAGATCATTGGGCAGCACTATGCCGGCGCCGGGCCGGACGACCAGCTTGATGTCGTCGTCGCTGCTGACGAAGGTGGCGATCACTGCGAAGTCGCTGGTTTTAAAACTGTTGAACATCACCACCGCATCCGAGGAGGTGGCGAGGTCGGCTTCGCCGCTCAACAACAATTGCAGGGCGCGATGGCCGCCGATGGCCTCGCTTGTCTTCACGGAAACGCCTTCGGCAGCAAAGTAGCCATTCTTTTCGGCGACAAAGAATGGCAGTGACAGCGGCGACCGGGAGACAGCGATTTTCAGCGGTTCGACGGCCTGGGCACGGATGGTCGCCGACATGCCAAACATGAAGAAAAGCGACAGCAACAGCCCTTGCACTGTCGGTCGCACAGTGTGCGGTGGTGGCCGCTTATCCATGTTCATCGCCCCCCTTTTCGGTCCGCGCTTCCCTCTGACTTGTGCCTCGAATCCATTGGCGTCGTGAGGCCAATTTCAATTCATGCCCGATTCTGATCCTGTGTGGCCGGCATCTGGCCGGTGGGACATGGTCGGGTGCCGAAAGGCGGCATGTCTATTTTTACCATCCTATAACAGTTTACGTCAGCTGATGCGGGCATAGCGCTCGCATTTTGCTAGCGATCTCGTGCTTTTGCCAAATTCCCGGACGTCGGAGCGCTACGGCGGGGAGGCGGGGAAAGCCGGCGGCAAGTCTTTTGCGCCACTGCCGGCAGTTTGCCTCTGTCTGGCGATCCAGGCCTGGCCCAGCGCCAGGCCGCCGTCGTTGGGCGGCGCCTGTTTGGCTTCGAGCAGGTCGAGACCGGCGGCGAAGAGGCGTTTGCGCAGGGCGGCCATGAGCACCGTATTCATGGCGCAGCCGCCGCCGACTGCGATTCTTGTCCTGTCGGTGAGCGCGACTGCATTTCTTGCGCTTGCCGCAAGCACCCATGCGGCCAGGCCGGCGGCGACAGTGGCGTGAAAGAGGGCGGCGCCGTAGGCCGCATCGTCCTTGCAGCCCATCAGCGCCGGCAGCAGCGGCGAGAAATCGAGGACGGCGCCCGTTGCGTCCAGGATATAACCGCCGGGCAGGGGTTCGACCGGTCCGTGTCGGACGGCCAGTCCTTCAAGCTCCATGGCGGCCTGCCCTTCGTAATGTATCAGGTCGCGCACGCCGAGCAGGCCGGCCGCCGCATCGAACCAGCGGCCGAGACTGGTCGTCGGCGGGCAGCGCAGGCGGCGGGTCAGCATGGTGAGCAGCGGCGCCGGGTCGCGCTGCGGGTAATACTGCTTGATCCAGCCGCCGACCCGGTAGCCGAGGCCGGCCCCGTGCAGGGCGGAGACGGCCATCCGCCAGGGTTCCCTGGCCGCCCGGTCGCCGCCGGGCATGGCCAGGGGGGCGAGGTGACCCAGTCGCTCGCAGCGTGCGCCATCGAGAAACAGTAGTTCACCGCCCCAGGCGCCGCCGTCCGGTCCGAGGCCGACACCGTCCAACGCCAGCCCTAGTATCGGTTCGCTGACACCATGTTCGGCGCAGACTGCGGCAATATGGGCCTGATGGTGCCCGACGGCGATGGCCGGGACGGCCATTTCCTCAGCCAGGCGCAGGGCCAGGCGGGTCGATGGAAAATCGGGATGCAGGTCGTGGGCGACCAGCTCGGGCCGGACATCGAGAACGGCCAGCAGATGGTCGACAGTTTCTTCAAGAAAGGCAATGGCGGCGACGTTGTCGAGGCCGCCGACATGTTGCGACAGATAGGCTGCGCCGCCTTTCGTCACGCATACTGTGTTCTTCTGGTAAGCGCCCAGCGCCAGCACGTTCGGACCGTCTGCGGCGATCTGAATCGACGCCGGCACGTAGCCGCGGGCCCGGCGAACGAAGGCGGGCCCGTCCGCCGTCGCCCGCAGTACCGAATCGTCGCAGCGGATGACGATGTCGCGGTCGTGGATCAGGAAGGCGTCGGCGATGCCGGACAGGCGTTTGAGCGCTTCGTCGTTGCCGATGACCAGCGGTTCGCCGTGCGGATTGGCGCTGGTCATCACCAGCAGGAGCTCGCTCGGCAAGTGCAGCCAGTCGGTGCCGGCCGGCCGGCCGGCCGCCTCGTGCCAGAGCAGCAGGTGCAGGGGGGCGGCCGGCAGCATGACGCCAAGCCAGGCGAGGCCGGCGGCGACGCCCTTCAGTTCGGCTTCGCCCTTGGGGCTCAGGACGATGGGCGCCGCCACGCTTTGCAGCAATTCGGCTTCGCCGGCGCCGATCCGGGCATGGCTGGCCAGCGAAGCGAGGTTGAGGCCCATCACGGCCAGGGGCTTCTCCTCACGCTGCTTGCGCTGGCGCAATTCGGCGACGGCCGCCGGATTGCCTGCATCGCATACCAGGTGAAAGCCGCCGATACCCTTGATCGCCACGATCCGGCCGGCCTGCAGCAGGTGCAGGGTGGCGGCGACGGGGTCGCCGGCGGTCGGCCGGCCGACCGCGTCGAGCAGGCTCAGTTGCGGACCGCAGGCGGGACAGCAGGTGGTTTCGGCGTGAAAACGGCGATCGGCCGGGGCAGCGTACTCGTCGCGGCAGGGAGGGCACAGCGGAAAGGCGGCGAGACTGGTCTGCGCCCGGTCGTAGGGAATGCGGCGGCTGACCGTATACCGCGGGCCGCAATGGGTGCAGGTGGTGAAGGCGTAGCGCCAGCGCCGGCCGTCCGGGTCGCATAGATCGGCAATGCAGTCGGCACAGACGGCGGCATCGGGGCCGATGGCCGTCCTCACCTCGCCGGTCTCGCTTTCGAGAATGGCGAAGCCAGTTGTTGTCACGTCGACCGCTTCGCCGTCGACCGCATCGATCCGCGCCAGGCGGGGAACCTCCAGCGGTAGCCGGCGGACAAATTCCGGCAGCCTCTGTCCGGCTACCGCGAGCACTACCCCGGCGCCGTCGTTGCGCACCCAGCCGCTGAGTCCGAGTTCATTGGCCAGGCGCCAGACGTAGGGCCGGAAGCCGACACCCTGCACCAGGCCGCGAATACGGAACAGGCGGCCGGTCATCGGCATTTATCTGGCGGCCAGTTGGCGTTCCAGTTCGGCCACCCGGCGTTTCAGAGCATCGACGCTTTCCGAGCGCTTGGCGCGCTGCGCCTCCAGTCCGGATTGAATCCAGTCGAGCCAGGCGGAGAGGCCATCGCCGCTGCGCGCCGAAACGCGGAATATGGTCAGATTCGGATTGACGCGACGGGCGTTGGCTTCGGCCAGGTCGGCATCGAAGTCGAGGTGGGGCAGCAGGTCGCACTTGTTGAGCAGCATGACGTCGGCGGCGGCGAACATGTCGGGGTACTTGAGCGGCTTGTCCTCGCCTTCGGTGACCGAGAGGATGGCGACCTTGTGATGTTCGCCGAGGTCGAAGGCGGCCGGGCAGACCAGATTGCCGACATTTTCGATCAGGAACAGCGATTCGTCGGCCGGTTGCAGGCGTTGCACGGCATGGCCGACCATGTGCCCGTCGAGATGGCAGCCCTTGCCGGTATTGATCTGCAGTGCGGCAACCCCGGTGGCGCGGATGCGCTCGGCGTCGTTGGAGGTCTGCTGGTCGCCTTCGACGACGCAGATGTCGACCCTGTCTTTCAGCAACTCGATGCTTCTGCAGAGCAGCGCGGTCTTGCCGGAGCCGGGGCTGGAAACAAGGTTGAGCGCGAAAATGCCATGATCGTCGAAGTGCTGGCGATTGGCATGGGCGTAGGCATCGTTCTTGGCCAGGATGTCCTGCTCGATCTGCACCATGCGTGCCTGCGACAGGCCGGGAACATGGGCGCGGGCCGGTCCGGCGCCGTAGTCGAGAGCGCCGGCGACCGGGTGCTCGTGGTGACTATGATCATCGCCATGCTGGTGGGCATGTTCGCCATCATGGACATGGGCGTGGCTGTGTTCGCTGCCGTCGCTGTGCTGGTGACTGTGGGAATGTACGCCGAGCGGCGCAGCCTCGTCGTGGTGATCGTGTTCATGCCCGTGGTCGTGGCTATGCACCGTGCCGTCTTCATGGAGGTGCGGGTGTTCGTGCCCGCCGCCTTTCGTTTCCCCTGCCCCGCAACCGCAAACTGTACACATCGTCTTGTCTCCTGTTCGAACCACGCGTCGATTACTCGATTTCTATTTCCTTGACCCGCATTTCCGTGCCGCCGGTCGGCTGCACCTGATGGCTGCCGCATTTCGGACAGGCGCCGTAGCGTTCCTGCATTGCTACCGCTTCGGCGCACTGCATGCACCAGCCGACACCGGGCAGATCGAGGATTTCCAGCCTCGCGTCCTGGGCGATGCTGCCCTTGGTGACCGCCTCGAAACAGAATTTCAGCGCTTCCGGTTCGACCGAGGACATGCGGCCGATTTCCAGCACCACCAGCTTTACCCGGCTGGCGTTTTCGCGTCGGGCGGTATCTTCGACCAATTGCAGCACGCCCTCGGCGAGCGACATTTCATGCATCCTGTAACTCCACGACATATGGCAGGCAGGGATCAAGCGCCAGTATCGCCTGATTGAGCACCTGCCGGGCTTGATCCAGAGAAGTAAATTCGAGATTAGCCAGCAAAGATGACAAGGCTGCGGCATCGGCAAAAAAATTGTCGGTGGGCGCCTGAACGCGATAATCGGCCACCTTGCCGTCGACCAAATGCACGGCGTGGGTCAGCACCCCGCGCGCCGTCAAGGTCTGGCCCACCCCCCAGCCGTTTCCGCCAGCGCCGGCAAGCGGGAAAGGCGCAGCGCAGACCAGGGCGTCGAGCGCCGCTTCGGTCTCCGCCAATCGGGCCATGAATACCGAGCGAATCGAAGCAGGCCTCGGCATCGTCGGCATGTGCGACGAACAGCCCTGCCAGTAGGCGAGCCATGCCTCCGGGGACAGCGTGGCGGTGGGGGGAGGCTCCTGCCGGTCATCCGGCAGGGATTCAGCGCGCCGATGCTCGCCTAGAATGGCCAGGCATTTGTCGGACATCGGCTGCAGGCAGCACTCGAACAATTTGCGCGTCGCGTCCGGGTAGTCGCCGCCCTGCCGCCTGTTGCGCCAGTCGATGAAGGCCTCCCTGGCCGGCGGCAGGCCGAGTGCCGGCGGCCAGTCGAGCAACAGGCGCCAGAGGTTTTCATGCAGCACTTCGCGCCACAGTTCGCCGCTGTCAAATACCCGCGGAGCCTCGCCCCGGGCCACGGCGACCGCCGCCTGCGCCGCCGCCCGCTGGGCATTGGCGCAGAGGGTGAACAGATAGGGCACGGTCTTGCACACCGCATCGGGCGACTGGCCGAGGAACAGGCGAGTGACCGAGGGGCGCGTCAGTTCGACGCCCAGTTCGCCCAGCCCCATCCGGTCGAAACGGGCCCGAACGACCAAGCGGCCGGTATCGATCATCGCCCCAGGCCGATAAAGTCGCGTCGGCTGGTCGTCCTGGCGGTGGCCGGCGCCGCCCGCGGTTCACCTTGCAGGGCATGGGCGACAGCCAGCGCCGTCAGACGTGCCGCTTCCTGGTTTTCGAATTCGAGCGCCGGCGAGAACAGCGAACAGAGATGGTAGTTGCCGATATGCTCTTCCTCGGCCACGGTGAATTCATAATCGCCCGAGGAAAAATGCCAGTCGTGCTTGCTGCAAGCCGCGAGAACCGGCCAGCCCTCCATCTGTCCCGGCAGACAGAGCAGGTTGATCGCCCACGGCGTGATCACGACACCGACCCAGTGCCCCGCCGGCGTGCGCTGGAAGCCGACGGCCTCGACCTGCAATTGCCCATTGCAGATCGGCAGATCGTGCATCCGTGTCCGGGCGATGCTGTCGAAGGTCGCAACCAGCATGGGCGACGGGTCGATTGCCCAGGATTTCACTTGGCATTCCTCATTCAATTGCCATGAACTTGAATTTCGGCGCATCGCATCCCGGGCAGCACCAGTCGGCGGGCAGGTCGGCAAAGGCGACACCCGGCGGGACGGCGCGTACGTCGTCGCCCGCCGCCGGGTCGTAGACCCACCAACAGATACCGCATTCCAGGCGGCCGTCCGGCTTGATATCGAGAAAGGATCCTTCGAAACGCATGGCTGAAGATTAGGCCGGCGCGCACATCATGTCGAGGTATTCCCGCAGGCGCTCGACGGAATCGACGAAATCCTCGTCGGCCGCCAGCGCCACTTCGGGCATGCCGACGATTTCGACGGAGTTCAGGATCAGCGCGTCCATGCTGTTGAAGTACTGCACCCACCAGACATTGCGCAGTCGCGTGCTGGTGATCCGGCAATTGCCGTAGCCGCGGGACAGGATGGAGACTTCGCGATGGCCCAGCCAGTCGTACAGTGTATCGAGGTCGGCGTCGCTGACCGGCAACAGGGTCAGGTTGATGATGTGGGCGGCATCGCCGGCTTGCCATGCGGTGGCCTGCATGCGGAGTTCCTCGACCAGCGCCTGGGCGTTCATGCAACCGGCCGGGTAATCCGGCGGCGGCAGTTTGGCCGCGCTGGCGCCGGTCATGGTCTCGGTCAGCACCTCGGGAATGGGGCCGGTTTCGAGGCGGTCGACCAGCATCCGGCCGTCGTCGCCGACCTTGAGCACGCGCCAGAGGCCGGCGAAGGCGGTTTCCTGGACACGCCAGTGGGCCGTCCCGGTGGTGAAGGCGCTGACCTCGCCGAAGCCCATGGACTGGTTGATGACCTCGCGTATCGCGGCGTCGAGATCGAGCAGTGGCAGGCAGGCGCCGCCGCTGAAGCCGACTTTCCCGGCCTGGTCGACAAAGGTGCCGAGCAGGCCGGCGGCACGAGCGATCGCTTCGGGCGCGGCATTGTCCGGCAGGCGCGGCTGCGCGAAGGTTTCCATACCCCTGGGCATGGTCAGGTATTCCGGCGGCTCTTCGTCCTGCGAGCCGGGGCCCATGGCGACGACGGAAATCGGGAAGGGGCGCATGGCGGAAGGGTTCATGCGCAGGCTCCCGGTGCGGCGGCGATACGGACGGGAATGGCTATGGTCTTTTTGACCAATGCGACCTGGACCGGGCTGTTGAGCAAGCGGTTCACCTCGTCCCGGTATTCGTTCCAGTCGCGGATGCCGTTGAGGGAGCCGACGAAAAGTCCGTCGCGCAGGAAGACGACGGCCGGAGCGCGCGCAACGCCGTATTGCTGCATCAGGGGGGCGGCGAAATCGGGGCCGGCCACCCAGCGGGAAATTCGATCGGCCAGCGGTTTCAGGGCTTCGGGAAGGATCACGCAGGCGTCGAGCACTTCCAGGTTGCGCTGCGGGTCTTCTGTCAGCAGCAGGGCGCTCAGGCCGGCCGGAAATGCCGGCCGGTCGCCCTCCACCCGGCTGAAGCCGTGTTTTTGCAACAGACGGTCGATCGCCGTATCCAGGCGTTCGAGCGAAGTCGGGCCGGCGCGGAGTTGGCGGTTCATGATTGGGCTGTCCTCAGGAAATCGGGTAATTGGGGTTCGCGGTCGAGATCCGCGAAGAAGGCGGAAAAGTCTGTCTCGCCGTTCTGTGCGGCGGCCAGCGCATCGAGCGCGGCATTGATGGTCGCGGCCCGCTCGGCGTCGATCACCTCGCGGCCGGCTTCGAGAAAACTGAGCAGCCAGGTGCCGGGCGCCTGCCTGCCGACCAGGCCGAGGTCGATGCGCACCTCGCCGAAACGGCCGGTGCAGCGGGCGAAATGCTCGCCGCATTCGAGCACCTGGACGGGAATGCCGAGGCACATCAGGCCGTTTCCATATTGAGGAAGCGGGCGTCGCCCAGGCGGTAAGCCTGATCGGCCGGTGGCCGTTGGCCTTCGTAGACCTCGATGGCCAGGGCCGCATCGGTGGTGCTCGCGGCCGGGCCCAGCCGTGGGATTCCGGTGCCCCCCCAGCGTTCCAGCCAGTCGAGGGCGAGAGCGAGGGCCGGTTCCACCTGCGCCTTGACCGCGGCGCGCAGGCTGCCGCCGTAATCTTCGAGCTGCTCGGGCTGGACGCCGACGAGGACCAGTTCGGCCGGCAGCTTCTGCGTCAGTTCGGCCGCCATCAGTACCTCCTGGAAGCCGGTCTGATGCAGGCTCATTTTCTTGACGCCCATGAAGCGCGGAACCTGCTCGCCGACCACCTGGCGCAAGCTGCCCGGCTCGTCGCCGTAATCGACGGCATCGAAAACGAGCAGGCAGTCCGCTTCCTGGACATAGGGCAGCAGGTAAAGCCCCTGGGTGCCGCCATCGATCAGCGTGACCTGCGGCGGAAAGCTCCAGCCGGCATTGAGCGCCTCGACGCAGCGTACGCCGAAGCCTTCATCGGCCCACAACAGGTTGCCGATGCCCAGAACCAGAATCCGTTTGGAATTCATTGCCATCCTCGAAAAAGACACCCCGGGCACATCGGCATGGGCGCCGGGGGCAACGCAAGGTAAATCGTCAATCCGGCACCCGCTCGAAAGGTCCGGCGCGGCCATGCTTCGCCAGCCTGCGCCATGATCAGTCCTTGAACATCCGCCAGCCCGAGACCATGGTGCTGATCAGGCTCTGGCGACTCATGATGTCTTCGCGAACGGCCGCATAGACGTGGACCAGCACGAAACTCATCATGATCCACATGCCCAGCCGGTGCAGGCCGTGTACCTGCAGCGAACCGCCGAGCAAGGGAATCACCCAGCCGAACAGGCGGTCCTGCCAGTTGCCGACCCCGGCGCCTTCGCCGTACAGCGCGAAGCCGGTGAATACCATGCCGACGGCGAGTATCGTGAAGAAAAAGAACATCATCAACTGGGCCATGGGGTTGTGGCCGACATACTTTTTCGGGGTCTTTTCGAGAAACAGGTACCAGCGCAGCTCGAAGAAGACCTCGCTCCACCACTGCGGATTGGTGATCGGCAGCCGAAAGATCTGCCTGGCATGGTGATTGCCGACAAAGGCCCAGTAAGTCCGCCCGAGCAGGCCGACGGCGAAAATGTAGGCGGCCGCGAAATGGGCGAAGCGGATGTAACCCATCAGAAAATGGGTCGCCGCCTCGCCGGGCTGGGTCGGCAGGGGCTGGCCGACGAAATAGCCGGTCACCGCCAGAACCACCATGGCCAGCGCATTGAGCCAGTGCCACAAGCGTACCGGGGCTTCGTAGACATAGATCGAACGGACCTGTTTGCCGTGCCGTTCGGCCTCCAGCATGTCCTGTTGAGAGAGCATGACTAAGCCTCCTGACGGGCTGTCCCCGAGAAGGCGAGGCCCCCTTGGGGAATAGCGAACAAAGTGAGCATGGGGGTCATGGCAATGCCTTTCCGGACCGCTCAGCGGACCTTGACCGAGGTCATTTCCTGTCCGTCCGGGCTCATCACGTGCGTCGAGCAGGCCAGGCAGGGATCGAAGGAATGCAGGGTGCGCAGGATTTCCAGCGGCTCGTCGGCCTTGGCCACCGGGGTATCCATCAGCGCGGCTTCAAATGCGCCGATCTGGCCCTGGTGGTCGCGCGGACCGCCGTTCCAGGTGGTCGGCACGACGCACTGGTAGTTGTCGATCTTGGTGTCCTTGATCCTGATCCAGTGGCCGAGCGCGCCGCGCGGCGCTTCCGTGAACCCGGCCCCCATCGCTTCCTTCGGCCAGGTGCTCGGTTCCCACTTCTCGATATTGGCCGTATTGAGGTCGCCCGCCTTGAGGTTGCTCATCAGCTTGTCGAAGAAATAGGACATCTTGTGCGCCGCCCACTGGCATTCCAGGCCGCGCGCCGCGGTCCGGCCGAGGGTCGAGAACAGGGCGCCGACCGGGGCGTCGAGTTCCTTGAGCAGGGCGTCGACCGGTTCCTTGAATTCAGGATTCTTCTGGGCATAGCCGATGATGTAGCGGGCCAGCGGGCCGACCTCCATGGCGTGGCCGCGCCAGCGCGGCGCCTTGATCCAGGAGTACTTGCCGCCTTCGTCGAGTTCCTTGATGTTGGTCTTGCTGCCCTTGGTATTCGGACCGAGGACGAAGCTCGGTTCGGTGACCCCGTCGAAGGGATGCAGGCCCTTGCTTTCGTCCGGATACCTGTACCAGGAGTGGGCGACGAATTCCTGGATCTGCTCCGGGTCCTTGAGGTCGATCTCGTGGACCTTGGAGAGGTCGCCGTCGATGATGGCGCCGCGCGGCAGCAGCAGGTTGCCGGCCGAGTAGTCGTTGGCCCTGTCCGGGATGTCACCGTAGGACATGACGTTCTTCGAGGACAGCCCGCCACCGTAGAGCCAGCTCTTGTAGAACTTGGCGATGGCGATCAGGTCGGGAATATAGACCTGCTCGGTGAACTCGATGCTGCGGTCGATGATGCTCTTGACCAGGTTCAGTCGTTCCATGTTCACCGCGCCGACAGCGCCGACGCCGTCGAGGTTGATGGCGCAGGGGACGCCGCCGACCAGCCAGTTCGGGTGCGGGTTCTTGCCGCCGAAGATGGTGTGCACCTTGACGATTTCCTTCTGGAAGTCGAGGGCTTCCAGATAGTGGGCGACCGCCATCAGGTTGGCTTCCGGCGGCAGCTTGTAGGCCGGGCTGCCCCAGTAGCCGTTCATGAAGGGGCCGAGCTGGCCGGATTCGACGAATTTCTTCAGGCGATTCTGGATGTCGCGGAAATAGCCCGGCGACGACAGGGGCCAGCTGGAAATGCTCTGGGCCAGGGCCGAGGTGGCTTTCGGATCGGCCTTCAAGGCGGAAACGACATCGACCCAGTCGAGTGCGTGCAGATGGTAGAAATGCACCAGGTGGTCATGCACCTGCAGGTTGAGCTGCATGATGTTGCGGATGCTGTTGGCGTTTTCCGGGATCTGGATTTTCAGCGCATCCTCGACCGCCCGCACCGAGGTCAGCGCGTGGGTACCGGTGCACACGCCGCAGATGCGCTCGGTGAAGGCCCAGGCGTCGCGCGGGTCGCGGCCCTTGAGGATGACCTCCAGGCCGCGCCACATGGTGCCGGTCGACACGGCGTTGCGGATGACGTTCTGCTCGTCGAGATTGACCTCCACCCGCAGGTGGCCCTCGATGCGGCAGACCGGGTCGACGACGACGCGCTTGCCGGAATTGTCGAGCTTGAAGCCCTGTGTTTCGTAAGCGGCCATTTTCAGTTTTCCTTGTCCGGTTGACCATGGGATTTGCGCGCGCGGGCCAGGGCCGATACGGCGGCGTGGGCGGCAATCGCGGCGCCGACCGTGCCGGCGGCGGCCTTGCCGATGCTGTCGGCGGTGGCTTCGGCGCCGAAGGGCGTGATCGAGGTCACCCGATCGTAGAAACTGCCCTTGTCCCAGAAACCTTCCTCTGAGCAGCCGATACAGCCGTGGCCCGACTGCACCGGCCAACTGACGCCGCCGTTCCAGCGCATCGACGAACAGGCGTTGTAGGTGGTCGGACCCTTGCAGCCCATCTTGTACAGGCAGTAGCCCTTGCGCGCCCCTTCGTCGTCCCAGGCCTCGGCGAATTGGCCGGCGTCGAAGTGGCCGCGGCGATAGCACTTGTCGTGGATGCGTTGGCCATAGAACATTTTCGGCCGGCCCTGCCGGTCGAGTTCAGGGATGCGGTCGAAGGTCAGCATGTAGGTGACGACCCCGGTCATCACCTCGGCGATCGGCGGGCAGCCCGGCACATTGATGATCGGTTTGCCGGAAATGACCTTGTGCACGGGCGTGGCGCGCGTCGGGTTGGGCTTGGCGGCCTGCACGCAGCCGTAGGAGGCGCAGGCACCCCAACTGATGATCGCCTTGGCGTCGGCGCAGGTTTCCTTGAGGATTTCGACGAAGGGGCGACCGCCGTGGATGCAGAACATGCCGTCCTCGTTCAGTGGCGGGTTGCCCTCGACGGCAACGATGTAGTTGCCCTTGTACTTCTTCTTGACCGCTTCGATGATGGCCTCGGCCTGGTGGCCGGCCGCGGCCATCAGCGTGTCGTCGTAGTCGAGGGAGAGCATGGAAAGAACGACGTCCTTGGTCAGCGGATGGGCCGAGCGGATGAAGGATTCGGAACAGCAGGTGCATTCCAGGCCGTGCAGCCAGATCACCGGGGTCCTGGCCTTGGTTTCCAGGGCATGGGCGATGCGCGGTGCGGCGGCACTGCCGAGCCCGAGCGAGGTTGCTGTCAGGCTGCAGAATTTAAGAAAACTGCGCCGGGTGATTCCCTGGCGGCGCAGCACTTCGTAGAATGTTTCGGTCACTGCTTATTCCCCCATCGGTTATGTCGCCTGGTGGAGACCTGTTACGCAAGGCATGTGCCACGCTTCTCCATCGGCAAAATTATTGATTTGAATCAAAGCGATTCCGGCGAGAGCGGGCTGGATGCTCCGATCGCTTGCCGGGTACGGCGGTGGTTGAATTGAATCCATAGTGGAAACGAAGATTCCATGCGCCGACGTCGACTTGATTGATGCCGGTTAAGGCCTGCCGCCAAAAGTCGCTTTACAATTAAAGCGAACGGAGGAATGGCGTGGCCAGAATTGTCGAGTTGGTAACAACCCAGAGTGATCGTGTCACACCCGAAACCAGCCTCCGCGAGGTCGCTTCTCGGATGCTGGCGCTCAAGATTTCTTCGCTTATCGTCGTGGACGAGGGTGCGATCCTGGGCATCATTACCGAGCGCGACCTGTTGCGTGTGATGCGCCGGCGCGGCTCGACAGAACAGGCGGCACGCGATGCCATGAGCAGTCCGGTGCACACTGTGTCCGCCGACACCGACTTCCGCCAGGCGTACAGCCAGGCGGCCTGTCTCGGCATTCGGCATGTCGTGGTCGTGGACGCGGCCGGCCTGCCGCTCGGCATCGTCAGCGAATCGGGATTTCGCAAGCACCTGGGTCCCGATTTTTTCCGGCAGTTGAACAGTGCCGATAGCCTGATGGAACGTACCGTTTCCTGTCTGTCCGCCGATGCGCTCCTCGACGATGCGCTAACGGCGATGGAGGCGGTTCGTGGGACTTGCGTCGTCATCGTCGACAATCGGCGACCGCTGGGCGTCGTTACCCAGCGCGACATCGTTCGCTTCTTTCTCGATGGCGAGAGCAAGCGGACGCTGGGCGCCGTGATGAGCCGGCCGGCGATCGCCATCCCTGTCGACAGTCCGCTGACGGAAGCAGCGCAGCGTATGCTCGCGCACGACATACGTCATCTGGTGGTAGTGGATGCCGAGGGGCGCCTGGCCGGGCTGCTCTCCGAGCATGCCCTGATGAGTCCGCTCAAACTGGCGCTGGTCGATGAGATCCTGGGCGAGCATCGCTTGCTGAGCGTCAGTCATGAACGCATGCAGGAGGAAGCGGCGCGCACCGAGCGCTATCAGCGCGCCCTGCTCGACAATTTTCCCTATCTGGTCTGGTTGAAGGACACGGAGTCGCGCTTCCTTGCGGTCAATCGCGCCCTTGCCCTGGCCCATGGGCGCCATTCGGCCGAAGAGGTCATCGGCAGGACCGATTTCGATCTGTCGTCACCGGAACTGGCCAGGCATTACCGTAGCGACGACGCGGCGGTCATGGCCTCGCGGCAGAACAAGATCGTCATCGAACCGATTGTCGTCGGCGGGCGCGTTACCTGGCACGAAACCTACAAGGCCCCGATCGTGGGAGACGATGGCAATCTGCTCGGCACGGTCGGCTTCGCCCGCGACATCTCGGAGCAGAGGCGTGCCGATGAAGCGATGCAACTCCGAAGTGCCGCTCTGGCCGACCTCATCGGCGGTGCTTCCCTGGCTCGCGTCCTTGATCTGATCGTACTTTCGGTCGAAGCCGAAATGCCCGGCTGGCAGGCTTCGATCTTGCTGGCCGACGAGCCGGGAAGGCATTATTGCCTGGGGGCGGCACCCAGCCTGCCGACCGCTTACCGCGAAGCCGTCGACTGCTGGCCGATAGGTATTGACGAGGATGCGAGCGGTCATTTCGTGCCCCTGCGTCGTGCCTGTGTGGTCGAAAACGTGTTCGACGACCCGGACTGGATTTTTTTCCGCGAACTGGCCAGGCAAGCTCGTTTCACCGCCTGCAGCTCGGTGCCGATCTGCGGTCCGGACGGCCTTTTGCTTGGTGCCTTCCTCGCCCATCACGAATCGGCCACGCGACCGAGCGAGGAATATCTCGGCCTGCTGACCCAGGCCAGCCATCTGGCTGCCCTGGTCATTGCCCATCAGCGTCGCTCCAATGAACTGGGGCGCAGCCTGGAGACCTTCCGCGGCATTTTCGACAGTATTAGCCAGGCCCTTTTCATCCAGGCCGAGGACGGCAGCTTTCTCGATGTCAATCTTGGCGCCGAAACGCTCTCCGGTTTCCCGCGCAGCATACTGATCGGCAAGACGCCGGAGTTTCTGGTCCTGCCCGGACTGACCGACATGCCCGGGGTTGTCGCGCGTACCGCAGCCGCATTCGCCGGTACGCCGCAGACGTTCGAGATTCTCGGCCGTAACAGCGGCGGCCGTATCTTTCCGCTCGAGGTGCGGCTGCAGAATTCGTGTTATTTCGGTCGCCCGGTCCTGCTCGCTTCAGCCATCGAGATTTCCGAGCGGAAAAACGCCGAATTGTGCCGTGAGGTCGAATACGATCTTGCCCAGGCATTGGCCGCCGGCATGCAGCGCGACGAAGTGCTGGGAACGCTGCTCAGGGCGGCCCTGCGTTTCCCCGATCTCGAGGCCGGCTGCCTCCACTGGCGGCAAAGCGACGGCAGCTACGTCCTGATCGTTCATGACGGCTTGAGCGAACGATTCGTCGGTGAAATCGGCCGGCTCGATGCATGCAGTCCGTTCGCACTCTTTGCCCAGCGTGGGGGCGTCATATGCAACTGTCAGCCGCCTACTCCACATTGCGCGGGTGAAAACGTAATCGATGGCAAGGTCATGCAGGCAGAGGGTCTGGGCTGCCTGGTTGCTCTCCCGATCGCGCTGGCCGGCCAGGCGGTTGCCTGTCTGAGCCTGGGTAGCCGCCGAGCTTCGGGGATTCTTCCTTCGACCCTGCGCGCACTGGAAGCCCTGGGCAGCCACTTCAGCCGGGTTCTGCAGCAACTTGCCGTCCAAGAGGAGGCTCGCCAACTGCAACAAAATCTCGGCGGCTTGTTCGACACACTGAAGGATTTCATTTTTGTTCTGGATGGCGACGGAATTATCCTGCACTACAACCGGGCGGTTGCCGAAAACCTCGGCTACGGGCCGGAGGCGCTGATTGGCAGGTCGATCGCAACGGTCTACCCGAAAAATACGGCGGGCGATGTCGATGTGCTTTCCAAGATCGTCGTCGGCGGGCTTATGGCTCGTCAGACTCCGCTCCTGCGCGCTGGCGGCGAGCAGATTCCGGTTGAAATTCGGGTTACGGCGGGTTATTGGAACGGCTGTCCGGCGCTGATCAGCGTGGCGCAGGATATCGGTGAGCGCATGATGGCCGAAGAGCGTCAGCAGCTCGCCGCCAGTGTTTTCGAGAATGCCCACGAAGGCATCATGATCACCGATGCTCAGGGAACTATCGTCGAAGTTAACAGCACCTTCAGTGAACTGACGGGCTATGGGTACGAGGAAGCGGTGGGTCGGAAGCCGGATTTACTCAAGTCCGGCCACCACGAACCGGCTTTCTACGAGGAAATGTGGTGCAAAATTCGCCAGGAAGGATTCTGGCGGGGAGAGGTCTGGAACCGAAAAAAATCGGGCGAGATATTTGTCGAGCAGCTGACCATCTCGACCGTTCGCAATCGCAGCGGCGGGATCGCCAATTTCGTCGGTATTTTTTCCGATATCACGCTGATCAAACAGCATCAACAGCGCCTGGAGTACCTGGCGCACTTCGATGCGCTGACCAAGCTGCCCAACCGCATGCTGCTCGGTGATCGCCTGCAGCTAGCCATGGCACAAACCGATCGAAACGGAAAGATGCTCGCCGTCTGCTATCTGGATCTCGATAATTTCAAACCGATCAACGATCAGCACGGCCATTCGGCAGGCGATTTCCTGCTGATCGAAGTCGCCCAGCGCCTGAAGGCCTGCATGCGGGCCGGCGACACGGTATCCCGCCTGGGCGGCGACGAATTCGTACTGCTTATCGCCAACCTCGACGACATACACGAGTGCGACCTGGCCATTGCACGCGTATTCAGCGCGCTCAACCAACCCTTCCGGATTTCCAATCACAATATTGCAATCTCTTCCAGCATCGGTGTCACCTTGTATCCGCACGACGGGGCCGATGCCGATACCCTGCTCCGTCATGCCGATCAGGCCATGTACGCGGCCAAGCAGGGGGGGCGCAATCGCCATCATTTGTTCGATCCGGAAAACGATCGTCGCACCCGCGTTCGCCGCGAAGAGCTGGCACGCATACGCCAAGGCCTGAGCAACGGTGAATTCGCCCTGTATTACCAACCCAAGGTAAATATGCGCAAAGGCAGCGTGACCGGGGCCGAAGCCCTGATTCGCTGGTTGCATCCGAAGGAGGGGCTTCTTTTGCCGGCGCACTTTCTGCCGACCATCGTCGGCAGTGAACTGGAGATCGATATCGGCGACTGGGTCATCCGCTCGGCCCTGGACCAACTCGAGGCCTGGCACGCCGAGGGTATCCATCTCTCGATCAGCATCAATATTTCAGGCGAACATTTACAGCACAAAGGGTTTTCGCGCCGCCTGGCCGAACTGCTGGCCAGTCACCCCAATGTCAAACCCGGCCAACTCGAACTGGAGGTGCTCGAAACGGCGGCTCTCGAAGACATGGGCAACATTGCCGAACTGTTCGCCGAGTGCCGGGAACTCGGTGTCAACTTCGCCCTCGACGATTTCGGCACCGGTTATTCCTCGCTTACCTATTTTCGCCGGCTTCCTGCACATGTTCTGAAGATCGACCAGTCCTTCGTGCGCAACATGCTGGACGACACGGACGATCTCGCCATCGTCGAAGGCGTCATCGGACTGACCCAGGCCTTCCGTCGCCAGGTTATCGCCGAAGGCGTGGAAACGATTGAACACGGCACGCTGCTCTTGCTGCTCGGTTGCGACATCGCACAGGGCTTCGGCATTGCTCGGCCGATGCCGCCGGCCGAACTGCCTGCCTGGATCGAACGCTACCGACCGGATGATTCGTGGGGGCTCGCCACAGCCTTCCAGTGGTCACGCGAGGATTTGCCGATGCTGATCGCCGAAGTCGATCACCAGCGTTGGAAAAAGACCCTGCTTGCTTATCTCGATGATCAATCCGGCGCCCGGCCCAAGCCGCCGCTCGATCACCATGCCTGTCGTTTCGGTCGCTGGTATCACAGCCCCGACAGCCAGCGATATGCGACAGCCGATTCTTTTTCTATATTGGAAAGTGCCCACATCCGCCTGCACGAACTCGGCAGGCAGCTACTCGAGGCGAGCGGTGGCGGCGACCCGGCCGCCACGACGGCGCTCAGGGTGGCGTTCGAGGCCCAAAGCAAGCTCTTGAGCGAGTATATTCAGCAAATACAGGCGGAAGTGCTGATCAACCTTCAGACCAGCAAGCGATAGGCCGGCGAACTAAGGTGGCGTACAGCATCGAATAGCGCCTCGATCGCTTTCGGTCGGACAAAACCCGGTCGCCAGGCCAGCGCCACTCGGCGCGACGGTTCTGGCGATTTGAACGGAACGGCGCTGATCAGGTCGCTATGGTAAGGGTGTCCCAGGGCACTATCCGGCAAGACCGAGATACCGAGTCCGGAAGCCACCATGCAGCGGATGGTACCGATCGAGTGGCCGAGTCGGACGTCGGTTTCCGGGCTGCTGACCTGGGGACAGGCATCCAGCACCTGGTCTCGGAAACAGTTGCCTGCCTTGAGCAGCAATACCTCGTCGCCGGCCACGTCCTCCGGCGTAACTTCTTTCATGCTTTCCCAGGGGTGCCCCTTCGGGACGATGACCTTGAAGGACTCGTCGTAGATCGCCCGGGTCAAGACGCCGGGCTCGTCAAAGGGCAGGGCGATAATGAGAATATCGAGTTCGTTGTCGCGGAGCATGCCGGCCAGATTGGCCGTCATGTTTTCTTCGATCACCAGGGGCATGGCCGGGGCAAGCGGCTTCAGGGATTGGATCAGTTGCGGCAGCAGGTAGGGGCCGATGGTATGAATGACGCCAAGCCGTAACGGCCCTGCCAATTGATCGCGTCCGCTCATCGCCACCTGCCGGACCTTCTCGGCCTCGACCAGGGTCAATTTCGCCTGCTCGACCACCCTGGCGCCAACCGCACTCGGGCTGACAAACCCCTTGCCGCGCTCGAACAGCGGTACACCCAGTTCGTCTTCCAGCCGGGCGATGGCCACGCTCAGCGTCGGCTGGCTGACCGAACAGTGCTCGGCGGCCCGGCTGAAATTGCCTTCCTGGGCCAATGCGACGATATAGCGCAACTCGGTTAAGGTCATGACGATTTCCTCCTTTCGGCCATCGGGGGCATGCCCCTTATCAACTATAGGGAGTGACTATGGTTGCTATAATCAAAACCCATAAAAATCATTGATTTATGTCAATATTATCATATGTCTTATGGGAAAAAATCCCCTGTCCGAGTTTTTTAACCGAGGGAGATTTTTGATGAAACCTAGCGCCCTGTCTTGCACCGTCGCACTGATTTTCACTGCGATGATCGGCCAGTCCGCCGCAACTGCCGGTAACGAACCAATCCAGCCGATCACGTCGGCCAAGGTCACCAATCCGGCCCTGGTGGAACTGGGGAAGAAACTTTATTTCGACCCGCGCCTGTCCAAATCCGGCTTCATATCCTGTAACTCCTGTCACAATCTGTCGATGGGCGGTACCGACAACATCAAGACCTCGATCGGCCACCATTGGCAGGAGGGGCCGATCAATGCGCCGACCGTCCTCAATTCCAGTCTCAACCTGGCGCAATTCTGGGATGGTCGAGCAGCCGATCTCCAGGCACAGGCTGGCGGCCCGATCGCCAATCCGGGCGAAATGGGCTTCAGCCACACGCTTGCCGTCGGCATGTTGCAAACCATTCCGGGCTACGTCGCCGAATTCAAGAAAGCTTTCGGTTCCGATCAGATCGATATCGACAAGGTCACCAAGGCTATTGCCGCCTTCGAGGAAACCCTGGTTACGCCCAATTCGCGTTTCGACCAATGGCTCAAGGGAAACAAGAGGGCGATCAGCAAGGATGAACTGGCCGGTTACCAATTGTTCAAGAAGACCGGCTGTATTGCTTGCCACAACGGCCCCGCCGTTGGCGGCAATTCCTTCCAGAAAATGGGTCAGGTCGAGGCGTACAAGGCTTCCAGTCCGGCCGAAGGTCGCTTCGCGGTCACCGGCAAGGAAGCCGACCGTTTCAATTTCAAGGTGCCCACCTTGCGCAACGTCGAAATGACCTATCCTTATTTTCACGATGGCGCGGCCAACACGCTGACCGAGGCGGTCGACACCATGGCTCGTATCCAACTCGGCAAACGGTTCACGCCGGAAGAAAATGCCAAGGTGGTCGCTTTTCTGAAAACCCTGACCGGCGATCAACCCGCTTTCCGGCTACCGATCCTGCCACCCTCCTCGGACAGCACGCCGCGCCCGACCCCCTTCGACAGGAAGTAAGCGGCACAATCGGAGGGGGCTCCGCCCCCTCTTGTCCGATAAAGTTTGATGATCGTCAATCTGTCGGTACACTGGCGCATTCATAATTCTTTTTCCGGTTTCTTTCGGTTTTTGCCCCGATGCTTGAAGCAGACAATCTGGAATGCGTGCGCGGCGAGCGCCGCCTGTTCGCAGGCATCGGTTTCCGGCTGGGAGCAGGGGAGTTGCTTTACCTGCAGGGCCGGAACGGCGCCGGCAAGACCAGCCTGCTGCGCATGCTGATCGGCCTGTTGCCGCCGGTCGCCGGTGAAATCCGCTGGCGGGGCCGGACCATCCGTTCCGGCGAATTTCGCGCCGACCTCTGTTATCTCGGTCATCTGAACGCCATCAAGGAGGAACTGACCCCGTTGGAAAACCTGCTTGCCGCTGCCCGCCTGGCCGACGAGGCGCTATCCGAGGACGAGGCGATCGACGCGCTCGAACAGGTCGGCCTGGCAGGTCGCGAGGATCTGGCCTGCAAATATCTGTCGCAGGGCCAGAAGCGGCGGGTCGCGCTGGCCCGGCTGGTCAAGGAGAAGCGTCCTCTGTGGATACTCGACGAACCCTTCGTCGCCCTCGACGTCGCCGCGGTTGACTGGCTGGCCGGCATTATTTCCGGCCATCTTCAGCGCGGCGGCCTGGCCATCATGACGACGCACCAGTTGGTCGATATTCCGGCCGGCACGGTGCGCGAACTGAGGCTCGGCTGATGGCGGTAAGCGCGTGCTGAACGTCATCGTCGCAGTCGTTGTCCGCGATCTCAGACTGGCCATGCGGCGCCAGTCCGATATCGTTTCGGCCCTGTTTTTCTTCGTCATCGTGGTCAGCCTGTTTCCGCTCGGCATCGGACCGGAACCCGACCTGCTACGCAAACTGGCCCCCGGCGTGCTGTGGGTCGCCGCCCTGCTGGCCACCATGCTGTCCCTGCCCCGGCTGTTTGCCGACGACCACCGCGACGGCACCCTGGAGCAGTTGGCCCTGGCCCCGCATCCGCTCGGTTTGGTCGTCACCGGAAAAGTGATCGCTCACTGGCTTGTGTCCGGCCTGCCCCTCGCCCTGATCGCCCCGGTGCTCGGCCTGCAGTTCGATCTCTCGGCCGATGCCCTGATCGTCCTGACCGGGGCCATCCTGCTCGGCACGCCCGCGCTGTCCGGCATCGGCGCCATCGGCGCCGCCCTGACCCTGGGTGTGCGAGGCGGCGGCGTACTGCTCTCCCTGCTGGTGTTGCCCCTCTACATACCGGTGCTAATATTCGGCGCTGGCGCAGTGGATGCGACGGTTTCCGGACTCGGGGGAGAAGGCCACCTTTCACTGCTTGCCGCCCTGACCTTTGCCTCTGTCGGCTTTGCCCCCTGGGCATCGGCCGCCGCCTTGAAGATTGCCCTCGAATGAAAGACCGCTTCAATCTCTACCGCTTCGCCTCGCCGGCCACCTTCTATCCCCTCGCCGGTACGCTGATTCCCTATTTTGTCGCACTTGCAGTCCTCTTCGGATTGGCCGGCCTCTACCTCGGCATGCTGGTCGCGCCGACCGACTTTCAGCAGGGCGAGGGTTACCGGATCATTTTCATCCACGTCCCGGCCTCCTGGATGTCGATGTTCATTTACCTGGTCATGGCTTTCTGGGCGGCCATCGGGCTGGCCTTCAACACCCGCCTGTCCGGGATGATGACCCAGGCACTGGCGCCGACTGGCGCACTGATGGCCTTTCTGTCGCTGCTCACCGGCGCCCTGTGGGGCAAGCCGATGTGGGGCGCCTGGTGGGTCTGGGATGCGCGACTGACTTCCGAGTTGATCCTTCTCTTCCTGTACATCGGTTACATGGCGCTGACCGCCGCCATCGACGACGCGCGCCGGGCCGACAAGGCCGGCGGGTTGCTGCTGCTGGTCGGGGTGGTCAATGTGCCGATCATCTATTTCTCGGTGAAATGGTGGAACACGCTGCACCAGGGATCCAGCATCAATCTGGCCAAGTCCTCGATGGCCCAGACCATGCTATGGAGCATGCTGCTGATGGCCATGTGCTTCTGGATGTATTCGATCGCCCTCGCCCTGATGCGCGCCCGTACCATCATGCTCGAACGCGAACGCCATACCGACTGGGCCAGGGTCGAACTGTCCGGGCATTTGACCGGAGGCGAACAATGATCTACTGGAACAGTTTTTCCGACTTCATCGCCATGGGCGGCTACGGTTTTTACGTTTGGAGCTCCTTCGGCGCCACGGCGTTGATCATGACGATTGAACCGATCGTCGTCGCCCGCAATCGAAAGAGCACCGTCGCTCGTCTCAAGCGTCAGCTTCGCGCTGATGCGCGTGCAGAAAACAGGAATACCGCTGAATGAAATCCCGTCACAAAAAACTCGCCCTGATCGGCGGCGCGCTGGTCATCGTCGGCATCATCGCCGCCCTCGTCCTCAACGCGCTGAACAGCAACATCGCCCTTTACATTTCGCCGACCGATGTCGCCCAGGGCAAGGCGCCGCATGGCAAGGCCTTCCGTATTGGCGGCCTGGTCAAGGAAGGCAGCCTGCAACGGCAGGCCGACGGGGTGACCATCGCCTTCGTCGTCACCGATACCGCCCAGGACATGCTGGTTCATTACAAAGGCATACTTCCCGACCTGTTCAAGGAAGGCAAGGGGGTTGTCGCCCAGGGCAAGATGAGCCCGGACGGCACCTTCGTCGCCAGCGAAGTGCTGGCCAAGCACGATGAAAATTACATGCCGCCGGAAGCCGCCAAGGCCGTGGACGACGCCCAGAAAGCCGCCGGCAAGCATGTTTCTCCCTCTTCCCTGAGCGACAAGCCGAAAGCGAGCTACTGAGCATGATTCCCGAACTTGGCCACTTTGCCCTCATCCTCGCCGCCTTGGTCGCGCTGATCCTCGGTACCCTGCCCCTGCTCGGCGCTCACCGCAACCGCATGGCCTGGGTTGCCGTCGCCCGGCCGGCCGCCTCGGCCCTGGCCCTGCTGCTGACTTTCTCCTTCGCCTGCCTGGTTCAGGCCTTCGTGACCAGCGATTTCTCGGTGGTTTACGTCGCCCAGCATTCCAATTCGCTGCTGCCCATCCAGTACCGCGTGGCGGCGGTCTGGGGCGGTCATGAAGGTTCCCTGCTGCTGTGGATGCTGTTCCTGACCTGGTGGGCCTTCGGCGTCGCCATGCTTTCCAGGCAACTACCGGAAACCATGGTCGCCCGTGTTCTCGGCACCCTGGGGCTGGTCGCCTTCGGTTTCCTGCTCTTCATCCTGATCACCTCCAACCCCTTCGAACGCCTGCTGCCAGCCGCCGCCGAAGGGCGTGACCTCAATCCGCTGCTGCAGGATCCGGGTCTGGTCATCCATCCGCCCCTGCTCTACATGGGTTACGTCGGTTTCTCGGTCGCCTTCGCCTTTGCCATCGCGGCCTTGCTCTCCGGCCAGTTGGATGCCGCCTGGGCGCGCTGGTCGCGGCCGTGGACCATGGCCGCCTGGTGCTTCCTGACCCTCGGCATCGCCATGGGTTCGTGGTGGGCCTATTACGAACTGGGCTGGGGTGGCTGGTGGTTCTGGGACCCGGTCGAAAACGCCTCCTTCATGCCCTGGCTGGTCGGCACGGCGCTGATCCACTCGCTGGCGGTGACCGAAAAGCGCGGCAGTTTCAAGAACTGGACCGTGCTCCTGGCCATTTCGGCATTTTCGCTGTCGCTGCTCGGCACCTTCCTTGTTCGTTCCGGCGTGCTGACCTCGGTGCATGCCTTCGCCACCGACCCGCGGCGCGGCATTTTCATCCTGATTTTCCTGGTTGCCGTGATCGGCACCTCGCTCGCCCTGTTTGCCTGGCGCGCCCCGAAGGTCGGGCTGGGCGGCCGCTTCGCCCTGGTTTCGCGCGAGTCGCTGCTGCTCACCAATAATGTCCTGCTCGTCGTTGCCTGCGCGACGGTCTTGCTCGGCACCCTGTACCCGCTGCTTATCGATGCACTGGGTGTCGGCAAGATTTCGGTCGGGCCGCCCTATTTCAATGCCGTCTTCGTGCCCGTCATGGCGCCGGTTCTCTTCCTGATGGGCGTTGCTCCCTTCGCCCGCTGGAAGGAGGCATCGATCCGGGAAATCAGTCGCACCGTGCGCTGGGCCATGCTTGCCTCGGCCGTCGTCGCCATTGTCCTGCCCCTCGTTTATGGCCGTTGGGCCGCGCTGACCGCGCTGGGCATCCTGTTTGCCGCCTGGATCGCCCTGACCACGCTGCTCCACTTCGCCGAGCGGGTACAGCAGACGCGCGCAGGCCAGTCCTTCCTGGGCACGGCGTTGAAGCAGCCGCGCAGCTTCGTCGGCATGTGCGTCGCCCACTTCGGTATCGCCGTTTTCGTCGTCGGCGTCACCATGGTTAGCAGCTTCCAGGAAGAGAAGGATGTCAAGATGGGGCCCGGCGAGACTACCCTAGTAGCCGGTTACAGCTTCACCTTCAACGGGGTCAAAACCGTGCAGGGGCCGAATTACGTTGCCGCCCAGGGCGATTTCGACCTCGCCGTGAACGGCAGGTTCATGCGGAAAATGACTCCGGAAAAGCGCAACTACGCCTCTTCCGGCATGCCCATGACCGAAGCCTCCATCGATGCCGGCTTCCTGCGCGACGTCTATGTCTCGCTCGGCGAACCGATCGACCGTGACAAGCCGGAAGGCGAGTGGGCCGTGCGCGTCTATTACAAGCCTTTCGTCGACTGGATCTGGGGCGGTTGCATCCTGATGGCGATCGGTGGCCTGTTCGCCCTGCTCGACCGTCGCTATCGCGTCAAATCCCGTGCCTCAGAAGCCGTCAAAATCCCTGCCGGAACACAACAAGCATGAATCGCTATTACTGGATCCTCGGCGCCTTCGCCGCTCTCGTCGCCCTGCTCGCCGTCGGGCTCAATCTCAATCCGCGCGACGTTCCCTCTCCCCTGGTCGGCAAGCCTGCCCCGGCCTTCAATCTGAACGTCCTGGCCACGCCGGAAAAGACGCTCGCTCCGAAGGACATGCTGGGCAAGGTCTGGCTGCTCAACGTCTGGTCCTCCTGGTGCATCTCCTGTCGCCAGGAGCATCCGGTTCTGGTCGAGTTTTCCAGGAAGGTCGACGTGCCGCTGATCGGCCTCAATTACAAGGAGGTCCGTGGCGACGGCGAATTCGACATGAGCAAGATGCCGGCCGACGAGGAGAAGAAGCTGGCCTTTCAGCGCGCCAACCAGTGGCTGGCGCAGCACGGCAATCCCTACACGCTGACCGTCATGGATATCGACGGCCGCGTCGGCATCGATTACGGCGTCTATGGCGTGCCGGAAACCTACGTCATCGACAAGGCCGGCACCATCCGCATGAAGCATACCGGCCCGATCTCGCCCGAGGTGCTGACCACCAAGATCATGCCCCTGCTTGCCGAGTTGAACAAATGAAGCGCCACCTCCTGATCGCACTGCTCGTCCTCGGCAGCTGTTTCGGATCGAGCATCGCCATCGCCGACGAGGCCAATGAAGCCGCCGTCGCCGCCGACCCCGTCGCCGAAAAGCGCCTGCAAGGGCTTTCCGAGGAATTGCGCTGCCTGGTCTGTCAGAACCAGACCATTGCCGACTCCAATGCCGAACTGGCCCAGGACCTGCGCCACGAAATTCGCATCATGATCAAGGAAGGCAAATCGGACAAGGAAATCGTCGATTTCATGGTCGCCCGCTACGGCGACTTCGTCCTCTACCGGCCGCCGGTTAAAGGCATCACCCTGCTGCTCTGGGGCGGGCCGCTTGCCTTGATGCTGTTCGGCCTGTTTGCCCTGCAGCGCTACCTGCGTCGCCGCAACGCGCGTCTCAATGCCGAGGATCAGCCGCTTTCGGCCGCCGACTCCAGCCGTGCCGATGCGCTGCTCAAGGAATCCGAACAGAAATGAACCAGTTCGCCATTTTCGCCATCCTCCTCATCGTGGTCGTTTCGGCCTTCATCCTGCCGCCGCTGTGGCTCGGCTTGCGGGCACCGAAAACCAGGGCGGACCGCAAGGAAGTCAATCTCGCCATCTTCCGCGACCAACTGGCCGAACTTGACCGCGAAAAGGCGGAAGGATCACTGGCCGAGACCGATTTCAACCAGGCCAGGCAGGAACTTCAGCGCCGCCTGCTCGACGAGGTCGAGCCCGCCACGGCTGATGCCGCAAGCGGGGTCACGCACGGCCCGAGCCGCAAGCTGGCCATCGCCATCCTGCTGCTCCTGCCCGTCCTCGGCCTTCTCGGCTACGGCATTCTCGGCAATCCGAAGGCGCTCGATCCGATGCAGACCGTAGCCCAGGCGCAGATGACGCCGGAAAAGATCAACGAAATGGTCGCCAGGCTGGCCGAGAAAATGAAGGCCAATCCGGATGACATGCAGGGCTGGCTGATGCTTGCCCGCTCTTACAAATCGCTGGGGCGCTACGCCGACGCGGCAGAAGCCTATGGCAAGGCGGAAGGGGCGATCAACGACGACCCAGAACAACTGACCAGCTACGCCGAAACCCTGGCCATGGCCAACGGCAAGGGCATCACCGGCAAGGCCCGACAACTGGTCGAACAGGCCTTGAAGATCGATCCCAAGAATGCCCACAGTCTCTTCCTGGCCGGCGCCGCCGCCATGGAAGCCGGCGACAACAAGCAAGGCATCGCCTACTGGGAGCCTCTGCTGGAGCAGGTCGAACCGGGATCGGAAATCGACCAGATGCTGCGTCAGGGCATCGAGAAGATGAAGGCCGGCAAGTAGGGCCCATGGTCGATCTCTCCCGGCGCGGTTTCTTTCGGGGGAAGCCGCGTCCCAAGGCTGAAATCCGGCCGCCCTGGGCGCTTGCCGAGGTGGCTTTCGTCGACCGTTGCACCCGTTGCGGCGACTGTATCGCCGGCTGCCCGCAGCGAATTATCGTGAGCGGCGACGGGGCTTATCCGACCATAGACTTCGCCCGTGGCGAATGCACCTTCTGCGGCGACTGTGTCAACAAATGTCCGTCCGGGGCGATCAGCCGCGCCGATAACGAACAGGTCGCCTGGCTGCACAAGGCCGTTATCGGTGAAGATTGCCTGGCGCGCCGTGGCATCGAGTGCCGGGTCTGCGGCGATTTCTGCGACACCCGCGCCATCCGCTTCCCCCTCCGCCCCGGCGGCACTTCTCTGGCGGAGGTGGAGACGGCCAGGTGCACCGGCTGCGGTGCCTGTGTCGCGCCTTGCCCGGTGGCGTCGATCAGCTTGGCCTAGCCGGCCTTCGCGCAGCGAAGGCATCCCGGCATCACCGAAAGGCCGCTTTTGAAGGTCGATTTCCTTGAAATCCCGGCCATTATGGTCGAGAGTCTACGCATGTATTCGACAATGCCATGCAAGGAGTGCTCATGGACTGGTTAAGGCTGCCGGAACCGCGCAAGAATATCGCGCTTGCCTTCAACGACCTGCCAACGGCAAAAAGCTGGCTGGCGGCTCAACCGCAGGCACAGCCGATGCACATGCTGGCTGCCGTCGCGCTGCAGGTCGAGGCGATCGAGGCAGCGACGCTATCGCCGCCCCTCGTGCTCGAACTGCTCAGGTTGCTGCGCGCGGCGGCCCTGCCGGCCCAGGCAGTCGTCGAGTCCCGCTATCTCCGCAAGGCGCTGCCCATGCTCGACGACGATGAGCATTGTTTCGAGGTCGCCCAGCGCCTTTGGTTACGCCTGGGAAGCGCCTATCTTCGCATCGCGGCGCATTTTCCCGCCGCCGAGAAATGCCTGCCCCTGCATCGAGCAGCCGGCGCCTTCCGGATGGCCGAATACTGTCATTTCCTGGCCGCCCGGGAATGTCCGAGGCAACTCGACCAGTTCCTCTTCGCCGTGCTCGCCGAAGCGCATGCCTGCGATCAATTGCATCGCCCCCTGCTCGATCCGGACTTTCCCCACCTCGGCGAAGCGAATATTGCCGGTCACCTGGCCTGGGCCTTCATGCTCAGGCTGATCGACCCCTACCGTCTTTCGGTGGCCCAGCTCGCCGTTGCCAACCGGGCAATCAGCCGCTGGCGGGAACTGACCGACTTTCAAATGGGGCAGGCTGACGGGCCGAAAAGACATGCGGTCGATCTCGCCCCGCTGTTCGGCGAAGTCTTACCGGATGGCGTGCCGCGCTGGCTCGAGGTGCGCAAGGTGGCTCACAAGATAACGCAGCGGATCAAGGCGCTGCAGGATGGCGAGTCGCCGGAGTCCCTGAAGCTGGGTCGTGAACTCTCGCCGGCTGCCTGCATTCGTCTACTCCGCGCACTTGAGGTCAGTCTGAAAGTGCATGCCCGGCCCCAAGCCACCGAAGTCGGCGAAATCGAACTTGCCTTCGGCGCCGAGCATGCCTTTGCCGTTATTACCGGCCAGATGCTGCAAGGGGGCGGCGGGCTGAATGCCGGTAGTGCGACCTTCGCCCACCAGCGCATGGCCATGTTCGGCTTCGACCGCGTCTCCAATCTGCCGACTGCCGTCAAAAAACTCAACGTGCCCGGCGAAAACTGGTTGCTGGTCGATGGCAAGGTCATACGTCCGGCCGACCGTGGCGGGGCCCGCCGGCAATCGCCCTGCCTGATCGCCACGGTATCGCTCGGCGTGCCCCGCCTTGGTACCATGGTCGGCTTGCAAAGCGTAGACGGTGGTGCGCTGGCGGCCGATCTCATCTGGTACGACGAAAATGTCGAGGCCGGGCGCCTGGCCAATCTTCCGCAGGACTGGCATTTGCCGGCCATACCTGTTTTCCTGTTGCACGATGGCGAAAACTGTACGCTGATCGCCCCCGCCGTCGCGCCGATTCGTCTCAAGGCGCGTCTGGCCCTGGAAGGAAGCTCGATCGTCGAGGTGCTGCCGACCGAAGTTCTGGAGCGCGGCGTCGATTTCGTGCGCTACGCCGTCGACAAGCCATAAAATGGCCCGCCGGGAGGCGGGCCATTGCCGGGCGATACCGGAAAAACCGGTCGAAGCCGGGTTATTCGAACTCGATGATGACCTGATCCACCGACAGGCTTTCGCCGGCGGCGGCGGAAATTTTCTTGACCTTGCAATCCTGGTCAGCCTTGAGGATGTTTTCCATCTTCATGGCCTCGATCACCGCCAGCTTTTCCCCGGCCTTGACCTCCTGGCCGACCTGCACCGCCACTTCGCGGAGCAGCCCGGGCATTGGCGACATCAGGAACTTTGAGAGGTCGGGTGCCTGTTTTTCGGGCATCAGGGCGAGCAGTTCGGCGGCGCGGGCGCTCATTACCATGAAATCGGCCCGGGTACCCCAGTGGAACAGGCTGTACCTGGTCCTGTGACGCTCGACCTGCAAGGTGAATTCCTCGCCGTTGCAGGTGCCGTTGAACAGGGACTCGCCCAGCTTCCAGTCGGACAGGATCTCGTATTTCTCGCCCTTGTACTCGACGTGATATCCGCCGGGAATCGGGCGGGCGATCACCGTATGGTGCTCGTTGCCGTTCGGATTCAGGCGCACCACGCACCAATGGTCGCCGACGATGCGCTCGTGGCCCTGCAACTGGCCGGTGATCGAGGCGGAACGGTCGGTGAAGGCGCGGTAGACATAGGCGGCGACGGAGACCAGCAGGGCAGGGTCGTCGTGCGGCACCATCGAGGCGTCGAAACCTTTCGGATACTCCTTGGCGATGAAGCTGGTATCGAAGATGCCGGACTGGAAGCGCGGATGCTGCATCAGTGCCGCCTGGAACGGAATGTTCGAGGAAATGCCGCGGATGACGAAACCGTTCAGCGCGTCGCGCATGCGGGTGATGGCCTGGTCGCGGGTAGCCCCGTGCACGATGAGCTTGGCGATCATCGAGTCGTAGAACATCGATATTTCGCCGCCATCGTACACGCCGGTATCGACGCGGACCTGCCCGGGCACTTCCTTCGGCGGCTGGAACTTGACCAGGCGACCGGTCGACGGCAGGAAGCCGCGGAACGGGTCTTCGGCATTGATCCGGCATTCCATCGCCCAGCCCTTGATGCCGACATCGGCCTGTGAAATCGGCAATTTCTCGCCGTAGGCGACGCGGATCATCTGTTCAACCAGGTCGAGGCCGGTGATCAGCTCGGTGACCGGGTGCTCCACCTGCAGGCGGGTGTTCATTTCCAGGAAATAGAATTCCTTGGTGGCGCCGCTGACGACGAACTCCACCGTCCCGGCCGATTCGTAATTCACCGCCCTGGCCAGGGCCACCGCCTGCTCGCCCATGGCCTTGCGCATCGCGGGGTCGACGAAGGGGCTCGGCGCCTCCTCGATGACCTTCTGGTGACGACGCTGGATGGAACAGTCGCGCTCGTTCAGGTAGACATAGTTGCCGTGCGAATCGCCGAGCACCTGGATCTCGATGTGACGCGGTTCAAGCACGTATTTCTCGATGAAGACGCGGTCGTCGCCGAAGGAATTGCGGGCTTCGTTGACGCAGGAGGAGAAGCCTTCGTGCGCTTCGGCGTCGTTGTAGGCGACGCGCAGACCCTTGCCGCCGCCGCCGGCAGAAGCCTTGATCATGACCGGGTAGCCGATGCCCTGGGCGATCTTGACCGCCTCGTCGGGGCCGGCAATGGCATCGTTGTAACCGGGAATGGTGTTGACCTGGGCGGCGATGGCCAGTTTCTTGGACTCGATCTTGTCGCCCATCTTGGCTACCGAATAATGCTTCGGCCCGATGAACTTGATGCCTTCCTCTTCCAGGCGCCGCGAGAATTCCGCATTCTCGGACAGGAAGCCGTAACCCGGATGGACGGCCTGGGCGCCGGTCTGCTTGCAGGCGGCGATGATCTTGTCCATGACCAGGTAGGACTCTTTCGAGGCGGCCGGGCCGATGCAGACGGCCTCGTCGGCGAGGTCGACGTGTAGCGCGTCCTTGTCGGCCTCGGAATAGACGGCAACCGTCTTGATGCCCATCTGGCGGGCGGTCTTGATGACGCGGCAGGCAATTTCACCGCGGTTGGCGATCAGAATTTTTGTAAACATGTGTGACCCTCAATTCAGAGTGACTGAGCAATTCGGGGCGCGCAGGGCGAGGCGGCGACGAGACAGTACGCCAGTACGGCAGTAGCCAAGGAAGCCAACAAAGTCATGCGCGATGCCAAATTGGTCATAGAGGAATGTTGCCGTGCTTGCGCCAGGGATTTTCGAGTTTCTTGTCGCGCAGCATGGCCAGCGAACGGGCGATGCGCTTGCGGGTGGCGTGCGGCATGATGACGTCGTCGATGAAACCGCGGGCGCCGGCCACGAACGGATTGGCGAATTTTTCCTTGTATTCGGCTTCGCGTCCGGCCAGCTTGGCCGGATCGTTTTTTTCTTCGCGGAAAATGATCTCGACCGCGCCCTTGGGGCCCATGACGGCGATTTCGGCCGACGGCCAGGCGATATTGACGTCACCGCGCAGGTGCTTGGACGACATCACGTCGTAGGCGCCGCCATAGGCCTTGCGGGTGATCACGGTAACCTTCGGCACGGTGCACTCGGCGTAGGCGTAGAGCAGCTTGGCGCCGTGCTTGATGATGCCGCCGTATTCCTGGGTGGTGCCCGGCATGAAGCCCGGAACATCGACGAAGGTGACGACCGGAATATTGAAGGCGTCGCAGAAACGGACG
>JAJXVG010000253.1 GCA_021782315.1 Pseudomonadota bacterium | reverse complement strand
CTCGTAGAAAGGATAGACGAAGCCGACCAGCAGGAAGGTGGCGATCAGTTGCGGATTGAATTTGGCCCGCTCGGCGATGCCACCCGAGATGATGGCGGGAATGGCGGCGGCAAAGGTCAGCAGGAAGAAAAATTTGGTCAGTTCGTAGCCGTTCTTTTCCATCAGCGTGTCGACGCCGGTGAAAAAATTGACCCCGTAGGCGATGCTGTAACCGATAAAGAAATAGGCCACGGTCGAAATGCCGAAGTCAGTCAGGATCTTGACCAGGGCGTTGACCTGGTTTTTCTTGCGGACGGTGCCCACCTCGAGAAAGGCGAAACCCGCATGCATGGCCAGCACCATGATGGCGCCAAGCAGGATGAACAGCACATTGCTACTGGATTGATACGTTTCCATGAAACCCCCATACGAAGAATGTGGGGATGGAAAGCAAGCACCATTCCAGTGCATAAAAAATGTTACAAATCAGTGCACTGCAAAAGCCATTATCGAAACATATGCACCGTTAAGGTGCAAATAATCGACAAATAACGCCACATTGGTGCATTGGTGCATTATTTAGGGGCGAGTTCGGACGGCAGCAGTATCCATACACGGCCGCTCTGTTTCATTCGTCCGGCCTGTTCACCGGCCTCCTTGCCGAAACCCCAGAAGAAGTCGGCGCGCACCGCCCCCTTGATCGCTCCACCGGTATCCTGGGCCATGACGAGGCGATTCATCGGCACCCCCGAATTGGGTCGGGTCGTGGCCAGGAAGACCGGCGAACCGAGAGGCACCGAACGGGGATCGACGGCGATGCTGCGCTCGGCTGTCAGCGGCACGCCCAGCGCGCCGGTCGGTCCATCCTGGCTGTTCGGCACTTCGCGGAAGAACACATAGCTGGGATTGACATTCAGCAGACTATCAAGACGGGTCGGATTGGCCCGGGCCCAGGACTGAATACCCTGCATCGATGCATCTTCCAATTTCAACTCGCCGCGCTCGACCAGTATCCTGCCGATGGACTGGTAGGGCTGCCCGTTCTGGTCTGCATAATTCAGACGGACCATGCTCCCGTCGGTCAGCTTGACACGCCCGGAGCCTTGTACCTGCAGAAAGAAAAGCTCGACGGCATCGTCCACGTAAAGCAGGGTTTTGCCGGGTATTTTTTCGCCGCGCGCCAAAATTTCCGCCCGCGACCAATACGGAACGACCTTGTTGCCCTCCAGACGGCCGCGCACCCTCTTGTCCTTGAGTTCGGGAAAAACCGACGACAGGTCGATGGTCAACAAATCGTCCGGCACCCCGAGCACCGGCTGCGCATAGCCTTTGCTCCGCGTCCGGCTACCGCGCAGCAGCGGCTCGTAATAACCGGTGACCATGCCACTGTCCGAGGCATCGCCGGCGAGGATGGCATAGGGCTTCAGATTTTGTTCGAAAAACAGTCTCGGGTCGTTGCCCGGCTTGCCATCGGCCTTCCGGGCCAGGTCGCAGACACGCTTCCAGCCGGGCCCGTTCGGCCTGCCGGCGACGGCACGGCAGGAAAGCAGAAAAGCCGGCCAGGCGGCGGCGACATCGTCGTCGGACCAGCCGGGCAGATCACTCCAGTTGGCCGGCTGGAAAGAGCGCGAAAAGGGCGGCGGCGTTAGGGTCTGTGGCTGGCCTGGACAAGCCGGGCAGGCCGGACAAGCGGCAGCGGGCGTGCAGGTAGCCGGAGGCGTAGTGGTCGGCACCGTTGAACAGCCGGTCATCAGGGCAACAAATAAAAGGGCGGCGGCTTGGATTTTTCGCATGACTTTCGCTAGAGTTCGCAATTTACAGCGAAGTATACATGCCATCATGCTCAATCCTGCCGCACTGGAGCAATTGCTCGCCCGCGCCGAGTCCGTTCTCGGCCGCCTCGAAGCGGTGTTGCCGTCCGCCCCGCCAGTTCCGGACTGGCAAGCCGCCGTCGCCTTTCGCTGGCGCAAACGCAATGGCCGCGGTTGGCTGCAGGCCGTTCCCCATCCCCATCCGATTCGCCTGAGCGACCTTGAAAACATAGACAATCAGAAGGAGCGCATCACGGCCAACACCCGCCAGTTCGTCGCCGGTCAGGCGGCCAACAACGTGCTGCTGACCGGTGCCCGCGGCTCCGGCAAGTCATCCCTGGTCAAAGCCGTGCTCAACCAGTTTTCCACCAAGGGGCTGCGCCTGATCGAGGTAGACAAGGAAGACCTGATCGACCTCGCGGACATCGTCGATCTACTCGACGGCCGGCCGGAAAAATTCATCATTTTTTGCGACGACCTCTCCTTCGAGGCCGGCGAAACCGCCTACAAGGCGCTGAAATCGGTACTCGACGGGTCCATCGCCGCGCCGCCAGACAATGTGCTGATCTACGCCACCTCGAACCGCCGCCACCTGATGCCGGAATATTTTTCGGAAAACCTCGAAACCTGTCGCGTCGACGACGAAATACACCCCGGCGAGACGACCGAGGAAAAAATATCCCTATCCGAACGCTTCGGCCTGTGGATTTCCTTCTACCCCTTCAGCCAGGACGACTACCTGGCCATCGCCCATCACTGGGCCCGCCAACTGGGCGTGGCCGAGGCGGTCATCGCCGCCAGCGAACGCGAAGCGCTGAACTGGGCGCTCAGCCGAGGTTCGCGTTCGGGCCGCGTGGCCTGGCAGTTCGCCAGGGACCTGGCCGGCCGTCAGAAGACCAGCCGTCGGAAGCTCAAATGAGCAAAATCGTTGAAGTCGCAGCCGCCGTCATGCTCCGCGCCGACGGCCGCGAATTCCTCCTCGCCCAACGCCCGCCGGGCAAGGTCTACGCCGGCTACTGGGAATTCCCCGGTGGCAAGGTCGAAGCCGGCGAAACCGTCCGCGCCGCGCTGATCCGCGAATTGCAGGAAGAGCTCGGCATCGCTGTGACCGCATGCACGCCGTGGCTGACCCGCGAGTTCACCTATCCGCACGCCACCGTTCGCCTGAATTTCTGGCGCGTCACGGCCTGGACGGGTGAAATCGGCGTCACCGCCCCGCTCGAACACAGCGCCGTCGACTGGCAGACGACCGGACAGACCGCCCGGGTCGCCCCCGTTCTGCCGGCCAACGCCCCCATCCTGAAAGCTTTGTCGCTGCCTGCAACCATGGCCATCACGACGGCCGAGAGCGACGGTTGCCGAAATCTGCTGGCGCGGCTGGAAGCGGCGCTGAACGACGGCCTGCGATTGATCCAGGTGCGCGACAAGCTTCTGCCCGCCACCGAACGGCTGTCGTTCGCCGAGGCGGTATGCCGGCTGGCGCACCGGCACGGGGCGCTGGTCCTGGTCAACGACGATGCCGATCTCGCGCGGCGGACCGGCGCCGACGGTTTGCACCTGTCCTCGGTCAGTCTCGCCGCCTGCCGGCAGCGCCCGGATTTCACCTGGGTCGGCGCCGCCTGCCACACCGCCGACGACATCGTCCGGGCCGGCGAACTCGACCTCGATTACGCCCTGCTCGGCCCGGTGCAGCCGACGCCAACCCATCCCGAGGCGCCGGGCCTTGGCTGGCACGAATTCACCCGCCGCATCGCCGGCAACAGGCTGCCAGTACTGGCGCTCGGCGGCCTGCGGCCGGAATCGCTTGGCACAGCCCAGGAGCATGGCGCCCATGGCATCGCGCTGATGCGCGGCTGGCAGAAATAAAGGTTCAGCCCGTATCGGCTGCTTGCTGACAGACCCCGCCGCCGGCTGGGTACGACTCAGCGCGCCGGCTGGCCGGGAAAATCGATGCCGGGCACGCCGGCCTCTTCGTCGCTGACCTGGCCGGCGATGCGATACGAATCGCCGGCCCAGCACCCGAGATCGATCTGCTTGCAACGTTCGGAACAAAACGGGCGGTTGGGATTTTCTGGAGCCCAAAGGGCATCTTCGCCGCATTGCGGACAACGGACCTTGCGAGTTGTCATGAGAGATTGCCGAATGAAAAGTTGAAAATTTGCGCTACCGCATT
>JAJXVG010000252.1 GCA_021782315.1 Pseudomonadota bacterium | reverse complement strand
TCATCGCCTGAGCGATATTATGCGGGTTGCACAGGTTGTCGTAGGTGTTGATCAGGCCGACCAGGCGGGCCAGGGGGTCGATTGTCTCTCCCTTGCGGTGCCCTGGGTAGCCGCTGCCGTCGAATTGCTCGTGGTGTTGCTGGATGATCTTGAGTGCCGCCGCGGGCAAGCCGGCTTTCTTGCCGATGGTGACGCCGTAGTTGCAATGCTCCTCGCGAAATTCACGCTCGGCCTTGGTCAGGGGGCCGTGGTTGTTGAGGATGGTGGACGGCACTTCGTTCAGGCCGATGTCGTGGAACAGGGCGCCGACGCCGATCAGCTGGACCAGTTCGGCCGGCAGCTTGAGTTCGCGACCGAGCGTCATGGCCAGAACCGAAACGTTCAACGAATGGAAGTAGATGTCCTCGTTGCCCGGCCTTTCCGACATGACCTGGATAGCCAGTTCCGGGGCGTTCAACAAGGTATCGACGATTTGCCGAATGAGATCTCCCGCTTCGGCCACCGTCTTCTCCGGCTGGGAATAGATCGATTTGGTGATGCCGCGGACAACCGTCGCGGCGGAGGCAAAGGCGGCTTCGACCTTGCCCAGATCGCTGCGAAACTGATTGAGTTTCGCGATACGCCTGTGCTTCTGGGCCATTTCGGGCGAAACATCCTCCGGGCCGGGTACCGCAAGCGCCGATGCATCGCCGGCAGGTGACTGGGTCGGATGGCTCAAATTCCCCACGGGCAAGGGTTTCAGGTCGCTGTGAGCGGGGTCCCAGCGCACCTCCTTGAGACCCAGCGACCGGATGATGGCCAGTTGTTCCTCGTCGCGAATCTTGAAATTGTTGAAGGTGAAGGGGTGGCTCATCCAGCCGACATCCAGATAGACATAGACGCCTACCTGCAATTGATCGACTGAAATCACGTTTTCCCGCTGCATGGCCGCCACATCCCGAATCGCTGAAATGGCCGGGGTGGCCATCTCGATCAGTTTCCAACATTAACTGAATTACGCGATTCTAAGATATTTTGCAGATTTTGGCGTTTACGGGGAGAGGCGCTCCAACGCCTGGGCGAAGAGGTCCAGCGCTTTCTGTGGATCGTGCAGTTTGTCCAGCCCGAAAAGTCCGAGGCGGAAAGTGCGGAATTCCGGGGGTTCGTCGCACTGGAGCGGGACGCCTGCCGCCGTTTGCAATCCGACTGCGAGGAATTTCTTGCCCGATTGAATATCCGGGTCAGTGGTGTAGCTGACCACCACGCCGGGTGCCTGGAAGCCTTCGGCCGCTACGCTGGGAAAACCTTTGGCAAGCAATAGCTGGCGGATACAACGGCCCAGTTCGACCTGCTCCTGGCGCACCTTTTCGAATCCGTAGGCTTCGGTTTCAAGCATGACATCACGCAGGGCAGCCAGGCTGTCGGTCGGCATGGTCGCATGATAGGCATGGCCTCCGTTTTCGAAGGCTTCCATGATCTGCAGCCATTTCTTCAGGTCGCAGGCAAAGCTGCTGCTGCTGGTGGCGTCGATATGAGCGCGGGCGCGTTCGCCGAGCGTGACCAGGGCGCAGCATGGTGTTGCGCTCCAACCCTTTTGCGGAGCACTGATCAGCACGTCGACGTGATTGGCCACCATGTCAACCCAGATGGTGCCGGAGGCGATGCAGTCGAGCACGAACATGCCGCCGACGGCGCGCACGGCCTCGCCGACCGCCTTGAGGTAAGGGTCGGGCAGGATCATGCCGGAGGCCGTTTCGACGTGCGGCGCGAAGACGACCTCGGGCCGGTATTCGCGAATTGCCGCCACGACCTCGGCAATCGGCGGCGGCGCGAAGGGCGCCTGGGCGCCGGTGCCGACTTGCCGGGCCTTGAGGACCATGCTCTCGGCAGGGATCTTGCCCATGTCGAAAATCTGGGTCCAGCGGAAACTGAACCAGCCGTTGCGAATGACCAGCACCTTGCGGCGGGTGGCGAACTGGCGGGCCACGGCTTCCATGCCGAAGGTGCCGCTGCCGGGTACGACGATGGCCGATTTTGCGTTGTAAACCTTTTTCAGCAGGCGCGAGATATCCTTCATCACGCCTTGGAAGCGCAGCGACATATGGTTCAGGGCGCGGTCGGTGTAAACCACCGAATATTCGAGCATTCCATCGGGATCGGGTTGCGGCAGCAGTGCGGGCACAGGGTGTCTCCGGTAGTCGTTATCGGACAGAGCATACCGCCAAGCTGCGCTGGCGCGCTAGTCAGGTCGGCCGCTTTGCGCGACACTGGCGAAAATTCAGCAAGAAAGGAACCGACGTGAGCACAGCGCAACTGCCTTCCTATCTTTCCAAGGAAAATATCGGTCCTTGGCACATATTCCTGCAGCAGGTCGAACAGGTCGCGCCGCAGCTTGACCGCACGCTGTGGCCCTGGGTGGAAACCCTGCGCCGGCCGAAGCGCTCGCTCATCGTCGATGTGCCGATCAGGCGCGACAACGGCGTCGTCGAGCACTTCGAGGGCTATCGCGTCCATCACAACACCTCGCGGGGACCGGGCAAGGGCGGCGTCCGCTTTCACCAGGACGTGACCCTGTCCGAGGTGATGGCACTGGCCGGCTGGATGACGATCAAGAATGCCGTGGTCAATGTCCCCTTCGGCGGCGCCAAGGGCGGCGTTCGCGTCGATCCGCGCCAGCTTTCCCCGTCGGAACTGGAAGGGGTGACACGTCGCTACACCAGCGAAATCAGTTCGATGATCGGCCCCAACCAGGACATTCCGGCGCCCGACATGAATACCAATGCCCAGGTCATGGCCTGGATGATGGACACCTATTCGATGGGCGAAGGGCGGACGGTAACTGGTGTCGTGACCGGCAAGCCGCTGTCTCTCGGAGGTTCGCTCGGCCGCCCGGATGCCACCGGGCGCGGCGTATTCGTCACTGCCCGCGAAGCGGCCCGCAAGCTTGATCTGCCGATCGAAGGGGCGCGGGTGGCGGTGCAGGGTTTCGGCAATGTCGGCGAAGCGAGCGC
Source organism: Pseudomonadota bacterium (assembly GCA_021782315.1). GTDB lineage: Bacteria > Pseudomonadota > Gammaproteobacteria > Burkholderiales > Rhodocyclaceae > Azonexus. The sequence continues at coordinate 1,018 of JAJXVG010000252.1, read as the reverse complement.
CCGGATTTTCGCCCGGCACGGGGCCAGGATCGTCGCCGTTCAGGATGTCAGCGCTACGGTCTACAATCCGGCGGGACTGGATATCCTCGCCCTCAAGCGTTTCCAGCTTGAGAACGGGACGCTGCTGGGCGCTCCGGGCTGCGAATTCGTCGACAGCGCGGCCTTCTGGTCGGTCCCCTGCGAGTTCATGGTGCCGGCCGCCCTGGAGTCGCAGATCAACCGCCACAACGCCGGGGAAATAGTCGCCCGTGTGGTGGTCGAAGGGGCCAACGGGCCGACTACTCCGGAGGCCGATATCATACTCGCCGAGCGTGGCATCACCGTCGTGCCCGATGTGCTGGCCAATGCCGGCGGCGTGACGGTCAGCTATTTCGAGTGGGTGCAGGATTTTTCCAGCTTCTTCTGGAGCGAGGACGAAATCAATGCCCGGCTCGAACGGATCATGTCGGAAGCCTTCGGCGCCATCTGGTCGATGGCCGAGGAACGCAAGTTGTCGCTGCGCGCCGCTGCCTTCGTCATCGGTTGCAGCCGCGTGCTCGAAGCGCGGGCAATTCGCGGCCTGTATCCGTAATTTCCATGCCGCCGCCCGGCCGGAATTTCCTGCTGGCGCGGAGTTGCCTAACGCCGGGCCAGGATCAGCGACCCCTTTTCCTTGGGGTTGAGATCTATGCGTTCGACCGAGAAGAACCCTGCAGCATCCAGCCAAGCCCTGAAATCGGCATGGGCATGGGTCTGGGTTCCCGTTTCGACGAGCAGGGTCAGGCGAAAGGCGGCATTGAGCGCATCGAGCGGCGTTTCGGCGAGGTATTCGTGGATGACCAGCAGGCCGCCGGGCTTGAGCGATTCACCGATCTGCCGCAGGGCCAGGCAGTTTTCTTCCGCCGTGTGGTTGTGGGCAACCGACAGGTAAAAAACCAGGTCGTTATCGCAACCCCAGTCGTGTTCCTGCAAGGTGCCGGGGCAGACGTCGATACGCCTGGCCAGCCCGACCCGCTCGATTTCCTCCCGGGTTTCGGTC
>JAJXVG010000050.1 GCA_021782315.1 Pseudomonadota bacterium | reverse complement strand
AAGCATGGCCATTATTTGCACTCCTCAAGCAGCTTGTCGATCTGTTCCGGGTGCATGTGGCTGCACATCGAGCGGTTGTTCACGATGAAGACCGGTGCGTCGCCGCAGGCCCCCATGCATTCGCCTTCCTTCAATGTGAACTTGCCGTCCGACGTCGTTTCGCCGTAGCCGATGCCGAGCTTCTTCTGGAGATATTCGCCGGCATGATAGCCGCCCGACAAGGCGCAGGGCAGGTTGGTACAGACCGTGATCTTGTACTTTCCGACCGGCTTCAGGTCGTACATGTTGTAGAAAGAGGCCACTTCGTAAGCCGCGATGGGCGGCATGCCAAGGTAGTCGGCGACAGCCTCGATGGACTCGGGGGCCAGCCAGCCTTTTTCTTCCTGGGCGTGGGCAAGGCATGCCATCGACGCCGACTGCTTCTGATCGGCGGGGTACTTGGCGACCTCGCGGGCGAACTTCTGAAGGGTTTCAGCGGAAAACATCATCGGTCGATCTCGCCAAAAACAATATCCTGGGAACCGATAATCGTAACGACGTCGGCAATCATGTGCCCCCTGGACATTTCATCCAGGCCGGCCAGGTGAGCAAAGCCCGGAGCCCGGATCTTCATCCGGTAAGGCTTGTTGGCACCATCGGAAACAAAGTAGATGCCGAACTCGCCCTTGGGATGCTCGACCGCGGCATAGGCCTCGCCCGCCGGTACATGGATGCCTTCGGTGAAGAGCTTGAAATGGTGAATCAGCTCCTCCATGTTGGTCTTCATGTTTTCGCGCGGCGGCGGCGCCACCTTGTTGTTGTCGGTGATCACCGGGCCGGGATTCTTGCGCAGCCAGGCGATACATTGCTTGATGATGTTGTTCGACTGGATCATTTCTTCCATGCGAACCAGGTAACGGTCGTAGCTGTCGCCATTGACGCCGACCGGCACATCGAAATTGATCTTGTCGTAGGCTGCGTACGGCTGCTTCTTGCGCAGATCCCAGGCAATCCCGGAACCGCGCAGCATGGCACCGGTAAAGCCCATCTGCATTGCACGCTCGGGCGACACCACGCCGACATTGACCAGACGCTGCTTCCAGATCCGGTTATCGGTCAGCAGGGTATGGTATTCGGCATGGTAGGTCGGGAAGCGATCGGTGAAATCCTCAAGGAAATCAAGCAGGGAACCGCTGCGATTCTCGTTTTTCTCGGCCGCCTTCCTGGCATTGGTCCAGGTCGATTCCTGGTATTGCGGCATGCGGTCCGGCAGGTCGCGGTAGACCCCGCCCGGACGATAGTAGGCGGCATGCATGCGAGCACCCGACACCGCCTCGTAGGCATCCATCAGGTCTTCGCGTTCGCGGAAGGTGTAGAGCGCCATGGTCATGGCGCCAACGTCGAGCGCGTGACAGCCGACCCACAGCAGGTGGTTGAGGAGGCGTGTCACCTCGTCGAACATGACCCGGATGTACTTGCCGCGCTCCGGCACCTCGATGCCGAGCAATTTTTCGGTAGCCAGGCAGTAGGCGTGTTCGTTGCACATCATCGACACGTAGTCGAGACGGTCCATGTAAGGAACGGACTGGACCCAGGTACGGGTTTCTGCCAGCTTTTCAGTGGCCCGATGGAGCAGGCCGATATGCGGGTCGGCGCGCTGAACGACTTCGCCGTCCAATTCCAGGACAAGGCGCAGGACGCCGTGCGCAGCCGGGTGCTGCGGACCGAAGTTCAGAGTGAAATTGCGGATATCAGCCATGTGCCGGATCCCCGTAGGTGTCTTCGCGCAGGATGCGCGGGGTGTTCTCGCGAGGCTCGATGGTGACCGGTTGGTAGATCACACGGGCCTGATCGGGGTCATAGCGCATCTCTACATGGCCCGAAATCGGAAAATCCTTGCGGAAGGGATGGCCGATAAAACCGTAATCGGTAAGGATGCGGCGCAGGTCATGGTGACCGACGAAAGCAATGCCGTAGAGGTCGAATGCTTCGCGCTCGAACCAGTTGGCGCTCGCCCACAGGCCAGTGATCGAGGCGACAGACGGAAAGCCTTCGTCTTCGGCAAAGACACGAACACGAAGACGCAAATTGTTGGCCACCGAAAGAAGATGGACGACCACGGCAAAGCGAGCACCCTGCCAGGCACCGTCGCCATAGGTCGAATAATCGACACCGCAGAGATCGATCACCTCTTCGAAACCAAAAGCCGTCTCGTCGCGCAATGCGGTCATCACATCGAGATAGTCGGGCGCATTGACTTCGACGGTTACTTCACCCAACGCGAGCTTCAGGGACTTTAACCTGTCGCCGAAATACTCTTGCAGGTTTTGACTAAGCGTTTCCAGCTTGGCAGACATATCGAATCAGCCTTGGCAATTAACGAGCGATGGTATTGGTGCGACGAATCTTGTTCTGCAGCTGAATGATCCCGTAGATCAACGCTTCAGCCGTCGGGGGACAGCCCGGAACATAGATGTCGACCGGGACGATGCGATCGCAGCCGCGCACGACGGAATAGGAGTAATGATAATACCCACCGCCGTTGGCGCAGGAACCCATGGAAATCACCCAACGCGGCTCGGCCATCTGGTCATAAACCTTGCGCAGGGCCGGCGCCATCTTGTTGGTCAGGGTGCCGGCAACGATCATCACGTCCGACTGACGCGGACTGGCACGAAAAACGACGCCGAAACGGTCGAGGTCATAACGGGAGCAGCCGGCGTGGATCATCTCGACCGCACAGCAGGCGAGACCGAAGGTCATCGGCCAGAGCGACCCGGTACGCATGTAATTGATCAGACTGTCAGCCGAGGTGGTGACAAAACCTTCCTGAAGAACGCCTTCAATCGCCATACGCGAGCCTCATTCCCATTCCAGCGCACCCTTGGCCCAGGCATAGATATAGCCGATGACCAGAATGGCAACGAATACGAGCATTTCGACAAAACCGAAGGTCTTGATCGACTCGGTCGCAACAATATCTTTAAAAATGGACGCCCATGGAAACAGGAAGGCAATTTCCAGATCGAACAAAATAAAAAGAATTGCAATCAGATAAAAGCGCACATCGAATTTCATGCGCGCATCTTCGAATGCTTCAAAGCCGCACTCGTAAGGAGAGAGCTTTTCCGGGTCCGGACGACTGGGGGCAAGAACGAAACCCATAGCGACAGGCAAGACACCTATCGCCACCCCAACCAGAACGAACATCAGGATTGGAAAGTAGTTTTCCATGATCCGCCGCCAATATTCAGTTTCTTGTTCGAAACAGCGCACCTTGCGGCCACTGCCCCAGTTTTTGGTGCCGACGGCGAGACTCGAACTCGCACAGCTTGCGCCACTACCCCCTCAAGATAGCGTGTCTACCAATTTCACCACGTCGGCACTGCTTTGCCGGATCGCTTGACGAGGACCTCGTGCCAAGCCACCCCTTGCGTTACTTCGGAACTTCCTTTGCCTTGGAACCTGCATCAACAGGCGCTGCCGGCGATTCGCCACCGGCCGGGGCCGGCTGCGAAACAGTCTGCGATTGTACCGGTTCTTGCATCACACTGCCAGTCGTTTTTGGCTTTCCGGAGGCTATGTGGGCCAGGGTCAGACTGGTAACGAAGAAGACAGCCGCCAGGACACCGGTTGCGCGACTGAGAAAATTAGCCGAGCCGGTCGCCCCGAAAAGACTGCCCGAGGCGCCGCTGCCAAAGGCGGCCCCCATGTCCGCACCCTTGCCGTGCTGCATCAGCACCAGGCCGATAATGGTGACGGCGACCAGGATGTGCACCGTCAGAATGAGAGAGAAAAGCCAGTTCATATATCAACCTATCGATTTGCCGCCAGGCAAATATTCAGAAAATCATCCGCAACCAGGGCCGCCCCACCGATCAATCCACCATCGATATCGGCCTGCCCAAACAATTCCACCGCATTCTGCGGCTTGACACTGCCTCCGTAGAGAATGCGCAAGCCATCCGCCACCTCCGCATCCCGGGCCGCCACCCGGGCGCGTATGGCGGCATGAACCGCCTGCGCCTGGGCCGGCGAAGCCGTGATCCCGGTACCGATTGCCCAGACCGGCTCGTAAGCGACCACCGCCGCAGCCATGGCGGCAACGCCGAAGCGATCTAGAATGGCCGACAATTGCCCGGCCACCACGCTTTCCGTCCTCCCCGCCTGTCTTTCGGCCAGGGTTTCCCCGACGCAGAGGATGGGCACCAACCCCGCATTCCGGGCCGCCTCGAACTTGGCGGCGACCTGCGCATCGGTCTCTCCGTGAAGCGCGCGACGCTCGGAATGCCCGACCAGCACGTAGCGGCACCCGAACTCAAGCAACATGGCCGCTGAAACCTCGCCGGTATAAGCACCGAAGGCGTGTTCGCTGACCGACTGCGCCCCCAGGCCGACGGCCGAACCGGCAAGAATCGACTGAGCCTGTCCAAGGTAGGGATAGGGAGGACATACTGCGACTTCGCACCCCAGTCCGGACACACCCCTCCTGACTTCTTCCAGCAAGACCGCATTCTTCTGAAGCGTGCCATGCATTTTCCAGTTACCGGCAACGAGCTTTCTACGCATGGGCTAGACGATTCCGTTGGCGAAAAACTTTCGGATTATAGCGACCGGTTGTTTTTTCGGTCAATACGATTCGACGATAGGCGTGCTTATTGCATGGCCTCGCGCACCACGCCCGCCAGCTTTTCAGCCGTATTCGCCACTTCGCTCTCGCTTTCTCCCTCGACCATGACCCGCAGCAGAGGTTCGGTTCCCGAGGCCCGCAGCAGCACCCGCCCTCTTCCCGCCAGGCCGGCCTCGGTCTCTGCCAAGGCCGCCGCTATCACCGGATGGTCCTTCCACGCTGAAGCGGAAGCGACGGGCACATTGATCAGCTTTTGCGGATAGAGAACCAGCTCGGCCAACAGGCCCTTCAGGTCGCCGCCGCACTCGCGCATGGCGGCCAGCACCTGGAGAGCGGCGACGATGCCGTCACCGGTCGTATGCCGGTCCATTGCGAGGATGTGCCCGGAATTCTCGCCGCCATAGAGCCATCCTTTTTCATGCAGCATCTCGACGACGTAGCGATCGCCCACCGCGGCGCGGGCGAAGGGAATTTCCATTTTTTTCAGCGCATGTTCCAGGGCGAGATTGCTCATCAGCGTCCCGACCACGCCCTTGACCCGGCTCGTTCGTGCCCGACTGCGGACGATCGCGAAGAGCAACTGGTCGCCGTCGTAGAGATTGCCTTCTGCATCGACCATTTGCAGGCGATCGGCATCGCCGTCGAGGGCGATGCCGAGGTCGGCCCGATTGGCCAGCACGGCTTCGCACAAGGCCCTGGGCGCCGTGGCACCGACGCCGTCGTTGATGTTCAAGCCGTTCGGTTGGGCGCCGATGGTGACGACATCCGCCCCCAATTCGTGAAAGACGCTGGGCGCAATCTGATAGGCGGCGCCGTGGGCGCAATCGACGACAATTTTCAGGCCGCGCAAATCGAGATCGTTGGGAAATGTGCTCTTGCAGAATTCGATATAGCGGCCGCGCGCATCCTCTATCCGCCGAACCCGGCCGAGATCGGCCGGCGCTGCGCATTGCATGGGTTGATCGATCCCCGCCTCGATGGCGCGCTCGACCTGATCGGGCAGCTTTGCCCCCCGGGCGGAAAAAAACTTGATGCCATTGTCGTAATAGGGATTGTGCGATGCGGAAATGACGATGCCGGCCTGCAGACGCAGGGCGCGGGTCAGGTAGGCGACGGCCGGCGTCGGCAGCGGTCCGACCAGAAAGACCTCGACCCCCGCCGCGGAAAATCCGGCTTCCAGCGCCGATTCCAGCATATAGCCCGAGAGGCGCGTATCCTTGCCGATCAGAACGGCAGGCCGCTCGCCGGCTGGCATGTCGTGCTGATCGAGCAGCACCTTGCCGGCCGAATAGCCGAGACGCATCACGAAATCGGGCGTGATCGGCGCCTGCCCGACCCGTCCGCGGACCCCGTCCGTGCCGAAATATTTTCTACTCACCTTCACTCCTCCCCTTCGATGGCCGACCATATCGCCAGGGCGTCCCTGGTTTCGGCCACATCATGCACGCGGATTATTTTCGCACCTTTTTGCGCGGCCAGCAGCGCCGCGGCGACGCTGGCCGCCATCCGCCCCTCGACCGGACGTCCGGTGACGGCGCCGAGCATGGTCTTTCTCGACACGCCGACCAGTACCGGCAGATCGTCGACCGCCGAGGCGTCGAGCGCCCGAAAAAGGGCCAGATTGTGTGCCAGGGTCTTGCCGAAGCCGAAGCCGGGGTCGACCACCAGGCGCTCGTCGGCAACGCCCACCCGGCGGCAGCGGGCGACGGCCCCGACGAGAAAGGCGCGCACCTCGGCGACGACATCTTCGTACGTCGGAGTCCGCTGCATGCTGCCGGGCTCGCCCTGCATGTGCATGACGCAGACGGCGCAATCGCTGCCGGCGACTGCAGAGAGCGCCTCCCGGTGGAGCATGCCGGTAATGTCGTTGATCATGGCCGCACCGGCCTCCAGGGCGGCACGCATGACAGCCGGCTTGTAGGTATCGACCGAAACGGGAACCCCCCAGCTGGTAATTTCCCGAAGAACCGGCAGGAGCCGTCGCAACTCGTCCTCTTCCGAGGTCGGAACGGCACCCGGGCGCGAGGATTCGGCGCCGATATCGAGTATGTCCGAACCGGACTCGAATTGCCGGCGGGCATGGGCCAGGGCACGGTCGACATCGCCGAGCAGGCCGTCGCCCGAAAAGGAATCGGGGGTCAGGTTGACTATTCCCATGAGCAGGGGACGATCCAGCGACAGCTCGAAAGATCCGCAGCGCAGTATTTTCATAAGCCGGAAAGTAAAAAGCCGGGAGACAACTCCCGGCTGATTCAAGAAGAAGGGATCAGGCCGTCGCCGTCGCGGTCGGTTCGGCGCCCGGCGTGTCGCTGGGCGTCACCGCACGGGTGGACGATTGCGACGGCTTAGGCGGCCGCGGTGGATTGCCAGCCATGATATCGTCGATCTGATCCGCATCGATGGTTTCCCATTCGAGCAGCGCCTTGGTCATCGCCTCGACCTTGTCGCGATTCTCGTCCAGCAGTTTGCGGGCCAGCGCGTACTGCTCGTCGATGATGCGGCGGATCTCGGCGTCGACCTTCTGCATGGTCGCTTCGGAAACGTTCTTGTGCTGGGTCACCGAGCGTCCGAGGAAAACCTCGCCCTCGTTTTCGCCGTAGACCATCACGCCGAGGTCCGACATCCCGTAGCGGGTCACCATGTCGCGAGCCATCGCGGTCGCCCGCTCGAAATCGTTGGAAGCGCCGGTGGTCATCTGGTTCATGAAGAGTTCTTCGGCGATCCGGCCGCCGAAGAGCACGGCGATCCGGCTCATCAGGTATTCGCGGTCATAGGCGTAGCGATCCTGCTCCGGCAACTGCATGGTCAGACCCAGGGCTCGTCCGCGCGGAATGATGGTGACCTTGTGCACGGGATCGGACTTCGGCACCAGCTTGGCGACCACGGCATGACCGGACTCGTGGTAGGCCGTATTCATCTTTTCTTCCTCGGTCATCACCATGCTGCGGCGCTCGGCCCCCATCATGATCTTGTCCTTGGCCATCTCGAAGTCGTCCATGTCCACCAGGCGCTTGTTCCGGCGAGCGGCGAACAGTGCGGCCTCATTGACCAGGTTGGCAAGGTCGGCACCGGAAAACCCGGGCGTGCCGCGGGCGATGACATCGGCCTTGACGTCGCCGGCGATCGGCACCTTGCGCATGTGCACCTTGAGGATTTCTTCGCGGCCGCGAATATCGGGCAGGGAGACGACGACCTGACGGTCGAAGCGGCCCGGGCGGAGCAGGGCCGGGTCGAGAATGTCGGGCCGGTTGGTGGCGGCGATCACGATAATGCCGCTATGCCCCTCGAAGCCGTCCATTTCGACCAGCAACTGGTTCAGGGTCTGTTCCCGTTCGTCGTTGCCGCCGCCGAGGCCGGCGCCGCGATGGCGGCCGACGGCGTCGATTTCATCGATGAAGATGATGCACGGCGCGTGCTTCTTGGCATTCTCGAACATGTCGCGAACACGGGCGGCGCCGACACCGACGAACATTTCGACAAAGTCGGAACCGGAAATACTGAAGAAGGGTACCTTGGCTTCGCCGGCGATGGCCTTGGCGAGCAGGGTCTTGCCGGTACCCGGGTTGCCGACCATCAACACCCCCTTCGGAATGCGGCCGCCGAGTTTCTGAAACTTGGAGGGATCGCGCAGGAAATCGACGATTTCCTGGACCTCTTCCTTGGCTTCGTCGCAACCGGCGACATCGGCGAAGGTAACGATGTTCTGTGCCTCATCGGTCATCCGCGCACGCGACTTGCCGAAGGAGAAAGCCCCGCCCTTGCCGCCGCCCTGCATCTGGCGCATGAAAAAGACCCAGACGCCGATCAGCAACAGCATCGGGAACCAACTGACGAAGAGGTTCATCAGGAAGGACGGCTCCTCTTCGGGACGCGCCTCGATCTTGACGCCGTTCTTGAGAAGATCCGAGACCAGCCAGAGATCCGGCGGCGCGTAGGAGGTGATGCGCTTGCCTTCGGTCGTCGTCGCTTTCAGCGTGCGACCCTCCATGACCACCTTGGAAATGCGGCCCGCCTTCACCTCGTCGATGAACTGGGAATATTCGACTGCACCCGTGGCAACCTGGCGGTTGTTGAACTGGTTGAAAACAGTCATCAGGACCAGGCCGATGACCAGCCAGATTGCGAGGTTTTTGAACATGTTGTTCAAGCTTGCTCTCCTTATACAGCGCCGAGCGATAAAAATGACATTCTAAACAAACTCTCAGCGCAATGTGCGTCCGAGCAAATAAAGCTCGGCGCTGCGATCGCGAGAAGCATCCGGTTTCCGCACCACGACAGTCTTGAAGGTCTCTCGCATCTGTCCCAGAAAGGTCTCGTAGTCCGAACCCTGAAAGACTTTGACCAGAAAAGCGCCCTCCGGTTTCAGGTGATCACGGGAAAACTCCAATCCCAGTTCGGCCAGATGCATGACGCGCGCCTGGTCGACCAGGGGTACCCCTGACATATTGGGGGCCATGTCGGACATTACAAGTCCGACGCGACGCTCGCCGAGATGTTTTTCCAGTTGTGTCAGCACCTCGTCCTCGCGAAAGTCGCCCTGGATGAAGTGAACGTTGTGGATCGGCTCCATCTCGAGCAGGTCGAGGGCGATCACCATCCCGCCATCGCCCACCCGCTTGGCAGCGACCTGCGACCAACCGCCCGGGGTGGCCCCGAGGTCGACGACGACCTCGCCGCGCTTGATCAGTTTGTCCTTGTCGTCCATCTCGAGTAGCTTGAAAGCGGCGCGGGAACGCCAGCCCTCTTTTTTCGCAAGCTGAACATAGGGATCATTCACATGCTCCCGCATCCAAGCTTTGCTGGTTCTGGTTCTTTTCATTCGGTAAAATGCCGTTTTTGAAAGGTTTACTTACTATGCTGCAAATATCATCGGCCCAGCGCCGCGAACTGCGCGCCCAGGCCCACGCTCTGAGCCCCGTCGTTTCGATTGCCGAGAACGGTCTCACCGAGAGCGTTCTCAAGGAAATCGAAACCAATCTCAATGCCCATGAATTGATCAAGATCCGCGTCTATGGCGACAGCCGCGAAAATCGCCTGGCCTATTACGAACAAATCTGCACCCAACTGCATGCTGCCCAGGTCCAGCACATCGGCAAGTTGCTCGTGGTCTATCGCCCGATGTCCGCCGAACTGGCCGCAGCCAAGGCCAAAAACGCCCCCAAACCGCGACGCCCCGCGCCAGCGGCGCCGCGCAAAAGCAAGCGCTCCTTTCAAGGCTGATCACTTCAAGCCGCGACCGCTCCAGACGACCAGCCACAATCCCAGCAGACTCTGCACCAGGTAGAGAATGCTGGAAATGCCGTGCCAGGCGACAAAACGGTCGCGCAGCACGCTTTCCATGATATCGCGCGGCAGGGCATCCGCCTTGAGCTGCATCAGCAAGGGCTGAATCCCGAACAGCCCTGCCGCCGTCAGCAAGGCCATTGCCAGCACCAGCCAGAAGGCGGCGCTCCGGAAAAACTGGCCGCCCCGGCGGAACAGCAGAAAAATCAGCAGGTAAGCCGCACAACCCAGGCCGAGCCAGCCCATCGGCACAAACATTTTACCGGCCACCACGCCGGCCAGTTGCCGGTCGCCGAGGCTGGCAAACAAGACCGGCGCCGCCAGATAGCCGACCGCCCACATGCCGCCCACCCACAGGGTGACGAGTACGAGATAGAGAGCCTCGGATAAGCGGCGCACGTCTTATTCGTAACGAACGTCGATCACTTCGTATTCGCGAATGCCGCCCGGCGCCTGCACCTGGGCGATATCCCCGGCATACTTGCCGATCAGCGCGCGGGCGATGGGCGAATTCACAGAAATCTTGCCGCCCTTGATGTCGGCTTCGTCCTCGCCGACGATCTGGTAAGTCACGGCGTCGCCTGAATCCTGATCCTCGAGGTCGACCGTGGCGCCGAAAACGCAACGGCCGTCGGCATCCAGCAAAGCGGGATCGATGATCTGGGCATGCGACAGCTTGCCCTCGACCTCCTGGATACGCCCCTCGATGAAGCCCTGGCGCTCCTTGGCGGCATCGTATTCGGCATTTTCGGAAAGGTCGCCGTGCGCCCGCGCTTCGGCGATGGCGCCGATCACCCACGGGCGGTCGACCGTCTTCAGGCGATGCAGTTCTTCACGCAGTTTTTCGGCGCCGTTTATAGTCAAGGGAACTTTGCTCATATCATCATCCAGCAAAAGCAAAACCGCCGGCGCCCACGGGCTGCCCGGCGGTTTCTGGTTTGTCTCAGTGTAGCTGCGTATGCAGGGCCTGAATCGGGTAGACCACCAATTCACCCAGATTGCGAATACCGTCTGCTGCCGCCTCCGCACCCCAGATCGTCGTATACATGGTGACACGCGCCTGCAGACCCGAAGTCCGGATATTGCGCGAATCGTTGATGGCCTGGCGTTTTTCCTCCACCGTGTTGATGATCAGGGAAATTTCGTTGTTCTTGATCATGTCGACAATGTGCGGGCGACCTTCGGTAAACTTGTTGACCATGTGCACCGGCAAGCCGGCGGCCTCGATGGCATGTGCCGTGCCGCGCGTGGCCACCAGGTGGAAACCGGCCTGGTGCAGGTGACGGGCGATTTCGATGGCCTTGGCCTTGTCGCTGTCCTTGACCGACAGGAAAACCTTGCCCGAGGTCGGCAATTTGACGCTGGCGGCCAACTGGGATTTAACGAAGGCCTCGGCAAAGCTGACGCCGACCCCCATGACCTCGCCGGTGGACTTCATTTCGGGACCGAGGATGGTGTCGACACCGGGGAACTTGACGAAGGGGAAGACTGCCTCCTTGACCGAGAAATACGGCGGAATCACCTCCTTGGCGATGCCCTGCTCCGACAGACTGCGTCCGGCCATGCAGCGGGCGGCGATCTTGGCCAACTGCAGGCCGGTCGCCTTGGAGACAAAGGGCACGGTGCGCGAGGCGCGCGGATTGACTTCAAGGACATAGACCTCGCCGTCCTTGATGGCGAACTGCACGTTCATCAGGCCGCAGACGTTGAGCGCCTTGGCCATCAGCTTGGTCTGCCGGCGCAATTCTTCCTGGACGGTCTTGCCCAGCGAATACGGCGGCAGCGAACAAGCGGAGTCGCCGGAGTGCACGCCGGCCTGCTCGATGTGCTCCATGACGCCGCCGATGATGACCTCGTCGCCATCGGACAGGGCATCGACGTCGCACTCGACGGCATCGTTCAGGAAGCGGTCGAGGAGCACCGGTGAATCGTGTGAAACCTTGACCGCCTCGCGCATGTAGCGCTCGAGATCCTTTTGCTCATGGACGATTTCCATGGCCCGACCGCCGAGCACGTAAGACGGGCGGACGACCAGCGGATAACCGATCTCGGCTGCCAGACGCAGCGCGTCGGCCTCGGTGCGGGCCGTACGGTTCGGCGGCTGCTTGAGGCCGAGATCGTGCAACAGTTTCTGGAAACGCTCGCGGTCTTCGGCGATATCGATCGATTCGGGGCTGGTGCCGATAATCGGCACGCCGTTGGCCTCCAGGGCCAGGGCCAGCTTGAGCGGGGTCTGGCCGCCGTACTGGACGATGACGCCGACAGGCTTTTCGATGGCGACGATCTCCAAGACGTCTTCCAGCGTCAGCGGCTCGAAATAGAGGCGATCGGAGGTGTCGTAATCGGTGGACACGGTTTCCGGATTGCAGTTGACCATGATGGTCTCGTAACCGTCCTCGCGCATCGCCATGGCGGCATGCACGCAGCAGTAGTCGAACTCGATGCCCTGGCCGATGCGGTTCGGACCGCCACCGAGCACCATGATCTTTTTCCTGTCGGTCGGATTGGCCTCGCACTCGTCCTCGTAGGTCGAATACATGTAGGCGGTATCGGTCGAAAACTCGGCAGCGCAGGTATCGACCCGCTTGTAGACAGGGCGGACGCCGAGTTCATGGCGCCGACTGCGGAACTCGGACTCGGTGGTGTTGAGCAGGTAGGCCAGACGGCGATCAGCGAAGCCCTTGCGCTTGAGGAAACGCATTTCCTCGGCGCTCAACGACGACAACTCGCGTTTTTCAACGGCCAGTTCGAGATCGACGATCTCCTTGATCTGGACCAGGAACCAGGGGTCGATCCGGGTCAGCTCGAAAACCTTGTCGACCGACATGCCGACGCCGAAGGCATCGGCGACGTACCAGAGGCGATCCGGCGACGGACGGGCCAACTGCTCGTCGATCGCTTCCGGATCGACCGTTTTCAGGTTGAATCCGTCGACGCCGACTTCCAGGCCGCGCAAGGCCTTCTGCAGCGATTCCTGGAAGGTGCGGCCGATGGCCATCACCTCGCCGACCGACTTCATCTGCGTGGTCAGCGTCGAATCGGCCTGCGGGAATTTCTCGAAGGCGAAGCGCGGCACCTTGGTCACGACGTAGTCGATGGACGGCTCGAAGGAGGCCGGGGTCCGGCCGCCGGTGATGTCGTTGGCCAGTTCGTCGAGAGTATAGCCGACGGCCAGCTTGGCTGCGATCTTGGCGATCGGGAAGCCGGTCGCCTTGGAGGCTAGGGCCGACGAACGCGAAACGCGCGGATTCATCTCGATGACGATCATCCGGCCGTCCTTCGGATTGATCGAGAACTGAACGTTGGAGCCGCCCGTATCGACACCGATTTCGCGCAGCACGGCGATCGAGGCGTTGCGCAGGATCTGGTACTCCTTGTCGGTCAGCGTCTGGGCCGGGGCGACGGTGATCGAGTCGCCGGTATGGACACCCATCGGATCGAGATTCTCGATCGAGCAGATGATGATGCAATTGTCCGCCTTGTCGCGGACCACTTCCATCTCGTATTCCTTCCAACCGAGCAGCGATTCTTCGATAAGCAGCTCGTGGGTCGGCGAAGCCTCCAGACCTCGTTTGCAGATGGTCTCGAACTCTTCCATGTTGTAGGCGATGCCGCCGCCCGTGCCGCCCAGCGTGAAGGACGGGCGGATGATGGTCGGGAAGCCGATGGCGGCCTGGACCTGGTAGGCCTCCTCCATGCTATGCGCCGTCGCCGAGCGGGCGGAACCGAGACCAATCCTGGTCATCGCGTCCTTGAATTTCTGGCGATCCTCGGCCTTGTCGATGGCCTCCTTGGATGCGCCGATCAGCTCGACCTTGAATTTATCCAGCACCCCCTCGCGGTCGAGATCGAGCGCACAGTTCAGTGCCGTCTGGCCACCCATGGTCGGCAGCAGCGCGTCAGGACGTTCCTTCTCGATGATCTTGGCGACCACCTGCCAGGTGATCGGCTCGATGTAGGTGACGTCGGCCATTTCCGGGTCGGTCATGATCGTCGCCGGATTGGAGTTAACCAGGATGACCTTGTAGCCCTCCTCGCGCAGCGCCTTGCAGGCCTGGGCGCCGGAGTAGTCGAATTCGCAGGCCTGACCGATGATGATCGGGCCGGCGCCAATAATCAAAACACTTTTTATGTCTGTACGTTTCGGCATGTCGTCTCTCGCTTATTTCGCTGCTTGCAGCGCAGCCACGCCGCGCGTCATGCAGTCGAGGAAGCGGTCAAAAAGGTAGGCTATGTCGTGCGGACCGGGACTGGCTTCCGGGTGGCCCTGGAAGGAAAACGCCGGCACGTCGGTGCGGGCGAAACCCTGCAGGGAACCATCGAAGAGCGAGACGTGCGTGGTCCGCAGATTGCCCGGCAGGGAATCGCCGTCGACCGCAAAGCCGTGGTTCTGGCTGGTAATCAGCACCTGGCCGCTATCCAGGTCCTTGACCGGGTGATTGGCGCCATGGTGGCCGAATTTCATCTTCAGCGTCCGGGCGCCTGAAGCCAGGGCCAGCAACTGGTGGCCGAGGCAGATGCCGAAGATCGGCACGCCGCGGTCGAGGAATTCACGAATGGCGGCAATCGCGTAGTCGCACGGCTCCGGGTCGCCCGGGCCGTTGGACAGGAAGATGCCGTCCGGCTTCATTGCCAGCACATCGGCGGCCGGCGTCCGGGCCGGCACGACGGTCAGCCTGACGCCGCGCTGCGCCAGCATGCGCAGGATATTCCGCTTGACACCGAAATCGTAGGCCACGACATGGTAGCGCGGCTCGACGCCCGGCCCGTAGCCGTCCAGCGTCCACTCGCCTTCGCGCCATTCGTAGCCGTTCTCGACCGAGACCACCTTGGCCAGATCCATGCCGTTCAAACCTGGAAAGGCCCGGGCCATGACCAGCGCCTTGCCTTCGTCGACCTCGCCGGTCAGGATGCATCCGGACTGGGCGCCTTTTTCCCGCAGGATGCGGGTCAGCTTGCGCGTATCGATGCCGGCAATGGCGACAACGCCGTGCTTTTTCAGGTAGGTCGACAGGTCTTCCTGGGTCCGCCAATTGGAAGCGACCAGCGGCAGGTCGCGGATAACCAGGCCGGCCGCATGATTGGCGCCGGATTCGAAATCTTCCGCATTGCAACCGGTGTTGCCGATGTGGGGGTAGGTCAGCGTGACGATCTGGCGACAATAGGACGGATCGGTAAGAATCTCCTGGTAACCGGACATGGCGGTATTGAAAACCACCTCACCGCTGGTAACACCGTCTGCGCCGATGGACTGGCCCTTGAAAACCGTTCCGTCGGCGAGGGCGAGAATGGCGGGGGTAAATGAGGGCAGCAATGACACGACCGGCTCTCCTAGTATTTTCTGCTTATTCATGTGCCGAGCGGGAAGGCTTGCGCCTCCCCGCTCGTGCTTTTTAACCTTCCTATTTTAGCCGAAAATAGCCTTTCCAGGCAAATTCAAGGGATTAGACGCGTCTCCATATAGCTGATCAAGGCCGGTTTGACCCGCGCCATTTCAGCCAGCAAGGCAATATGCAGGCGCTTGCAGTTCAACCAATCGACATGCTCCGGGTTCGCTGCCGCAAGCTCGATCTCGGCAGCTCGACACCTTGCGTTTTCGGCATGGAACATGGCCAGCAGGCTTTTGATCGTATGGGCATGCATTCTTAACTCCTGCGAATCCGCATGCTCAATTGCGCTCTCCAGGCGGCCAAGATGGGCATCCCACTCGGCCAGAAACATTCCGGCCATGGTGGCGAAGAGTTCCGGCTCGCCGATATCCCTCAGCGCGGCAGCGAGATCGAGCGATTTTTCGGGCCGGTTCGCCGCCTCACCGAAGACTATGGCCTCATCTTCCCGGGCACTGCCCCGAGCGCGTTCCAGCGCGGCGAACAACTCGGCCGGCCGCAGGGGCTTGGCGACGTAATCGTTCATCCCGGCCTCCTGGCAACGCGCCCGATCGCCGGCCATGACATTGCCGGTCATGGCGATCACATAGACGGGACGCAGTTCGTGGGAAATCACCCAGCTGCGCCGCATCTCGCGCGAGCGAATGGCCTCGGTGGCCTCGATGCCGCCCATCACCGGCATTTGCATATCCATCAGGATAACGTCGTAATGGCCGCTGTCGAACAGATCGAGCGCCTCCGCTCCGTTATTGGCGACGGTCACCCGGTGCGACTGGCGTTCGAGCAAGCGGGTCGCCAATTCCTGATTGACAGGATTGTCTTCGACCAAAAGGACGCTGAGCGCCAAACCTTCCCGGGCGGCCGTATCGAGATCGATCTCCGATAACATGAACCCCTCTTTCCCCGGCTGATCGAAACCCTCCACCAAATCCAGGGCATCGACCAGGTCTGCCAGCCCGACCGGTTTGACCAGGTGGGCCGAAACGCCGATTTCACGCAAACGGCCGAGATCGTGCCGTTGATTCTCGGTGGTCAGCATGACCAGCATTTTTTCCGAGCCGCCGGATTTCTTCCAGCTCTCGGCCAGGGCAAACCCGGCCGGCACCTCCATGTTGGCATCCATGACGACGTAGTCGTAGGGAAAATCAAGCGAGCGGCTACGTTCGATCGCCACCACGGCCGCACTCGCATCGGACGACAGAGAGGACTGAATACCGAGACGCTCGAGCAACTCGGCCAGGTAGCGAGCAACCGTTTCATTGTCATCGACGACCAGGGCGCGGCGCCCCGAAAATCTCGCTTTTGCGGCAAGGGTCTGCGTCTGCTCCAAAACGGAAGCTTCGACGCCAAAACGGGCCGAAAAGAAAAAAATCGAGCCCCGGCCGAAATTGCTTTGCAAACCGATCTTGCCGTCCATCAACTGGACAAGGCGCGCGCAGATGGCCAGGCCCAGCCCGGTGCCACCGAAGCGGCGCGTCGTCGAGACGTCGGCCTGGGAAAAGGCGCCAAAAATGGCCTGCTCCTTGTCGGGCGGCACGCCGATGCCGGTATCGCTGACGGCAAACTTCAAATAGGTGGAATTCTCGGTCATTTGATCGAGCGATACCTTGAGCACCACCTCACCCTGCTCGGTAAACTTGATGGCATTGCCGAGCAGGTTGATGATCACCTGGCGCAAACGGGTCGGATCGCCGACGATGCGAGCCGGCACCTCGGGCCGCACATCGGCGACCAGTTCCAGCCCCTTCTTGTGCGCACCGACGGCAAGCACCCGCACCGCCTCGAAGACCGTGTCCTGGATCGAAAAGGGCAGCGACTCGAATTCGATCTTGCCGGCTTCGATCTTGGAAAAGTCGAGAATGTCGTTCACGATGGTCAACAGCGCCTCGGCCGATGACTTCACCGTTTTAAGATAGTGGCGCTGTTCGGCATCGAGCCGGGTATCGAGCGCCAGTTCCGTCATGCCGATGATGCCGTTCATCGGCGTGCGGATTTCATGGCTCATATTGGCCAGGAAAGCGCCACGTGCCTTGTTGGCCGCCTCGGCCGCCTCCTTCGCGGAAATCAAGGCCGTTTCGGTCGCCTTGGCCTCGCTGATGTCGCGCTGCAGTATCAGCACGCGCAGCGGTTTTTCATCCGCATCGCGGGCCACGACCGCGCCGCGCAACAGGAACCAGCGCCATTGGCCGCCACGCTCCCGGAAGCGGCATTCGGCCTGGAAATAACCGCCCTGCTTGCGCACATGCGCCTCGAATTGCGCCTGAAGCAAGCGCAAATCATCCGGATGCAGCATGCGCTCCCACTGGGCGATCGAATTATCGAGATCAGCCTCGGCGAAACCGAGCATTTCCTTCCATTGGCGGCCGGTTTCGATGGTACCCGCCCGAAGATTCCAGTCGGCCAGGGCATCGCCGGACAATTTCGAGTGCCAGGCGCTGAGATTGAGCCCGGCATAGGTGCGATAGGTCGAGTCCACCACGCCGATCAGTTTTTCGACGCCGTCGGCCAAATCGTTCTGCCGACCGGCGCGAGCCTGCTCGATCAATTTCCGAAAATGCGGCTCACCCTCCCCGCCAAAGATTTCCTGAAGCTGTTTCGCGAGCAGCCGGGATTTCATCGGTGCTAGCGTAGACCGAGTACATCCTGCATATCGAATAGACCGTTCTTGTGCCCCGCCGTGAAACGCGCGGCGCGCAGGCTGCCGAGGGCATAGGGCATGCGGCTGCTGGCCTTGTGCGTGACTTCGACCCGCTCGCCGATACCGCAGAACATGACGGTATGATCGCCGACGATATCGCCGCCGCGTACCGTGGCAAAGCCGATGGTCGACGGATCGCGCTCGCCGGTCACGCCTTCGCGCCCATAGACGGCGCATTCTTCGAGATCGCGCCCCAGCGCGGCGGCGACCACTTCGCCCATGCGCAGCGCCGTACCCGAAGGTGCATCCACTTTCAGGCGATGGTGCGCTTCGACAACCTCGATATCGTAACCATGATTGAGAATCCGGGCTGCCGTATCGAGCAGTTTGAAGACGAGATTAACGCCAACCGCCATATTCGGAGCGAAAACGACGGGAATGTCCCGGGCCGCTGCGGCGATCGCCGCCTTGCCGTCGGCTTCGAAACCGGTCGTGCCGATGACCATGGCGACACCGGCCCGACGACACAGCTCGAGATGAATCAACGTACCTTGCGGCCGCGTGAAATCGATCAGGCAGTCGATATTTTCCAGGCCTGCCGCAACGTCATCGGTCACCGGCACATCACAAGGCATGCCGACCAGTTCGCCGGCGGGCCTGCCAATCGAGGGACTGCCCTTGATCTCGAAAGCCGCGCCAAGCGCCAAGCGTTCATCCTTCAGCGTCGCTTCGATCAACATGCGGCCCATGCGGCCGCCGGCGCCCACCACACCGATACGGGTTGCACTCATGCTCAAAATCCCAAACTATCCATGAAACGGCGAAACAGCCCCGGCGGTTCGCGCGGCGGCAGCGGCATATCGGCGGCCTCGCCGGAAAGCGAGCCAAGATCGACCAGCCGGTTCTTATTGACCGGGGCACTCAGTTCGGCCGGGTCACCTGCCGCGACGTCGCCCTCGACCCGCAGCAAGCGGCCATCGTCATCAAAATAGACGGTCAGGCGCCGCGACACGACATTGCCGGTCCGTCCATCCTTGTAGCGATACACATAATCCCAGCGTCGTT